>NCRB01000024.1 GCA_002894665.1 Salinivenus iranica
CTCCGCCCCCGCCGCCTCCGCCGCACGGAGAACATCCGCCGCATGGCGCGGGAGACGCGGCTCACGACCGACAACCTGATCGCCCCGCTCTTCGTGATGGACGGAACGAACGAGCGCGAGGAGGTCTCGTCGATGCCCGGCACCCACCGCCACACGATTGATCGGCTCGTGGACAAGGCCGAAACGCTCCACACCCTCGGCATCCCGGCCGTGGCCCTCTTCCCCGCCATCCCGGACGCCCAGAAGACACCCGACGCCGCCCATGCCCTGGAGCCGGACCACCTGTACCCGAACGCCATCCGGGCGCTCAAGAACGCCGTGCCGGAGCTGATAGTCATCACCGACACGGCCCTCGACCCTTACAACAGCGACGGCCACGACGGCATTGTGCGCGACGGCGAGATTCAAAACGACGCCACGATCGACGTGATGCGCAAGATGGCCGTGCTCCACGCCGAGGCCGGCGCCGACATCGTGGCCCCCTCCGACATGATGGACGGGCGCGTGGGCCTGATCCGGGAGGCGCTCGACGACGCCGGACACACGGACACGGCGATCCTGTCCTACACTGCCAAATACTCGTCGTCCTACTACGGCCCCTTCCGCGACGCGCTCGACTCGGCACCGGAAGACAAGGCCGCCACGCCGGACAAGGACATTCCGGACACCAAGGACACCTACCAGATGGACCCGGCGAACGGCGAGGAGGCCGTGCGCGAACTCATGCTCGACCTGGACGAGGGGGCCGACATGGTGATGGTGAAGCCCGCCCTCCCCTACCTCGACGTCATCCATCGCGTGCAGCAACACAGCGACGTGCCCGTGGCCGCCTACAATGTGAGCGGCGAGTACGCCATGATCACCGCGGCCGCCCAGAACGGCTGGCTCGACCGCCGGAAGTGCGCGATGGAGGCCCTCACCGGCATTCGCCGCGCCGGGGCGGACCTTATCCTCACCTACTTTGCCGAGGACGCCGCCCGCTGGCTGGCCGAATGAGGCCGTCGGGAGGAGCGCCCCGGCCGGCACCAGCAAATGATTTCTTGAGCTTCACGCAGCGCCCCTTTACCGTACTCGGTTCGCTTCGTACGTTCGAAGTCACGCTCCGCCTTTTCACTTCCCAACCTTCCCCCCTGAAAATGGCAGTTGAGATCAGCCACATCGACTACAGCGACCTCTCCGGTGGCCTCGTCCGCATGATGGACCGGTTCAAGGAAGAGGGCACCCTCACCGGCGACGTTGAGGACGACGACCGCCTCCGCGGGGACCCAAACGCCGCCCTCCTGGGCCTGCTCTACGACCAGCGCGTCCGGGCCGAAAGCGCCTTCACCGGCCCCCTCCGTCTCAAGGACCGCCTCGGGCACCTCGACATGGGCCAGATCGCGGAGATGGACTTCGATACCTTCCAGGACCACTTCTCGGAGTCCCCCGCCGTACACCGCTTCACCAACAAGATGGCGGAAAACACGCAGGAAGTGGCCGGCATCATCGCAGACGAGTACGACGGCAACGCCGCCAACCTATGGAACGACGGGGCGGACCTCGACACCATCGAGACGCGCCTGCAGGACCTGCCCGGCTTCGGCCCGGCCAAGGCCTCGAAGATCAAGTACGTGCTCCACTACTTCGGCCACCGCGACTTTTCGGACCAGGAATAGCCCCGCGCTGCGCTAGCCCACCCACGAGACCAGAAGCGCCATGGGCCCGATCTGGTACAGAATGACGAGGCCAAGGACGGCCAGGTACGCGAGGCGCCACCGGGCCCGCTCGGGGCGCACCTGCGCCACGCCCATGATGAGCAAGATCCAGGCGAAGCCGCCCACGTTGGCCAGTGCGTAGGTCGTGGCCGCGAAGGTGAGGAGCGACAGGTCGCGTCCCAGCGCCGCCCACCGGGAGCGCCCGGGCCACAGGAAACTCCCGATGATGGCCGATTCGATGGCCAGCGTCCAGGCCACCATGCCGATGGAGAGCCTGCGCACCACCGCCGGCCCGTCGAGCGCGACCCGGTCCAGCGCGCTCGAATACGCCTTTAGATTCGAGATCGCCATCTGGTTCGCGTTGAAGGTGGAGGCGTCCATTCCGGCGAGGAGCTGGGCGGCCCGCGTGATGCGGTCGTCGGTGAGCATGGCGTGCTGGTAGTACTCGCCCGTGAGAAAATCGGGCGTCCGCAGCTTCCACCCCACGGCCAGCAGGAAGCACAGCCCCACCAGCAGCCGCCCGTTCACCCGCAGTGCCTGCTCCGTGTCGTCGGCCCGGCAGGCGAGGCCCACGGCCACGCACCAGTAGGTGATCAGGTACTTGTGGTTGTCGGCGTCGTGCCACGTGAGCACGCAGTAGAGCCCCATCAGCGCGGCCAGGGCCCACCAGTAGGCGGGCACGCGCCGCAGCGGGCGGTACAGAAACCCCGCCACCGCCCCCAGCTGCAGGCCTGCCCGCGTCTCCGGAAGAACGCCCGGATACAGGAGAAGCAGGATGAGCGTGAGCGGCGCCACGAGTTCGATCGCTTCCCGCTGCTCGACCCACTGGCCGACGGCCCGCCCGTCGGATCGGAGACGGGCCCAGGCAGCCCCCATGGAGGAGTCAGAAAACAAATCCACAGCACTCGGCGGGGAGACAAAGAGACGGCAGATCGCGAGAGTTTACGACGGGTCGTCTGGGGCGCGGGTCGCTCGGACAAGCGGCTCGGCCGCTAACTGATAGGGCTCCGACCGGAACCGCGCCCGCCAGACCTCCACGCGAACGGTCTCCACCGTCGCCACCGGGCGGTCCGCCGTTTCGTACGGCGGCTGGTAGCGATAGAGCCCCGCTGGGCGGTCCGGAGCACCAATCGTCGTGTCGACCGCCGACGCCTCGGCCCGCACCCAGTCTGCCCGTGCCAGGAACTGCGCGAGGCGGCGGACGCGTAGTTCAGTGGGACGGGCCCGCATCCGCTCGACGTACGGGTCGAGGTGCGAGGGCGTCGGCACCGGCACGGCCCGCTCGGGGGTGATGAGCGTGCACCGCACGAACCGTGCCTGCCGCTTGTCCATCGTCGAGAACATCCCAAAGCCGCCGCCCTCCCACGGCGTCTGATTCTTCGCCTCCACGAGGTACGAGTGCACCCCAGCGACCGTTAGCAACAGAACCGGTGCCAGAAACCACGCAATCGCCTGTTGACGGGAGGGCCACGTCACGGAACCAGGGGCGTTGGCGAGGAAAGTGGGCGCGTCGCCCAAAACATAACGGCCCGCGATCACAGTCGAAACGCCTCAACCGCCCCCAAACAGAAAAAGCCCGTCCGGGACCGGACGGGCTTCAACTTCTGCCGACGCAAAGTCGGAGGTCGGGGCTATCCAACCGGGGAGGCGTTCAGGGCGCTCAGGCCCTTCTCCGTCCGCTCGGTTTCAAAAGCCATCGACTGGCCCTCGGACAGGTCTTCGCCGCGGGTCGCGCCGGTGATATTGCTTACGTGGAGAAAGACGTCATCGCCACCCTCTTCCGGTTCGATGAAACCAAATCCTTTCTCGCTGTCGAAAAACTTAATGGTTCCGTGCTGCATGCAGTCCTCGTATTGGTTTTATTGGCGCCTCACCCTCCACTGAGGCACAGAAACGCAGTCATCTCGTCGAGTCCTCACTGTTGCGGTGACGCTGTTGTATTTGAAGTCACCCGTGTCATGCCCTACCGTCTGCACAGTTCCCGCCGCGTGGTTCTACAACCCGTTCTTCACCGAGGCCTCGTCTCGTCGACTTCCCCTAGAACCTCAGAAGCTCTTCTATTTTCGGCCGCAGCCGTGCCTTCGCCGAAAAGATCTCGTCCTCGAGCGGCTTGGCGAACGGCACCGGAAGGTCTGCCGCCGCGACCCGCGTGACGGGCGCATCCAGCAACTGGAATCCGGCCTCGCCCAACTCCGCGGCCAACTCGGCCCCAAAGCCGGCCGTACGCGTCGCTTCGTGTAGGACCAGCAGGCGATTGGTCTTCTCCAGCGAGTCGATCACCGTCTCGCGGTCCCACGGCACCAGGGTACGGAGATCCACCACTTCCAGCTCCGCGCCGTTCGCCTCGGCCTGATGCTCGGCCTCCGCCAGCGCCCAGTGCACGCCTACGCCGTAGGTGACGATGGTGGCGTCGCTCCCCTCCCGCGCAATCCGCGCCTGCCCCAGCGGCAGGGAAAAGGGCTCATCCGGCACCATGCCGCGCACGGAGCGGTAGAGCTTCTTGTGCTCGAAGAAGAGCACCGGATTGGGCTCGCGGATCGCCGTTTGCAGCAGCCCCTTCGCGTCGCGGGGCGTGGCGGGCACCACCACCTGTAGCCCCGGCGTATGGGCGAACCACGCCTCCATCGACTGCGAATGGAACGGCCCAGCCCCGATGCCCCCACCAAAGGGCGCGCGGATCGTCACGTTCACCGGCTGGCCCCACCGGTAGTGGGTCGTCGCCAGGTTGTTGACCGTCTGATTGAAGCCGCACGTGATGAAGTCGGCGTACTGCATCTCCACGACCGGCCGCAGCCCCTCCACGGCCAGCCCCAGCCCCGCCCCAATCGCCCCGCTTTCGATGATGGGCGTGTTGCGGACGCGCTCCGGCCCAAACTCGTCGACGAACCCGTCCGTCACCTTAAAGACCCCGCCGTACTCGGCCACGTCCTGCCCCATCACGATCACGTCCTCGTCCTCCTGCATCGCCTGCCGGAGCCCCTCCTGGATGGCGTCGATGAAGCGGGCCTCCTCGGTGTCGCTGTCCGGCGCAGGCGATGTCCCCTCCGGGGACGGGGCGAACAGGGCGTCGCGCTCCGCCTCGGGCGTGCTCGTGACCTCGGGCTGGCCGAGCGCCCACTCCGCCAGCTCGTCCACCTCAGTCTCCAGTTCGGTCCGGATGCTGTCGATCTCCTCCGCTTCGATGAGCCCCTCTGCCGTCACCGTACCCACGAACCGGTCGACCGGGTCGTTCTCTTTCCACTCCGCAATCAGGTCGTCGGGCACATAGGCGGTGCCGGAGGCCTCTTCGTGGCCCCGCACCCGGAAGGTCTTCATTTCCAATAGGATTGGACCATCACTCAGGGCATGCGCCCGGGCCTCGCGCACGGCCTCCATCACGGCAAAGAGGTCGTTGCCGTCCAGCACGCGACCGGGCAGGTCGTAGCCCGCGGCCGCATCGGCGATGTCGTCGGGCGCCACGGCCTCCTCGGTGGGCGTGGAGAGGCCGTAGCCATTATTTTCCACCAGAAAGATCACCGGGAGGTCCCACACGCTCGCCAGGTTGAGCGCCTCATGGAAGTCGCCTTCGCGCGTGCCGCCGTCGCCGCAAAAGGCACACGCCACGCGGTCCGCGTCCCGGCAGCGGAACGCCTGCCCCAGCCCGCACGCCACCGGCAACATGGCAGCCATGTGCGAAATCATTCCAACGATGTTTTTCTCCGGTAGGCCGAAGTGAAAGGTGCGGTCGCGCCCGTTTGTGAAGCCGCCCGCCTTGCCCATCAACTGGCAGAAGAGGCGCTCGCGGTCCACGTCGCGGGTTGTCCACACGCCCAGGTTGCGGTGCATCGGCAGGAGGTAGTCCCGATCCTCGAGGGCGGAGGTTGTCCCCACGGCGATGGCCTCCTGGCCCATGCCGCTAAACCACTTGGCGATGCGCCCCTGTCGGATCAGGGTCAGCATCTTCTCTTCAATGACGCGCGGCTCCAGGAGGGCGCGGGCCAGGGTGCGCAGCGTGCGGTCGGGGGCAGTGAGATCAGACATCAGAGCGGAGACGATTGCGACGAGAACTGTTTGGGGACGTTCGGTCCGACGCGCAATAGGTTCCGTCTTCCCGCGTTCCTCACCCCGCGTAGAGACGGCCGGCGTGTCCCGAACGGAATGTCCTGTTCTCCCCCTCCGTGACAAAACCGGGTGCAGGGACGATGCGTGTGTCCTGCAACTCCCCATCGCGGCGCACCCGCGGGGGCGCGTCCCCTCGCCCCGTCCCCGTGCCGCTACGCACTCGGCGCCTCGTCCTCGGACGGGACGAGCGAGCGTCCAAAGGATTTGACAGTAAAGACCGGGCACCGGGCGCGGCGCACGACCGTTTCCGACACGCTCCCCATCAGCATCCGCTCCAGGCCCGAGCGTCCGTGGCTAGCAATCGCCAGGAGGCCGGCCTCGAGGTCGTCCGCGGCGTCCAGAATGCCGGCGACCGGGTGCCCCGCACGAACGGTGTGCGAGACCGTCGTCTCCCCCCCGCCCAGGTCCTCCACCATGTTGGCAAGAATCACCTCGGCCCGATTCACCAGGGGCTCTTCCCCCGGCCCCGCAACGTTCATCCCGTACGCGTCCGGCACCCTGAGGGGCTCCACCACGTGCAGCAACACGAGCTCCATCTCGTACACCGCCGCCACGTCGTGGGCGTGCGCCAGCAGGCGCTTCTGGTGTGACGAAAAGTCCACCGGCACCAGCGCGGGCCGGTCCGCGAGCGCACCGGGCCCCGGCCCGTCCCCCCCAACGGTCAGCACCGGCTGCGGGGCGCGTCGGACGACCTCTTGCGCCACGCTTCCCATCACCAGCCGCTCTACGCCCCGGCGCCCGTGAGTCCCCATCACGATGAGATCCACGTCCCGCTCCTCGGCGTAGGCCCGGATGCCCCCGGCGGCCGATGGGTGCCCCACGGTCCGCTCCTTCACCCGCACCGTGTCGAGGGCGGCATTGGGGGAAGCGGAGGGCAGGTGCAGGTCCTCAAGAATATCGGCCTCCGTGACATCAATCACATCGGCGAGCTGCGGCTTCCGCTCTTCCACGTGGACCAGGTGCAGTTCTGCGTCCCACGCGTCGGCGAGAAAGAAGGCATGACGACGGGCCTGCTCTGCACAGTCGGTGCCGTCGGTCGGACAAAGGATGCGGTCGAGTTGAATCATGGCGGGAGAGGGAAATCGAAAACGAGTAAAGAGCGGGGATTCTGAGTGCGGGACGTCCTGCACGTGCCGTGCGGGCGTCCCCCACGTCCGAAGACCAAATTTCCGAGGCGATGGAGGAGGCCCCTCCCCGCACGAGATGAGCCGCCTGGACTGTAGTTTATTGGGCGCAGAACGGGTACATTAGAAAAACGAACTTTTGGCCTGTGTTCTTGATCATACAGAACGCAGCACTCCTCTGCATCTTTTCCCATCATCTCCTGCTTTCTTATGGACACGCTCGACTCCGATACGGTCGTCTCCCTCGACCCAGACCAGCCGTTCTGGGAGCGCTTCTACATGGTGGCCCCCCTGGTCGTGATCGGTACGCAGAACGATGATGACACCTACAACCTGGCCCCCAAGCACATGGCCAGTCCCATGGGATGGTCGGACTACTTCGGCTTTGTGTGTACGCCGCGTCACAAAACGTACCGCAACGCGGTCGCGCAGGACGTCTTCACGGTCAGCTTTCCGAAGCCCTCGCAGGTGGTGCTCGCCAGCCTCGCCGCCTCGCCCCGCGTGGGTCCCCCCGAAGGGCCCCGGCGCAAGCCCAGCCTCGATCAGTTGCCCACTCGCGCCGCCACAGAGGTGGAGGGGGTGTTTTTGGAGGATGCTTATCTGTTTCTGGAGTGCGAAGTGGAGCGTCGGGTGGACGAGCTTGGCGAAAACAGCCTCCTGATCGGCAAGGTGCAGGCCGTGCATGTCGACAAAAAAGCGCTGCGCGTGTCCGAGCAGAGCGACAACAAGACCCTCCGCGAGACCCCCCTCCTCGCCTACCTCCCGCCGAACCGCTACGCCAGCATTGACTCGGCGAATGCATTTCCCTTCCCCGCCGGCTTCGAGAAGTAGCCGTTCTCCTCGCCATATCCCCGGTCCCATGGCAGACGCTCCCTCTTCCTCCCTGGCCCACTCAATTCGCGACTACCTGGCCGCCCACCAGCGCCAGATGCTGGCCGTGCTGGAGGCACTGGTGCGGGCCGAGTCGCCCACCGACGTGCCCGAGGCCCAGGCCGAGGTGCAGGCCGTCCTCGCCCGCCTCCTTCGCACGCTGGACTACGAGGTGCAACACCTGCCGGCCGAGGCGAGCGGCGGCCACCTCTACGCCCGCCCTGCCCACCGGGACCGGGGCCGCCCCATCCAGCTGCTCGTCGGCCACTGCGATACGGTGTGGCCCCTGGGCACGCTCGACGACATGCCGTTCGAGGTGGACGGCAACGAGGTGCGCGGCCCCGGCGTCTTCGACATGAAGGGCGGCCTCGTCCAACTGCTCTTTGCACTGGCCTCCCTCCGGGCCACCGACGCACGCCCGGACGCCGTCCCGGTCGTGTTCATCAACTCGGACGAGGAAAATGGCAGCCCCACCTCGCGGCGCCCCCTCCGCCGCCTCGCTCGCTGCGCCCACCGCGCCTTCGTGCTGGAGCCCGCCCTGGGCCTCGACGGCAAGCTGAAGACCTCTCGGAAGGGGGCGGGCCGGTTCACGGTGCGCATCACGGGCAAAAGCGCCCACGCCGGGCTCGACCCCGAGAGCGGATCGAGTGCCATCCTGGAACTCTCCCACGTCGTGCAGCGCCTGCACGACCTCAACGATCCCGAGGCAGGCGTTTCGGTAAACGTGGGCACCATCGGCGGCGGCACGCGCCCCAACGTCGTGGCCCATACCAGTCGGGCCGAGGTGGACGTGCGCGTCCGGACGCAGGCGCAGGCCGACGAGGTGGAACGCACCCTCCGGTCCCTGCAGGCCACCACAGACGGCACCGCGCTCGACATCGAAGGCGGCATCGGGCGTCCGCCCATGGAGCCAACGCCGGCCTCGCGCGAGTTGTGGACCCAGGCCCAGCACGCCGCCTCCCTCCTCGGCGTGGACCTGTCGGAGGGGCGCTCCGGAGGCGCCTCCGACGGAAACACGATCAGTCCATTTACCCCCACGCTCGACGGCCTCGGCCCGGTGGGCGACGGGGCCCACGCCCGCCACGAGTTCTGCTACCTCGACAAGATGGTGGAGCGGAGCGCCCTTCTGGCCCTTCTCCTGGTGCATCCCCTGCTCCCGGAGACCCTCTCCCACGACCCGGCCGCCGCTCCCGCCGAGGCGCCCCCCTCGGCGTCTTCCTAACCCGTCATCCTTTCTCTCGTTGTACCGTTCCCCTCCCATGTCCGACGCCCCTCTCTTCGACCGCTGCATCTTCAGTTCGCTCACCCGCATCAGCGCCCTCGACACCACCCCATTCACGCTCACCGCACGGCCCGCGTCCGACTGGAGCGGGGGCGACTACGTCGTGGGCGTCGTCACCGACACCTCCGGCTACCGGGCAATCGAGTTGCCCAGCGGCCGTGATATGGAGGTGGCCGAGGGCGACGCCGTGATGGGGGCCCTGGGCACGCGGAAGGCCACCCTTGAGATGACCGGCTCCTGGCGGGCGATCGGCGCGGACGGGACGATGCATGCGCTCACCCGCGCCGGGCTTTTTGGGCGCGTCGAGTCGCGCTCCACCCTCGTCCAACGCCCGATCGAGCTGCAGTACCACGGACATGTGGAGCGGCAGGGCGAGAAGGTGACGATGCAAAGCGTCCTCCCCTCCGTCGAGCCCCGCCCCTTCGACGTCCCCACCATTCTGTTCGTCGGCACGTCGATGTCCGCCGGCAAAACCACCGCCGCCCGCATTGTGACGCGCCGGCTGAAGCGGATGGAGCTCCGCGTGGTGGGGGCGAAAGTGAGCGGGGCCGGGCGCTACCGCGACCTCCTGTCCATCCAGGACGCCGGGGCGGATTGGGGCTACGACTTCGTCGACGTCGGTCTGCCGTCCACCGTGGTGCCGGCCGCCGAATACCGCACGGCCCTGCGGCAACTGCTCTCGCGCATGGCCCAGCCGCCCGCCGACGTGGCCGTCGTAGAAATCGGGGCCTCTCCCCTCGAGCCGTACAACGGGGCCATCGCCGTGGAGGCCCTGCAGGAGGCCCTCGCGATGACTGTTCTCTGCGCCTCCGACCCCTACGCGGTCCTCGGGGTCGAGGAAGCCTTCGGCATGCTCGCCCCCGACCTCATCACAGGCATCGCCACCAACACCGCCGCGGGCGTCGACCTCCTGAAGCAGCTCACCGACCGTCCCGCCTTCAACATCCGGGACAAGGACATGCGCTCCCGCCTCGACGCCCTGCTCCGCGACCGCCTCCCGGTCCTCGACTAGGCCCCTCGATCAAGGCCGGGACGGAGCGTCGCCCTGCACGTGACCTCCTCGGTCAGCCCCACAAAGGCCTGACCGCTGGTCCTCGCGCTTCAAGAGCACGCGGTTCCTCCGGTCACGGCGGCCCCGGCCCGTCGGCGCCCCGCCCCCCGCCGATCCAACGGGCCGCCACGCGGGCCTACGCGCCCTGCGTTGAGGCTTTGGCCTTCGGCAGGAGCGACTTCGTATCCGGCTTCACCACGAAGACCGGCGTGGGCGACTGTCGCAACACCCGCTCCGTGACACTTCCCAGCAGGAGCCGATCGAGCCCCGTGCGGCCGTGGGTGGCGATCACCACGAGGTCGACCTCCTGCTCGTCCACGTACTCAAGGATGCTGCGGGCCGGCGAGCCCACCTCGGAGGACACCATCACGTGTTCGTATCCAATCTCCTCCCGCGCCAGGTCGCCGAGCTGCTCTTCGGATCGCTCCAGCACCTCGGGCATGGGGAAGCGGACCGATTCGAGGCCGTAGGCCGACGGGTAGGTGGGCGTCTCGACCACGTGGAGCAGATCCACCTCTGCCCCGTACGTCAGGGCGATCTCCTTGGCGTGGCGCAGCGCCGCGACCGACGCGTCGGAGAAGTCGATGGGCACGAGAACCCGACGCACAGCCTGGTCCGGCGCCCGCTCCGCGTCGGCCCGGACCGTCAGGGCCGGGCAAGGCGCCGTGCGCACCACCTCCTCCGTGACGCTCCCAAAGAGCATGCGATCCACCCCGCGGCGGCCGTGCGTTCCCATCACCACGAGATCGATGGCGTTGGCGTCGGCGTAGTCGACGAGCGCCTCGCCCGGCACGGCCGACTCGATCTGCTCTTGCACGATGGACATGGTGCCCAGATCGGGCCAGTTGGTCTCCGCGTTGGCCCGGGAGGGGCGCCGCAGCCACGTGTTGAGCGTGTCAACCCCGATCGGAAATTGATGTTTGGCCTCCTCGTAGTCGTGCTGGTGGCGGCCCGTCACGTTCACCACGTGCAACTCCGCATCGTGCCAGTTCGCCAGAAAGGCGGCCTGTGGAAAGGCCCGCTTCGAGCCCTCAGAAAAATCAGTCGGAAAGAGAATGCGCTGAATGGAGAGCATAGAGACAGAAGGTGTGGGTTGTGAGAGATGAAAAGGGTCGATCGCGACCGTCGCTACTGCGCCGTAAAGCCGCCGTCGAGGACAAGCTCGGAGCCCGTCATGAACTTCGACTCCTCAGACGCAAGGTACGTCACGGCGTAGGCCACGTCGTCCGGCTCGCCCATGTGCCCAATCGGGTGCATCGCGTCGAGCTCTTCCTTCGTCGCGCCTTGTACCTCGGCCCCGTAGTCGGCCATCTGCGTGTCGATGTACGCCGGATGGATCGAGTTGACGCGGATGCCGTCGTCGGCCAGCTCCATCGCCGCGTCTTTTGTCATGATGCGGACGGCGCCTTTGCTCGCCCCGTAGGCCGTGTGCCCGGACAACCCCACGAGGCCTGCCACCGACGACAGATTGATCACGGAGCCTCGTTCCTGCTCGCGCATCAGCGGCGTGCAGTGCTTCATGCCCAGAAAGACGCCGGTGACGTTGATGTCCATGAGGCGGCGCCAGTCGTCAACCGACATTTCGTCCACCGGCTCGATCTGGTAGATGCCCGCGTTGTTGATCAGTACGTCGGGGCCCCCGAGGGCCGACTGCACTTCATCGACCACGCGCGACCAGTCGTCCTCGGACGTCACGTCGTGCTCGAAGAAGGCGGCGTCGTGCCCATCCGCGGTGAGGGCCGCGACTGCCTCCTCTCCCGGCTCAGTGTCAATGTCGGTGAGGGCCACCTTCGCGCCCTCTTCGGCGAGCATGCGAGCGACGGCCCGCCCAATGCCCCGAGCGGCGCCGGTTACAAGTGCTGTTTTCCCTGAGACGCGTCCCATAATATCGATGTGGTTGTTTGTGGAGGAGTTGTGTGTGCAAAGAGAAGATAGGAGCGCGCATGCACGTGCGCAGTGGAGGAATCTCCGACATGACTGTAGGGATCCCCCCCTTTCCCCCTACTCCAGGCGGAAGGTGAAGGTGACCGTTCCGGTCTGGTTTTCCTGCGGGGCCCCCGGGGGCAGGGGATTGAACTGCCAGCGCTGGAGCGCATCCATCACCGCCGCCTCAAGCTGTGGATTGCCCTTGATCAGCGGGACGCGGCGAACGATGCGGCCCTGCGGGTTGACGGTGATCTGGACGCGGATGCGAGCGTTCACATTTGCCGCGTACTCCGGAAGCGGAGCAAACTCCGGATCGCGGTCGAGTCCTTCGATGTTGTAGGGCGCGGAGGCCTCTTCCGTCGCCCCTTCGCCCGGATCGCCGGTCGCGTCGCCGGGCTCCTCACTCGGTTCTTGCTCATCGGCCGCCTGGTCGAGTTCGGGCTGCGGCTCGGTCTCCGGCGGCTCGGCCTGTTCCTCCTCGGGCGGCACCGTCTCCTCACTTGACTCTTCTTCCTCGGGGAGATCCACCGGTTCGGTTTCCGGCTCGGCGGCCTCCTCCGGCTCCGTTTCGGGCTCTGGGGTTTCGGTCTCGGCCTCCGGGGCGGCCGCCTCCTCCACGGCCTCCGTCGCGTCGACGGGCTGGCCGGCCTGGAAGTCGCCAAACTCCACTTCCACGTAGCCCAACTGCTGGGGCGGCGGCGTCGAGGCCGTGAGGGTCCAAAAAAGCAGGGCGAGGAGCACGTGGAGCCCGACGCTCAGACCGGCCCCTATCCAGTCGCTCGTGGTCATGGATCTGCAGAGATGATGAGACAGCCGCCGGAGGCAAGACGCCCGCGTCCTACCAATGAGACCGCCGCCGGGAGGGGATGGTTCGCCGCGTCAGTCGGTCCCGCCGCGCTTCAGGCCCGGCTGTTCAAGCCGGAGCTGGGCCGAAATGCGGTACGAGTAGCCGAGGTCTTGGGCCGTGAGCCCCGTGAAGTCGCCGAAACTGAAGTCGACGGACACCTGGGCCAAGTCGAGCCCCGCCCCGATCGACGGCGTGAGGTCGAGCCCGAACGAGTCGCCATACCGGATCCGCTGCAGGCCCCCGCGCAGTTCGGCCACGCCCTTGTAGTTGAACGCCGCGCCCAGCCGGGGCCGAAACGACACGTCGCCGATGTTGGGGACGAACGCCCGCTGTCCGTCCACGGCCACATCGGTGTCGAGGGCAACCGTGAGCGTATGCCCGCTGCCCACCGGCCACGCGGCCCCCGCCCCGAGGCGCACCACCGGCAGCACCAGGGCCGTGCCCCCATCGGGCAGGTCCTGCGCAAAGACGTCCTGGAACGTGTAGGGATCGCCGGTCTCCGGGTTGATGTCGGCGTCGTCCAGCTCAAACGCCCCCCGGTTCACACTCCAGCTCTGCAGCATGGTCGACACATCCTGCACGACTGCTCCGACGCGATACGGCCCCGACCGGTACTGCGCCGCCACGTCCATGCTGTATCCCCAGGCGTTCGCAAAATCGCCGATGGCGCGACGGAGGCCCTTAAACGTGACGCCGACGGACAGCCGATCGCTCACCTGCCGGCTGTACCCGACGAAGAGGGCCCAGTCGGCCGCCGAGAAGGTGGTAATGAGGCTTTCGTAGTTGGGCTTCGGCTGTTGGCGGACCGGGTCCCAGGCGTTCAGCGTGTTGACGATGTCGTTCACGCCACTGCGGAAGACGGACACGCCAACGGTCGAGCGCTCGGTCGCCGGAAACGCCACGGCCCCGTAATCGAACGAGACGGCCCCGGCAAACCGCTCGACGTGCATGTAGCTCACCTCGGGATAAGTGAGGTGGCTCAGGCCGGCCGGGTTCCAGTAGCCGGCGCTCACCTCGTCGGCCAGGCTCACGTAGGCCCCGCCCATGCCCAGGGCCCGGGCGTCCACGCCGCCCGCCAAGAAGTCGGCCCCGTACTTGGCGATGCGCTGCCCGTGCGCCGCGCCCCCGCTGAGTCCAAGGAGAAGGAGTGCGAGCAGGAGCGCCCGACGGCACCTCACGACAGTCATGAGAATGGAGCCCGTTTGAACACGCGATGCACTCCGTAGCACGCGCAAGGACCTAGGATGTTACGTGGCGGAGCCGGGCCGCAAACGCGCCGTCCATGCGGTGTCGGTGCGGACGAGTGGCGAGAAACCCGCTCGGCGAGATCATCTCCGCTGGCACCAGCCCCTCGGCCGCCTCCACGGTGAAATCGGCGTGGCGGGCCAGAAAGCGGTCGACGCGGTGCTCGTTTTCTTCCGGCGCGATCGTGCAGGTGCTGTAGACGAGCAGGCCGCCGGGGCGCACCAGTTGGGCCGCGGCGTCGAGCAGTTCGTCCTGCAGGGCCGCAAGCTCCTCCAGGTCGTCCGGGGCACGCTGCCAGCGGAGGTCGGCCCGCTTGCCGAGCACGCCGAGCCCCGAGCAGGGGGCGTCGAGCAGTACGCGGTCGGCCCGCGGCGGATCGGGACGGTCGGCCACGGCACGCAGATCGGCCGCTTCCGTCTCCACACAGTCGGCCACGCCGTGCGCCTCGGCCCCTTCGTGCACCCGTGCCAGGCGCCCCTCGTGCGAGTCGATGGCGCGGATCCGGCCCGTCCCCTCCATGGCCGCCGCCAGGGCGAGGGTTTTGCCGCCGGGGGCCGCACAGCCGTCAATGACGGTCTCGCCCGGCTGCGCATCCACGAGACGGACGACGTGGCTGGCGCTCTCGTCCTGCACGGCGACGCGTCCCTCGTCCAGCAGGCCGCCCTGGAGGAGGGGCTGGAGGCGCTTCAGGCGCAGGCTCGTGTCGAGGGAGGGCGAGCGGGTATACACGATCTCGCGCTCGTCGAGCCACTCCTCCACCTCGGCCCGGGTGGTGCGGAGCGGGTTGATGCGCACGTGATGGGCCGGCCGCCGGTTGTTCCACTCCAGGAGCTCGACGGCCTCCTCGGGCCCAAAGCGGTCGAGCCACCGCCGGACGAGCCACGTGGGGTGCGAGTGCCGGAGGGCAAGGTCCTCCGCCTCATCGCCGGTGTCGGGCTGGGGAAGCGCGTCGCGGCGGTCGATGGCGCGGAGCACGCCATTTACGAGGTTGGCCGCGCCCTGGCGCAAGGTCTGCTTCGCCAGCTCCACGTACTCGTGCACCACCGCCCGGGTGGGCGTCGCCTGAAACTCCAGCTCGTAGAGCCCCAGGCGCAGGATGTATCGGAGGCGGGCCTCCATGCCATCGTAGTCGCCGTTGTAGGCGTCGGCCAGCACAAAATCGAGCCACCGGCGCTGCCGCGTGACCCCCGCCACCAGTTCGCGGGCCTGTCGGCGGGTGCGGGCGTCGGCGTCGTCGGCCGACAGCTTGCCCACAAAGGCATCGTCGCGCGCCACCCGCTCCAGGTGGCGAAGGGCAAGTCGGCGCGAGGGGGAAACGGCGTCGGTGGAAGGGGGCATGGGCGCAGCGGTCTGTCGAAAGAACGTGGAGCCTCTGTACGCCCGCCCCGAATCGGCGTTTTCGGCGGCCCAAATCTTCACGCGAGCACCGCGAAGAGGCCTCCAGCCCAACGGCCGATTCCGCCGCTCCCTTTTCCCTGCCATCCGCCCTCCTCCCCTGCCCTCCTGGACGCGTGGGGGCCACCCCAGCGTGGCATTTTTCGTGCCCTCAGGGGCGGAGGGGTCGACCGTTCTCTCGCGCTCGCAATCATCCCGCGCGCTCCGCCCAGGCTCGGATGTTCAGGTAGAGCGGGGCGGCCCCCCGGCTCGGCAGCAGGGACCAAAGGTACCGCGCAACCGCCCCCACCCATACGCGCCCCGCCGTACGGTACGCCCCCTTTCGCCACTCGGACGCCGCGGCGTACAGCCGATCCGCTGTGGGCTTGCGACACTCCGCAAACAGCAAGGCCCGCTGCAGGTCCCTGTTTCCCCGCTCCTCGCGTAACGCCTTCCAGCGCCACCGCCGGAGCAGCTTTTCATACTGCCGGTCCATCTTTCGGATGTCTGCGGTCACCTGGCGGTCATGGACGCGGTAGTGCGTCAGCGCGTCGGGCACGCGGTGGATGGAGACCTGGAGCGCAAGCTGAACAAAGAGGTCGACGTCCGACAACCCCTCCCGGAGCGTCGACTCGTTGAATCCTGTTGTCGCTGCGAAGGCCGACTGCCGCATCAGCATGCACGACGGAATCATGCCGCAATGCGTGAGTACGGCGGGGAGCGGGGTCTCGGGGGCCTGCTCGGGCAGGACCTCCACGCCGAAACGGGAGGGGACGTGGCGGCGATGCCACTCGTTTTTGAAGTGCGTCGGCAACGCGCCCCCTTTCACGTCCACCACGTCGAAGCGCCAGTGGACCACCGCGACGTCCGGGTGTCGATCGAGGTACGCGACCGCGGTGTCCAGCGCACGGGGCACCAGGGCATCATCCGCATCGAGGAAGAGCAGGTACTCGACCGTGTCCGCCACCCGCGACGCGGCACGGTTTTTCGTGATGGCGTGGCCCCGGTTTGGCTGGTGAAAGACCTGTCGACGCGGGTCTTGGTCGGCGTATGTGTCGAGAAGCGCGGCCGTGCGATCGGTACTCCCATCGTTTACGATCACGTGCACCCAGTCCGTAAACGTTTGCGCGTCGACCGATGCGATGGTGTCGCCGACAAAAGCCTCGGCATTGTAGCACGGCGTAATGATGCCGACTCGGGCCGACGGTTGGCCCGTCCGTTCCGGCACGGGGGCACGGTCCAGATTCGCCGGGGCGGAGGGGACGGACATGGGAGAGGCCTTCATTTGGAAAGGATCAGAGGGAACGAGTGGATCGACCCCGTCTCCGCAGTCAATCTGCGCGGGGACGGTGTACACTTCGCTCGGAATGGTCCGGACTCAACAGCCGGGCTTTCTCAGGCCCCTACAAATCGCTTTTTTGCCTCGCGCACCCACCGGCGCGCCCCGTGGGCCTGTGCGCGGACCGCCCCACTGGCCCGCCGCATGCTGCGACGCAATCGGCCCACCACCGTGCCGTGCTGATGGTAGTCGGCCGGGGCGGTTTGTTCGTTTTGCCACGGATACACCCCCGGATTATTCATCTGCATCGTGTCAAGGCAGAACACCGGCTTCCCGCTCCACCGGGCAATTTGCCGGGCCTGCTCGGCCTCGCTCTCCAGAAAAAGCTGAAATCGCTTGTCCGAACGATAGACCTCCGCCTTGTAGGCCCCGTGGGTCTGCTCAGCCGTGGGGCGATCGCCCCTCATGATGAGCTCTTCGTAGCGCACACCATGACGCCGCAGCCACGCCTCGGTGGGCGCACGGTACTTCTCCTGGCGCGACGTGACGATGCGGGCAATCGTTTTTGTAGGAAGCATATACGGCTCGGCCTCCCGCAGAAAGTGCTCATACAGGGGGCCGTCGTCGTCCTCGTGCGGCTCGGGGTTCCGGCACAGCACGCCGTCCATGTCCACGCACCCATGCTCGATCACCCAGGAATGCATGAGCTTCCACTCGAAGACATACGGCATGTGCAGGGATTCGTAGGCCACGTCCAGCGCCACGCCGGCGCGAGGATCGTAGTACGCCGCCCCAAGAAGCATCGTGTGCTGCTCGCGGAGCGGCGCCACCTGCTCCATTACCTCCCGCATGGCGGATCCGGTCGATACACAATCGTCCACCACGAGAATGGTAAGCGAGCAATGGTTCAGCCTCTCCCCATCCAGCGGATTGCTGCAGCGCGGCCCGCTGGCGAGGAGGTCGCCCTCCAACAGGCCCCGCAGGTCGGCCAACGGGAGGTTGCGGTACAGCGCAATCAAGTTTGCGACCAGCAACCCGCTACGAGGCACCCCCACAACAAGATCAATCTCGCGAGGAAGCGTGGCGCTCCACGTCCGCATGTCGTCGGCAAGACGGGCAATGCTTCGGTAGTTCATTTACATTGAACGCTTGGTGGTCAGGGATACAGAATGCCCCACCCCGCCGGGTGGGCCGTCAGATTATTCGTGGGGGGCTCCATGATACCCAGGCGCAGTGGGCCACCGATAGGCTTTGGTGTACAGTTCTTAGTGCTTCTGGCGCATCCGCGCCCCACGGTCATCGAGGAGGGCTGGGCTGGCGACAGGCGTCCAGGCTCACGACCAGACGGTTCCCCTCCCGTGCGTCGAACCTTCCGCTGTCCCTGCGTGTAGAGTCGCACTCGCCCCCGTCCGGTCCCTCCTCTCCTCTTCCGCACCCGTCCCCCCGCCATGCGCCTCCTCCGCTGCTCCCTGCTCGTCCTTGTCGCGTTCCTCCTCGTCGGGCCCGCGTACGCCCAACAGACCGACTACGGGGACACCGACTTCCCGAACTCCGGCGACTCCGCGGCCCAGGAGTCGTTTCTGAAGGGGGTGCTCATGCTCCATAGCTTTGAGTACGACGACGCCCGGGCGGCCTTTCAGGACGCCCAGGAGATCGACCCCGACTTTGCGATGGCGCATTGGGGCGAAGCCATGACGCACAACCACCCAATCTGGATGGAGCAGGACCGCGAGGCGGCGCTCGAGGCGCTGCGCGACCTGGCGGAGACCCCCGAGGCGCGACTGGACGCAGCCCCGACGGAACGCGAGGCGCACTACCTTCGCACGCTGCACGTCCTCTACGGCGCCGGGGCCGACGACCCGCAGGGCAAGGAGGCGCGCGACGACGCCTACGAGGACGCGATGGCAGAACTGGCGGCGGCGTACCCCGACGACCTCAACGCGCAGGCCTTCCACGCCCTCTCCATCCTCGGCACGGCGCACGAGGGGCGCGAGTTTTCGACGTACATGCGCGCCGCCGCGATCGTGGAGGAGGTGTTCGACGAGAACCCCGAACATCCCGGCGCGGCCCACTACCTGATCCACGCCTACGACGACCCGGTGCACGCGCCGCTCGGCCTGCGCCCCGCCCGCGTGTACGCCGACATTGCCCCGTCCGCCCCGCACGCCCTCCACATGCCGTCCCACATCTTCTTCGCCCTCGGCCTGTGGGATTCGGGAGCGGCGTCAAATGTCGACTCCTACGAGGCGGCGAGGGCCAAGAGTGAGCAAGCCACCACGGGACTGAGCGGCGGCGGCTTTCACGCGCTGCAGTGGCTCCACTACGCCCGCCTGCAGCAGGGCCGCCACGACGAGGCCGGCTCCGTGCTGCGCACGATCCGGCGGCACGCCACCGACGCGGACGTCTCGACCGGGTACGCCACCTTCCTTCGCTGGTCGGCCCCCCTCGCCCACGTCGTGGAGACCCAGCGGTGGGGCCAGTACGGGGCGCTCCTCGACTCGATGGACGTGACGCCCTCGGCCCTCACCCCCCGTGGGGCCGTAACCGTCCACGCCGGCCAGGGGCTGGCCGACGCGAAGCAGAACAACCTGTCGGCCGCCCGGATGCAACTGAAACAGGCCCGGGCCGCACTGGGCAACGAGGAGGCGGACGCCCTGCGCATCCAGATCCTTCAGCTGGAGGGCCTGATCGCCCTGGAGTCGGGCGACACGGAACGGGCCACGACGCGTCTCGCCGAAGCCGCCGAGCTCGAATCGGAGCGTCCCCTGGACTTCGGCCCGCCCTTTCCCATCAAGCCGGCGCACGAGCTGTACGGCGAAGCCCTGCTCGCCCTCGACCGTCCCGAGGAGGCGCTGAGCCAGTTCAACACGACGCTGGAGCGCTACCCGGATCGCGCCCTCGCGCTGAAGGGCAAGGCCGCCGCCGCGGCCCAGGCCGGGCACTCGGAAGTGGCCGACGCCGCCCGGTCCGCCCTCGCGGAGCAATGGACCGAGGCAGATGGACGCGTCCGCTCCCAACTGCAGTCGCTCAGCGGGGCCGCCCCGACCGACGCCGGCACGTCGCGCTAACCGACCCTATTTCTGCAGTTTGCGCCGGATGATCTTCTCGGCGTGGCCCACGCTGCGCAGGCAGAAGCGCGCCGTCAGCCGCTGCTGTGCGTCGTCGGCCAGGTCGGCGTGATGCCCCTGCCGGTTGAGGCGATCCTGCTGTGCGTGATACAGGGCCACCGCCGCCGCCACGGACACGTTAAAGCTCTCCGTAAAGCCCGGAAGCGGCACCACACAGGCCGTGTCCACCGCCTCCATCATGGCGTCGGACACGCCCGCCTCCTCGTTCCCAAATACCAGTGCCGTCGGCTCGGTGAAATCGAGCGCCCGGATGGGCACCGTGTCGGCGTGCAAGTGCATGGCCACGATCTGGTAGCCGGCCTCGTGGAGGGCGTCCGCACAGGCCGTCGGCTCGTCCCAGTACCAGAGGTCGAGCCAGTTTTCCGCCCCGCCCGACGTGCGCCCCGAGTGCTTGAATCGCTCGTTGTCGCCCTTCACGACGTGAAAGTCCTGATACCCCATCGCCTCGGCGGAGCGCATGACGGCACTCACGTTGCCGGTGTTCACAAGGCCCTCGACCACCGGCACCACGGAGCGGGTGCGCTCGCCCACCACCTCCCGAATCCGTCGCAGCCGCCGCTCCCGCATGTGGGGGCGGAGCAGCTCCACCACGCGGGCCGGGGCGAGGCGCACGTCGCCAAACGTGAACGGGTCGGCATCGGTGGGCGGACGACCGCCGGAGGCAATGAGGCGGCGCATCTCTTCTTCGGCGTCTACGTCGGCAGTCGACATCGGAATGTCCGGCGGTCCCGGATCTTTTCGTTTCGGTAGACAGTAGATCGCGTCACTCTTTTCGAACACCGAACGTCTTTTCCGCCGGCCGCAGTTCCGCCTTCATCGGGTTCTCTGCCGCCGCCCGGCCCCTTTCTCGCTCCCAGCCCCCCTCTCCGACATGACCCGCCTCGCTCACACTCTCGTCGTTTCGCTTCTCCTTTCCGCCGCTCTCGTTGCCCCGCCCCTGGCGGCCCAGTCGGCCCAGTCGATCGTCGAAGAAATGAAGGCCCGCCACGAGGCCCAGCTCGAAACGGTCGACAACTACGTCATCGAGACGAACCTGTACACCGCGTACCACCGCAAGACCACGCGCGACGGCCAGACGACCTACGAGACGGCCACCCGCATGCGTGGACCGTCGGAAACGCTCAACACGCTCGGCACCATGCCCACAACGACCTCCGGCGTGGCCCACCTCGACCGCGTTGCCACCCACGCCACCTACGACGGCACCGAGTCAATCAATGGCACCACGAGCCACGTGCTCCGCATCAGCGACCCCGCCGCGGTGTACGACGAGATGACGGGCGACATGGAGGAAATGGTGTACTATGTCAACGCCGACACCTACGCTCCCTCCCGCGTGGTGATCACGATCGCGCCGCACTCCGGAGGCGACCCGTCCACGATGACCATCAACTACCGCGACTACCGGACCGTGGACGGCCTCACCCTCCCCTACGTGATGGAAATGTCGATGGACCTCGGGATGAGCGAGGAGCAGCGGCGCCAGCTCGAGCAGATGCAGGAAAAGCTGGAGCAGATGCCCGAACAGCAGCGCGAACAGATGAAGCGCGTGATGGGGAAGAGATTTGAGCAGATGCAGAACATGATCGCCGGAACGCCCACCTCGATCGAGGTCCAATCCGTCCGCGTCAACGACGGGATCCCGGAGGGCATCTTCGCGGACGACGACGGGAACTCGTAATCCGCCGGCCCCCGGCGCCCCAGTGGCGCCGCATGGCGTCTTCTGCAAACTAACAGAATCCTCAGCGGCGGGGACGATCCCCTCCGGGACGTGGAAGTACAGCGGGACACGTGTTGTTGTCTTTTCCCTCACTCCCCGCTGCCCATGGACCTTACCGATTCCGTCGCCGTCGTCACCGGAGCCAGCGCCGGCCTCGGCGCCCACCTCGCCCGCACCCTCGCCGACCGCGGCGCCACCGTGTTCGGCCTTGCCCGAAGCACCGACAAGCTGGAAACCCTGCGGGACGAGATCGGCAGTGCCTTTCACCCCGTCGCCTGCGACGTGCGGGACGAGGACGAGGTGGCCGCCGCCTTCGACGAGGTCCGCACCGTCGGCGGGCGGATCGACGTGCTCGTCAATAACGCAGGCCTCGGCCAGTTCGGCCCGGTCGACGAGCTGTCGGTGGACGAGTGGGACGTGCAGATGGACACCAACGTGCGGGGCGTCTTCCTCTGTACCCGCGAGGCGGTGCCCACCATGCGCGCCCAGAACGACGACCGCGGCTTTGGGGGCCACATCGTGAACGTCGCCTCCATCGCCGGCCTGCTGGGCAACCCCAACCTCACGGCCTACAACGCCTCCAAGTTTGGCGTCCGCGGCTTCAGCGAGGCCCTGATGAAGGAGGTCCGCGACGATGGCATCCGCGTGACGTGCCTGTACCCCGGCTCCATCGACACCAACTTCTTCGACGTGGCGGGCGTCGACAAGACGGACCATCCCCTCACGCCCGAGGACGTGGCCGCCACGGTGCTCCACGTGCTGGAGGCCCCGGCCAACCACCTCATCTCGGAGGTGGTCCTGCGCCCGCTCCGTCCGCGGGGATAAGCGGCCCGGCACCCTCGACCGGGCGCGCTCGCCCTCGGACGGCCTACAGTTCCCCCTGCAGTTCCGACTCCTCCCGGGGCGCCCGGCCGGGGGCGGACCCACTCGCGGCCGCGGCCCGTCCCGCTTCCGCATCCTGCTCCACGAGGTAGTAGCTGAGGAGGGCCCCACCGGTCGCCAGGAGCATGAGCCCGTAGGCAACCGGCGACTCAAACCCGATCGACAAGAGGTCGATCAGCAGCACCGCAGCCCCCAGGGCCAACACCACCAGGCCCCACTTCAGGGCCGACTGGGTGCTGGGAGCACCGGAACGACCGCTCAGGATTGCGTCTGTGACCTCCGGCGAGGCGTGGGCCTCCATCGCCTTGCGCCGGATGCGCGTGTCCGAGATCAGCTTCGCAATATAGGCAACGAGGGCGAAGAAGCCGAGGGGAACGAGGATTTCGACGGAGCCCATGGGGGTACAGGTCTTTGGAGTAAGGACGAGACAAACGGTGCGGGGGACGTTCGCCCCTGCACCAACAGCAGACAGCCCCATTGTGGAATGGGTTGCACCCCTCAGGAGAGGAGGGCCTTCGGGGGGCGTGAACGCCCCCTGCAACCTTCTGGCGGATGTGCCTGTCTATTGGGCACACCATGAGCCACGCCCCCGAACGTACCGAGCGCGAGCTGGTCGAGCAAATCCTCGACGGCGACCGCGAGGCGTTCCTCGATTTTATCGACCGCTACGAGCGGCTCGTGAAGCACGTCGTCTTTCGGATGGTGGACGACGATCGAGACCGGGAGGAGCTCTGCCAGGATGTGTTCGTGCGGGCGTACCGGTCCCTCGACGGATTTCGGTTCGAGTCGAAGCTGTCGACCTGGCTCGCCCGCATCGCCCGCAACACGTGCCTCAACCATCTGGAGAAGAAGGACCTCCCACTGTACGCCGATCACGCCCCGGCGCCCGACGGCGAGTCGCCCGATGCCCGCGCGGCCCTCAACCGCCTGGAGGACCCCGACGCGGACGTCGACCAGGACGCGATGGACCGCGAGCAACAAGATGTGGTCCGGCGCGGCCTCGACACGCTCGCCGAACACTACCGCACGGCGCTGACGCTGTATCATTTGGAGGGCATGAGCGTATCCCAAATCAGCGAGGTGATGGGCAACCCCGAGGGCACGGTGAAAAGCCACCTGTACCGGGGCCGCAAAAAACTCAAAGACTGGTTGCTGGAGCACTACGACCAGGAGGAACTCACGACATGACCGACCGCGATCAGCACCTACAAGACGCATTCGACCGCCACCTCCGGGGCGAGGGCCCGCCGCCCGAGGCAGACGACCCCGAGGCCGAGGCCTACCGGCACGTCTACGCCGTGCTCGGAGAAGAACCGGCGGGCGACCTGTCGGACGACTTTGCCGCACGGGTGGCCGATCGGGTCGGCCTTGACCCGGCCCCCGCCCGCTCGTGGGTCGAAATCGCCCCCCTCTTCCTGCTCGTCGCCGGCCTGGGCGCAGGACTCGCCCTACTTCCGTCTCTCTCCGGTCCGCTTGCCGAGGGGGTGCAGGGGGGCATTCGCACCGTTCGGGCCCTCTCCGCCAACGTCCGCCTCGACGTCCTGGGCGCGGCGGGGCTGGTGCTCCTCCTCACGGTGCTGGCCGACGCCCTGTGGCAGCAGTGGCCCCGCCTGCGCCGCGTCACCACTGCCTCGTGAGGCCTCCCTCGCCGCGCCGACCGGCGGGCCGGAACTTGCGCCGCGGCCGAATGGCTTTTATTCTTTGCTCCGCGATGCGCACTTGAATTTTCCTTCCCGCGATTATGGAACGGCGTGACTTTACGAAGAAGGCCCTCCTCGGGGCGGCCGGGGCGGGGCTGCTCACCGGCTGCAGCAACGACGAATCCGCGGCCGGGGGCGACGCGCCCAACGTCCAGACAAACCAGCAGGTGCGGTGGCGCCTGGCGTCGAGCTTCGGGCGCTCGCTCGATACCATCTACGGCGCCGCCGAGATCCTGGCCGATCGCCTCGCCTCGCTCACCGATGGCAACTTCCAGATCCGCTCCTATCCCGGCGGCGAGCTCGTGCCGCCCTTCGAGGTGCTGGGCAGCGTGCAGAACCGCACCGTGGAGATGGCCCACACCGCCAGCTACTACTTCATCGGCAAAAACCCCGCCCTCGCCTTCGACGCGACCGTGCCGTTCGGGCTCACGGCCCGCCAGTACCGCGCCTGGATGTACTACGGGGGCGGACTGGAGCTCATGCGCAACCTCTTCTCCGACTTCAACATTATCAACTTTCCCGGCGGCAATACCGGCGCGCAGATGGGCGGCTGGTTCAACGTCGAGATCAACTCGCGGGCCGACATGAACGGCCTCAAGATGCGCATCCCGGGCCTCGGCGGTCAGGTCATGTCCGAAATGGGCGTCAACACGCAGGTACTCCCCGGCGGCGAGATCTACCCGTCACTGGAGCGAGGCGCCATCGACGCCGCCGAGTGGGTGGGCCCCTACGACGATGAAAAACTCGGCTTCCATGAGGTTGCCGATTACTACTACTACCCCGGCTGGTGGGAGCCCGGTCCGGCCCTCAGCTTCTACGTAAACCGCGACGCCTACGACGCCCTCCCCACCCAGTACCAGGAGGCCCTGCAGACCGCCGCCGCCGAGGCTGACCTCCACATGCTGGCGCAGTACGATCACAAAAACCCCGCGGCGCTCGACCGTCTGCTCGACGAAGGCACCACGCTCCGCCGCTTTCCCGACGACGTGATGACCCGCGCCCAGGAGGTCACCACCCAGCTTCTCGAAGACAACGCCCAAGAAAGCGAACAGTACCGGAAGATCTACGACGCCTACCGGGACGCCCGCGAGAATGCCTACCGCTGGTTTGGCACGGCCGAAATGGCCTACGCCGACTTTGCCTTCCCCCGCATGGGCAAAAACGCAGACGCCTCGGCCTGATCCACGCCCCTCCTCCTCTCCCCCTTCCCGAGCATGCTCTCCAACGTCTGGTCCCTTCTCGAATCGGAGGTCGTCCCCGCTCCCTCCACCGACGAGGCCTTCAATCCCTATCGGGACCGGCACGACGACCTTGACTGCGCGGACGCGCCCGCCCGGCGGCAAGAAAATCTTCGCGCCTTCCTGTCCTGCTACGACACAGCCCCGCCCCTCTTTCTGCTGCTCGAGGCGCCGGGCCCCTGGGGCTGCCGGTTCACGGGCGTCCCCATCACCAGCGAGGCGCAGCTGCTCGACCCGGACTTCCCGATCGACGGGCAGAAGACGAGCCAAAACGACGACCCGCACACCGAATACAGCGCCTCGATCTTCTGGCGCGTGCTGCGGCCCTACTTCCCCAGCTTCTTCGTCTGGAACAGCCTGCCCCTCCACCCGCACGCTCCCGACGAACCGCTTTCGATTCGGACCCCCCGCCGCACGGAAGTGCGGGAATGGAAGCCGCTCCTCCGGGCGCTGCTCGACACCCTTCAGCCCGACCGCATCATCGGGGTCGGACGCAAGGCCGAGCGCGCCCTCACCGAGGCCGGCGCCGACCCCACCTACGTACGGCACCCCTCCCAGGGCGGAGCGAAAAAGTTCGAGAGGGGGATGAACGAGCTGACCGACGCTGTGGGCCTCACGCCCTCGGCCTGAAGCCCCGCAGAATGGCCCGGACCGTCCTCCCCCGCCCCGCGCCGGGAGGGCCTGCGATTGATCGCTGGTACCGTGGCCTCGTTCAGATCCCCTCTCGGCCTCCGGACGCCCCCTCCTTCAAGACCCCAAAAGCCCCTTCCGGGTCCGCGCCTCACCCGAGGCCCGTCCTCCGACGCGGCCCGTCGGCTGGCCCGGCAGGGCGCCACAATCGTGACGGCGGACTTCGGCGACGTGGACAGCCTGACGCGGGCCTTCGACGCCTGGCCGGCGGCGAACAAGAGCCGGTTCCTCGCCCGGCGGCACGTGCACCCCGGGCACTCCCCTCCTTTGCAGGAGCGAGAGGCCCCGTCGTGGGCAACCGGGAGGGACGGGGGTCGACCGTCCCTCCGCGCGCCCTCCCGTCCAGCCCCCAATCGGGGAGCGGGTCCCGGGCTGAATGTCCGCCCCCCAGTTGGTTATGTTGTGGGCCAATGCGATTTTCTTTGTTCTGCCCTCCGACTCCCCATGGACCCGTCCGAGCGCTGGCCCGCGATTCTCTTGCAGCTGGAGCCCGACGCCTGGCGGCGGGCCGAAGACCTCGCCCAGGCCCTGGGCGTGAGCGAGCGCACGGTGTACCGCGACGTACAGGCGATGGTGGAGGCCGGGGTGCCCCTTCAGGGGGTTCCGGGAAAGGGCTACCGCGTGCCGCACGACTACCTGCTGGAACCGGTCACCCTTACCACCGACGAGGCGGTCATGCTGGTGCTGAGCAGCGCCTACGCCGCCCAGAACGTGGACGGTCGCTACCGCGCCGCGGCCCAGTCGGCCCAGGAAAAGCTCCACGGGGTGCTCTCCGATGAGGATCGGGAACGGGCGTTTGCCCTTCAGGGAAGCGTCTCGCTCGTGCCGCCGAGTGCCTTCGGGCCGCCAACTGACGACATGCTGCTTCAGCGCGTCCGACAGGCCCTGGTGGAAGAGCGCGCCCTCACGGTCACGCTCGCCTCGGACGAGACCAACCGGCGATTCAACCCGTACGGCCTCGTCCAGCAGGGAGGGACCTGGCACGTGGTGGGGCACGCCCCCAGCCGGGGCCGCGTCGTCCACCTCCGCCTCCCCGAGCTCCGCTCCGTCGAGCTCACCAACGATCGGTTCGAGCGCCCGTCCAGCTACCGAACGCCGCCCGAGGGCCCGTCCTCTCCGCCCGAGCGCACCGTTCGCGTCGCCTTTGATGCCGAGGTCGCCTCGGATGTCCAGGTTGCGCCCTCCCTTCACGTCACCGACCGGGAGCCGCAACCCGACGGCCGCCTCCTGCTGACCTTGAGCGTGCGCCATGAACGGGAGGTGCTTCCGTGGCTGCTGGGCTGGGGCCGCCACGCCTACGTGGTGGAGCCGCGCTCCCTCCGCGAGCGGATTGCCGCGGAGGCCCGGGCCGCAGCCGAGCAATACCAGTCCGCCCCCACGCTGCTCGACGCCGCGCCCCCCTCCTAAACCGGCCCGTGCCCGTGCCGCCTCCTGGTCCGCCCAACGCCTCCCGGACGCATCGCACCCCCGCCGGCTCGCTGGGCTACACGGACGTCGGCTCGGGGCCCACTGTGGTGTTTCTGCACGGCAATCCCACGAGCGCGCACCTGTACCGCCACCTCCTCGCGGCCCTTCGACCCGACTACCGCTGCGTCGCTCCCGACCACCTCGGCTTCGGCCGGTCGGCCGCTCCCCCTGGAGGGTCGTACCGTCCCCCCGCCCACGCAACCCGGGTCGAGCACCTGCTTCGCCACCTCGGGCTCACGGACATCACGCTCGTGCTCCACAACTGGGGCGGCCCCATCGGCCTCTCCTACGCCCTCCGGCACCCCGAGACCGTGCGGGGCCTCGTGTTGATGAATACATGGGCCTGGCCCCTCACGCACCGTCCGCTCGTTCGCCTGTTTGGGCGCCTCGTCGACACGAAGGGGGGGCGAATGCTGTTCGAGCGACACAACCTGTTCGCCCGCGCCGTGATGCCCTGGACCACGGGCCCCGCCTCGTCCGGCGACTGGATCGACGCCTACGCCGCCGCCCTTAACACCCGCCCCCGCCGCCGCGCCTGCTGGACCTTCGCCCGGAGCCTGATCGCCGAAACTCCGTGGCTGCGGGCCCTCTGGACCGACCGCCCCCGCCTGCCAGACGTCCCCGCGCTGTTGTGCTGGGGAATGGCCGATCCGGCCTTCGGCTCCGAGCCGTGCCTGCGTCGGTGGCAGTCCCTGCTCCCCTCCGCCCGCATCCATCGGGCGCACGGCGTGGGCCACTACGTGCCCGAGGAGATGGGCGCCGACCTGGTCCCGCCCGTCCGGTCGTTTCTTGCGTCGACCCGTTAAGCCCCCCGGCCCGCCGGCCCGCCGGCTCAGCGGGATGTCCTTCCCGCTCTATCGGGATGCCGTCTGTGGAAACCCAGGGCAGCTCGCCCACCTCCTGTCCCCCTCCGCTACGTCCACGGGCTGGAGATCGATGTCGAGCGGGCCCGCTGTCGGTGTCCTCCGAACACGCCAGAGGAAGACCCAACGTACGAAAGATTTCGTGAAGGGATTGGGGTTGGGCATGCTCACCATCTACGTTAAGACTAGTTCTTTCACACACGCCGCGGGTTCTTGCGCCGGACCTGCTCCGGCCAAGATGAAAAGGGAACGCCAGTGTCGCCTCGTGCGAGTGGTGCGCAATGACCGATCGCTTGCCGGTCGGAATTCGCCACTTGCGAGGGGCCAGTCTGGGGCTGTACCCGCAACTGTAATCCGAATCATGGACTGACCTTATCCCGATGGGTCCCACTGCGCTTGCGAAGTCGCTCCCCGAGCGGCTTGCAGTCGCGGGAAGGGCACGCGTCGGGCCCAGTCCTTGCTTGCCGGCTCCCACGCCGGAAGCTCGTTCGGAGAGCCAGGAGACCTGCCTGCGTGCGTGACACGGCGTCCGGCCCGTGCCGGATGGCCGTTCATTGCCAACTCCCTCCGGGATTAGAGGTTGGTGGCGTGCCCCGCTCTGCCCCACGGATGCGCGTAGGTGCCCCCTTCGTATCCGTCCGGTGCCATTCGACAGAGCAGCCGCCCGCACCTCACATCTGAGGGGAGGGCATTTTGATTGTTTATGGCTGCTCCGTCCCGATCCACATTGCGTCGCCGATCCGTCCCGTGTCGGATCGTTGCCCTTCTTACGGCCTGCGGCCTAGCCCTGCTGGCCGGATGTCTGGCCCGCCCGGTCGCGGCCCAGGTCCCCGACTCGCTGTCCGCCGACACGGCCGACACCGCCTGGCGGACTGCGCTCCCGCCCCTCACCGTGACCGCCACGCGCGTCCCGGCGGCCCCGTCGCAGGCACCGGCCCGCATCAGGGTCCTCGACTCAACCGCCCGGGCCCAGACGGGAGCCACGTCCGTCTCCGAACTGCTGGAGGAGCGCGCCGGCCTCCACGTCCGCCAGTACGGCCCCGGCGGGCTCGCGACCGTCTCCCTGCGGGGGACCGGCGCCTCCCAAACGGCCTTTCTGCTGGACGGGCACCGCATCGGAAACCCCCAACTGGGCCAGCTCGACCTCCGCCTTCTGCCGACGATGCTCCTCTCCTCCGTGGAGGTCATGCACGGACCGGCCTCGCCCCTGCACGGGAGCGACGGGATTGGGGGCGCCGTGCACCTGCGCTCGCGCCGTCCCACCGCTCCGCTCCAGGCCCGCGCCTCGGTGCAGGGGGGTGCCTTCGGCAGCCGGTCGACGAACGTGCTGCTCGGCGGGGAGGGCACTCAGACCTCGGTCGTAGCCGCGGCCGAGTATCGGTACACCGACGGCGACTTTCCCTACACCGACGAGGCCCTCTTTCCGCCCCGCACGGTGCGCCGCCAGAACGCCGACCGTGAACACCTGAGCATCTACTCGTCCGTCCGCACCCGATGGGCGAACCACAACCTGCGCGTCGCCGGGTGGGCCACCCGGGTGGAGCGCGGCCTCCCCGGCCCAAGCATCACGGCCGCCAGCGACGAGCGGCAATGGGACACCCAGCTCCGCCTCTGGGCCGACGACACGATCCAGCAGCCCTGGGGCACACTCAGCCTCGGCGGCCTCGTCCAGCACGGCCGCCTCCGCTACGCCGACCCCGACCAGAACCTCGATCAGACGGGCCGCACGTGGCGCTCCTCGCTGGAAGCCGAGGCGCGCGTGCCGCTGGCCGGCCGGTGGCTCGTGACGGGAGGCATCACGACCGCCCGAGCAACCGCCCGTCACCCCCGCCTCGAACAGGACGCCCACGAGCAACAGGGGGCGGCCTTCGTGAGTGGGCGCGGGACGTGGGGCCGACTCCGCCTCTTTCCCGCGGTCCGCCTCGACATCTACCACATGCCGGGGGCCGACACCTACGGATCCGTGAACCCACGGCTGGGGATCAACTGGCAGCCCCTTTCGGGCGTGGAGGGCGTTCGGGTGAAGGCCCACGCGGGCCGCGCCTTTCGCACGCCCACCCTCAATGACCGCTACTGGCAACCCGGCGGGCGACCGGACCTGCGCCCCGAGCGAGGGTGGAGCGTGGATGCAGGGGCCCTGTGGAACGGACCCCACGGTCGCGTGGAAGCCTCCGTCTTCGCCAACTGGCGACGCGACCAGATCGTGTGGCGCCCCTCGAGCAACGGATCCTGGCGCCCCGCCAACGTCCAGCGGGTGCGCGCCCGCGGCTGGGAGCTTTCCGCCGAGCGGCAGTGGCGCCTCCCCGGCGCGGTCCAGCTCGACGCCGGACTCACCTACACCTACACCGACGCCCGCAACCGCTCCGCCCCCGACGCCGACACCTACAACGCCCCCCTCCGCTACGTCCCCCGCGACCAGATGAAGCCCCACCTCACCGTCTCGTGGGGCCCGGCGGCCCTCGACCTGAACGCTCGCTACACCGGCCGCCGGTACGTCACCAGCGACGGCAGCCGCTCCCTGGACCCGTACGTGCTCCTAGACGCCCAAGTGCGGCTCTCCCACCGCCTCGGCGGCGTCCAGGGCACCGCCTCGGCCCAGCTCGAAAACGCCCTCGACACCGACTACACCGTCGTCAACAACCACCCCATGCCGCCTCGCCATCTGACCCTGCGGCTCACCGCTTCCTTCTGACGGAGAATCGTCTTGAGTGCGGATTTCACTTGTTTCCTCGTTGCCCTCACGGGCTGCTCCCCACTCCCCACCATTCCCCCCATTCCTCTATGCGCTCTCGCGTCTTTCTCCCGCTACTGCTCGCCGTTTTGCTCCCCGTAACGCTCGTCGGGTGCGACCTGCTCGGCTCCGACGATTCCGGCTCCGCTACCGCCAGCGGCGTCTACGTCGCCAACGGCGGCGGCTTCGGCAACCAGAACGCAAGCCTAACGCTCTACGACCCCGAGACCGATGCCACCCAAACGCTCCCGTCCGACGGCTCAGGCTTCGCCTCCTACATCCAGAGCCTCACCCTGAGCAACGACCGGCTGTTCGTGGTCTTCGGCGAAACGGGCACCGTCGACCGCTACAGCCCCGAAACGGGAACCCAAAGCGGACAAATTCGCGGCATTCCCAACCCCCGCTACGTCGCAATAGATGGAAATACCGCGTACATTACCAGCCAGGACTACGGCCCCGATCCCTCCGACCTCGACGTGGTGGACCTCTCCACCAACACAGTCGTCGACTCTGTAAACGTGAGCGGCACGCCCGAAGACGTGGCGGTGGCCGACGGACGCGTGGTGGTGGCCCTGGGCGGGTTCAACGCCGGATCGAGCGTCGCCCTCGTCTCGCCGAGCGACCTGAGCGTGGAAACGCTGGACGTCGGCTGCACCGGCCCGCGCTCGCTCGTCGCCGACGCCGAGGACGAGGTCCACGTCTTCTGCACCGGCCGCCCCCCCTCCGAAAACGCCGACGGCGTGCCCGGCGAAGTGGTTACCGTCGATCCGTCGGCCGGCAGCGTCACGGGCTCCGTTGAGCTGTCCACCCAGATTGCCTCCGAAAGCCTGGCCCAGTATGTGTCCTACAGCGCCGCCGCGGACGAGGCCCACGCCATCCTGGCCACGGGCGAGCTGTTGCGCTTCGATGCGGCCACGAACAGCGTAGCCGACCGGGTCGACGTGTCCGGCGCGCCCGTCGGCGCCGTGGCGTACAGCCCCTCCACCGAGCGGCTGTTCGTGGGGCGACTCGCAGCCTCGGGCAACCCCTTCTCCACCCCTGGCACCGTGACCATCCACGAGCGCGACGGCACCGCCCTCGACACCCTCGCGGCCGGCGTCGCTCCCTCCCACATCATCGTCGATCGCGAATAGCCGCCCGGCCCGCTCCCGTTCCCCCATGCCCATCGACCGCTGCTACTGCTACCAGCAAACCTTCGCGACGCTCAAGGAGGTCGCCGACGAAACGGGGGCCGCGTCCGTCGAGGCCCTGCAGGAGCACGTTCGCTTTGGCCAAAACTGTGAGCTGTGCCACCCCTACGTCCGGCGCATGCTGGCAACGGGACAGACCTCCTTCGACGAGGTGATCCGGGCGGAGGACAATTCCGCGGAGGCGTAGCCCGGAGCAACCTCCCGGACGGCGGCTCGTACGGGCACCTGTAGTGGCTCGCTCACCCGTTCTCGCCCCCATGGCCTCGCTCCTCTACGTCTTTCCGCACCCCGACGACGAATGCTTCGGCCCGGCCCCCGCCCTGGCCCGCCAGCGCCGGGCCGGGCACGAGGTGCACCTGCTCACGCTCACCCGGGGCGAGGCCACGGCGCAGCGCGAGCGGCTCGGCCTCTCGAAAGCCGAAATGGCCGAGACGCGGTACACCGAGATGCAGGACGTCGCCGAGGCGCTCGACCTCACGTCGCTTGCCGTCCGGGAATACGCGGACGGTGAGCTGGCCGAGTGCAACCCCCTGACGCTGGAGGATGAGATTGCGATCCACATTCACGAGACGCAGCCCGACGTCGTCGTCACCTATCCGGTACATGGCATCAGTGGGCACCCCGATCACCTCGTGACACACGCCGTAGTGAAGCGTGTGGCCTGCGCCCTCCGCGCCGACGGGGCGGCCCACCCCCAGCGGCTGGCCTTTTTTACACTCCCCCCACCCGCGGACGACGCCGACCGGCCCGGCCACCTGCAGCACTCGCCCGAGGCCCTCATTGATTGCGTCGAGTCCGTGTCGGACGCGGACATGGCGACCGCCCGCGAGGCCCTCTACTGCTACGAGACCTACCGCCCGGTCATCGACGAGCACCAGCCTCTTCGCAGCGTGGGCACCCGCATTCGGTTTGAGATCTTTGGAGAGACGCATGATCCCCCGCTCCCGTCCCTCACGGACGGCCTGCAGGCGCCCGCGGACGCCCCATTGGTTTCAGAATGATAATCGCCCCCTCCGGTCTTCCGGGGAACGCCCATCTGGGGCGGCCGCGTACGATCCAGTGTGAAATTTTTTGCGATCTTCCGCGCCCACACGGCCCCCATGGTGTCCGAGCGGTGGCTGCCCTCCGTCGTCAATCGTCTCGCCCTCCGGATCGCCCTCGCGGTGGCGGGGGTCGCGATCGGCATCCTGTGGATGCTCACCGGGGCCGGGGAAAGCCTGGGCGGCGGCGCGGCCTGCGGCCTGGCGACCTATCTGATTGGCCACCTCGCCCTGCACCGCCGCCTGCGCCACGCCACCTCCACGCTCCGCCGGATTCGGCAGCACGACTTCGAGGACCTCACCCCGCCCGCCTCCGCCCCCTCCGACGAGCTCGGCACCCTGCTCCGCGAGCTCTACCGGACGGGCCAGACCCTGGAAAACGAAATTCAGGAGCTGAAGGCCATGGAAAGCTACCGGCGCGAGTTTATCGGGAATGTCTCGCACGAGCTCAAAACCCCGATCTTCTCCATCCAGGGCTTTACCGAAACGCTCCTCGACGGCGCCCTGAACGACGAAGCGGTGAATCGCTCCTTCCTCGAAAAAATCGCCCACAACGTCAACCGCCTCGAAACGCTCGCCCACGACCTGTCGGCCATCACAAAAATCGAGACGGGCGAGATGGACATGTCGTCCCAGCGGATCGTGGTGGACGACCTCTTCGACGCGGTCGTCGAGTCGCTGGAGCTGAAAGCCGACCAAAACGACGTGATCCTTCAACGCCAGCCCGCAAACGGCCTGCCGCCCGTCTACGGCGACCGCGACCGCATTCGGCGCGTCCTCGTCAACCTGGCCGACAACGCCATCAAGTACAACGATGCGGGCGGCACCGTCACGCTCCAGGCGGCCGCCCCCTCGCCGGGCGAGGTGGAGTTCCGAGTCGTTGACGACGGCATCGGCATTCCGACGGAGCATCTTCCCCGCCTCACGGAACGATTCTACCGGGTCGACCAGAGTCGCTCTCGCAACCGCGGGGGGAGCGGGCTGGGACTGGCCATCGTGAAACACATTCTGGGGGCCCACAACCGCACCCTTCACGTAGAGAGCACCCCGGGCGAGGGCTCCACCTTTAGCTTTACGCTCCCGACCGACCCACAGACGTCTCTCTCCTCTACCTAGCACGGCCGCTATGCCTTCGTCTTTGCCGCCCACCACGGGCAGATGCATCCCGTGGTATGAAGTTTGATTTTGAGATGCAATGTCCTACAATAACGTACCCCTTCGTTCTGGATTGTCTCGCCTCCAGGCGATCTCCCCACCATGGAAAATCCGATTGACCGCACGATCCGCCTGCTGGCACTCGCCGCGGGCCTCGTGAGCCTCGCTGTATTTTTTGTCTTCCATTTTGTCTAGCCTCGTGGCAACCCGACGCCGCGTGGCTTTAAACCGGGTTGGACGACGAGCCTCGCCGACGGGTGTCCGTTTTCGCGAAACCTCGGCGGACCGACGAACCTGCGTCCGCAGGCCTCGTTAGGGGTGCTTGTCGTGTTCTTACCGCCCTCATGTATCCTTCTATGGCTGAGCTTATCGTCGTTGGCGATCGTGTGCTCATCAAACCTCAGACCGGCGAGGACCGCACCGACACCGGACTCGTCCTCCCCGCCTCCGTCTCCGACCAGGAAGGCGTGGAGAGCGGCCGCGTCGTCCAGACCGGCCCCGGCTACCTGACCCAGAATCCGGAGTACAGCGAAAGCGAATCGTGGAAGGAGTCGACGCCGGTGCGGTACCTTCCCCTGCAGGCCGAGCCGGGCGACCACGCCTTCTTCGTCCCCAACGAGGCCGTGGACCTGCGCTACGATGGCACCAACTACCTCATCGTGCCCCACAACGCCATCCTCGCCCTGGTCCGCGACGACGAGCCGTCCGAGGAGCCGTCGGACACGACGCTAGACGACCTCGACGACCTCTTGGACGACGAGTAGGCTACGACTTGAAGGCCGACGGCTCCGGCCACGGGGTCTCGGTGGACTCCGTCGGGGCCGGGACGGGGTCCGGATCGGGAGCATCGGGGAGGGACGGCGCGGGCGCCTGGTGCCGATCGGGCCACGTGTCGAGCCCGCAGAGGTAGCGGAAGTAGCGCAGGGGCGAGACGGAGGGCATCTCGTCGAGGCGGTCGCGAACCCGCTCGCGCTCGGTCTTCTGGACCTCGATCTTTTCCTGCGTGCGGGCCCGCTGCGCGTCGATGTCCTCAATGCGGTGCTCCACGTAGCGCTGCAGCCGCCGCTCCTGGGCGGGCGAGAGCTCTTCGGGGACCTCGTCCGCGTACCGCTCCTCCAGCGCCGCCCGCCACATCTTGATCCGGGCCCGCGCCTCGTCGCTGATGCGGCGCACCTCGTCGAGCGCCTCGGGCGTGGCCTCCGAGGCCGTGCGGATGTTGGCCACCTTGAGGCGGACCACGTGCTTGTGGATGATGCCCTCCAGCTCGCGCACCTCCCCGATGAAGTGGTGCTTGAGTCGGCTATGGAGCGCCTCCTCCCGCACCTCCGCCAGGCGCTCGGCGCGGCGCTCGTCCATCGAGGTGCGGAGGTCCGCCCGCTTCTCCTTCAGGCTCTCCTGCTCACGCCGCAGCCCCCGAATTGCCACGTCGAATCGGGCCGCCTCCTGCTCCAGCCGCTGCCGACGCCGCACGAGCGAGAGCGCCCCGTACCGCCGCACGGCCGCCCCGCCCAGCGC
>NCRB01000025.1 GCA_002894665.1 Salinivenus iranica
GCACTTCTTCGCTTACGCTCAGGGCGCTTCGCTCCCAGCACAGTCGAGAAGCCTCCCCGAAGGCGGCGGCTTCGCCAGGAAGATGTCTCGACCGTGCTCAACATGACGTGCTGGATGTTCGGGATTTTGAGTTCGATTCGCCCCCCAAAGAATTAACTTGACGAAGTACTAAGTAACGTCAATCGACAATTTGGGGCATGCCGTCATTTCGACCGGAGAGCGCCGAACAGGCGCCCGGAGTGGAGAAATCTCCACAGATCCCGCGAAAACGGCCTGTTTCCGCCCCCACTCTGGAAGAACGAAGAGGTCGGAGGATCCGAAGACCCATGGCAATCCACAAACTGAAGATTGATTGCACTTAAGTTTGCATTCTTGCCGCTGGGCCGCCGCAGCGAGTCGGCTTCCGAACCGACAGGTTCTTGCGCTGGTAGATGAACAGGTAAATCCGATGGGGCTCGGAGGTAGTGTCCATGTCGCCAAGGGCGGACGAGTAGAAAGATGTTGGTTACACCTTTCTTCAAGCCGCCTGCGGCGGCGTGGTTTTTTCAACACCTGATCGGCATTTGAAGCAGCTCCTGCAGGAAGCGGGGCTGCCAAATCCCAATCTGGCAGTTGTAAATGTCAGCCACCTTCCGGAAAGTGGTAGATACCACAGGCGCGAGAAGCGGTTGTGGGAGCATAGGCCCTGCTCTAAACAATCTTCCGGGGCACGCCGCCTGCCGGACTCATTTCCACATCATTCCCCGACCCATGGCCAATTCAAGGGAAGGTTCAGGGAGCGAGTCGGATCTTCACGAAGAGACCTCTTCGACCTCGGAAATGGACCCGTCAGACTGTGAGGCAGAATGACTCGAAGAAGGCGGCGCTCGGTCCTCTCCCCGAAGTCCCTGCATGACGCCATAGCATGCCACGAGTAGCACCGCTGTGAATGGCAGGGCAGTCGTGATCGTAGCTGTCTGCAAGGCATCTAGACCTCCAGCTAGGAGCAGCACGGCCGCAACTGCTCCTGCCGCAATTGTCCAAAACACCCGTTGCACCACCGGAGCATCGAGTTGTCCACCCGCCGTAAGGATGTCCATCACAACCGAGCCGGAGACAGCCGAGGTCACGAAGAAGCCAATCACTACGAGGATGGCGACCCCAGAGCTTGCTGCCGTCCACGGATAGTGTTCGAGCAACGTAAAAAAGGCTGTTGGGATACTTGCCTGAGCGGCTGCGAGGACATCCTGACCAGGCCCCCGTCGCACGAGCCGGATGGCCGTATCACCAAATGTTGTAAACCAGAGGGCAGTAACGACTGTAGGGACAAACAGTACGCCTCCAATGAACTCTCGGATGGTGCGTCCCCGCGAGATGCGAGCAATGAACATTCCAACGAAGGGTGACCAGGCGATCCACCAACTCCAATAGAAGAGAGTCCAGTTGCTTTTCCACTCGCCCCCTTGGAAGGGATAGGTGCGGAAGGTCATGGAAATGAGGTGTTGGAGGTAACCGCCCAAGTTCTGCACGAGGGAATTTAGCAAGAATACAGTGGGACCCACTACGAACAGGAATAGCACCAGCAGTAGACCGAGGCCCAAATTCATCTCGCTGAGCCGTCGCATTCCGGTGTCGAGGCCGAGAAGAACGGTGATGGTCGACAGGCTCGTTATGATAGCAATGAGAAGAAGCTGCACGCCCGTCGTGTCTGGGAGGCCGATGAGTCCGTGGAGACCTGCGTTCACCTGCATTACGCCGAGTCCAAGCGAGGTGGCCACCCCGAACATCGTTCCGAGAACAGCGAAGGTATCGACGGCGTCCCCGATGAGCCCGTAGATCCGATCACCGATCAGTGGGTAGAGAGAAGAGCGGAGGGTAAGCGGCAGGTCGTGCCGGTAAGCGAAGTAACCCAGTGACAAGCCCACCACGATATAGATCGCCCATGCGTGAAATCCCCAGTGAAAGAATGTAATCCGCATGGCCTGGTGAGCGGCCGCTGCAGTTTCGCCGGTTCCTACTGGTGGTTCTGCGTAGTGGAGAACCGGCTCAGCCACGCCGTAAAATAGAAGACCGATTCCCATTCCGGCACTAAACAGCATGGCGAACCACGACGGATAACTGTAGTCCGGATCAGCATCGTCCGGCCCAAGCTTTACGTGACCGTAGGGACTGACGAGCAGACCCAGGATGAAGAATAGAAAAGACGCGACGCCAAGGATGTAGAACCAGCCGGCATTTCGAATAATGCTGCTCTGTACGGACTGGAAAACTGTCTTCGCGGTCGTCGTGAATAACGCCCCGAAAGCCACGACGCTAAGGATGAGAACCGCAGATGTGCCGAATACCGTAGTGTTCACTTTCAATCCGAGGCGCTCCATCCAGTCCTGATTCATAAACTCGCTACGCTTTCTGTTTGAAGACTGACGGATAGGAGGAAACTTACCAGAAACTCAGGGGGAAGAGGGGAAGGGGACCGGAAAGACGCTATTGCGAGTCCCTGAGCGGCCGCCCGTAGCGGGCCAGGCTGTCCGGAATTGCCTCAGACTTCAGCGCAGAGGTATCCGTAGGAAGTCCCGCTAGCTTAAGCTTTTTGGCCATCGGATTTTGATCGTAGCCGAAACGCTGTTGAACCCGCTTGTAGTAGACTGCTTCATCCGGGGGGACGGTTTTCGGATAATCTTTCGGCTTGCGGGCCAGTGAGGGCCGGTCATGTCCATTCACAAACCCGGCAAGGTCCTGGACGTCCCGCCAGTTGGTAAGGGTGTGGGCATTCTGGTAGGGCATCGATTCGCGGATGAAGGCCGCTGCGGTGTAGATGCGGCCCATACCGGCCCCGTCGTTGTACGAGTTGGGGCCCCAGAGCGGGGGATAGAGATTGGCCCGTCCTTGACCGCCAGGTCCGTGACAGCGGGCACATTGCTCAAGATACAACTTGGCCCCTCGCACAGGATTAATCTTCGGTATCGGGACCTTCTTCTCGTCGGGTGGGTGCTTCAGATTGCGCCAGTAGGGGACGACTTGGCTCGGCACGCCCTTGTTGAGCCACACGATGTAGGCCTCCATCGCCTGTATCAGCTCGCTGTCGTACGCCGGAAGAGTGCCGGCCGGGGCATTGGGGCCTCCATTCATGCTTCGAAGGAAGCAGCCAAGAATTCGCTGACGAAGGTCTCGCATCCGATGGGTGCGGTTTGTCCACTCCGGAAGGCCTGCGGCCGTGCCCACGAGTGGTAGCATGGAGATGTCCTGTCCGACAATCCCCGTCGCTGCCGGGGAGCCGCCCCCGCCGTGGCAGCTAGCGCAGGACAGGTCATTGCCGACGTACTGCGGGATCTTCTCGGCCGTGTTGGCCAGAAGGGCTCGTCCCTCGCGAATGAGTTTTCGCCGATGGAGATTGGAGGGCAGAGTCGAATCGGCGAGGGGCTTGGGGGCAAATCGAAAACGATCCCCAGCGTCTGGAGACCGGAACGACATGTCGGAACCGGCCCGGAGACTGCTATCGTGCCGCCGTGCTGATTCAGACCAATCGGCGGGTAATGGTGTCTCCTGGGGGGCCGAACGACGACACCCGAGCTTCAGGAAAAAGACGACGATCAGGAGGAAGAAGGGCAAGCCAAAATGGAGAGCCGAGTTGCGCATAGAGAGTTGTAAATGTCGGTCATCTTCCGGAGTATGGTAGATACCACAGGTGCGAGAAGCGGATGTGGAAGCATAGGCCGTAGGGATCTGTTCGTTTAGTCGCGAAGCAGACCTTACGGCCTATCGCTTTTTCATGCAAATCCGCTCCTTACCTGCACGGAGTGTTGGAGAAAATATGTTTTGCTGAAAAGACGAAATTGGTGGTCCATATCGGGAAGGTCTTAAGCCGTGTCGCCTGTGGAGGCTCCGGCCTCACTGCTGTTGATAAGAGGCCGAAAGGGTAAGGCCAACTAAGAGAGGAACCTCTTCCCATAGATCTCGGTCAACGGGGGCTCCGATTCGGATTCCTGGCTGCACAGGTCCTACGTCAACCATGGCCGTACCCACAATGTGGTGAACGCTTTTGGCACGGAACGACCCGGGCCTACTTGGAGTGACGCGGCCCGAAGCCGTGAGGCCCGCAATGACTGGCGACTTTTCATACCGCAATTGCGCCCCGTATCGGAGCCGGGCTCTCCATCCGGGATTGACACTTCCCTCCAGTTTATGAACGGCGACACCGCCCCCGCGCAACCGAACGATGAGGTGCCGGTCGAGGAGGTAGCGCCAACTAAGCAATGCGGAAGCGTTTCGTTCTTTGTCGCGGAAGGCCTTGCTCCGGCCTACGTTTACGATAGCGCCCGTAGCCAGAGCCGCATCGTCCGACGCCACCGGGATTCGGGTACCGACCTCGAGAAGGAGCGGAACGCTGACTGCATCAATCCCAATGGCTACGCAAGCATTGCCAACCATTGACGTGGCTCGCCGCGTGCCGACCCCTTGATATGCGAACGGCAACTCCGTGATGAACTCCAAATGCCTCGTAGCGGCGAATGAAAAGTCCAGATACGCACCTCCGTCGGAAACCCCGAGAGGCCCGCCGCTCTTTGCTGGCAGAATCCATTCAAACGTCACCTGAGTTCGATACGGCGGCGTCCACATCGACTGGGAAGAAACGACATCCGTCCCTGAAAGCAGGAACAGGGATACTGGTGCCCCCAGCAGCACAAAACGGTATGAGGGACGATCAGTGGTAGCCACGAGCTAAACGACGCGGGTGAGATAAATCTCTTGATGGCGTAGCGCGAAGCGCTGCCAGGCGTGGTAGTGCCAAAAAATGGACTGGTCAAACCTCCTCATCTCCAATCTTTCGAATGTAAGCGTCTCCAACCTCTACGGTCAGGCCCTTCTTCTCTCTTTTCTGGAGCCTCCTCCGAAGACGCTCCTTCTTACGGGCCACAGATGAGGAAGGCGTTTGAGCGCGCTCGTCCTCATTCGACCCAAAGGAAGCAGATACATTAAACTCAGGCATAACAAATACGTCTATATGTTTATTTTACAGCTCTAAAATTAGCATAATGTACCATTAATGCAATGAGATAACACAAATACAATCAGACTCATCATATTATTTGCTCTGCGAGCCGCACACCGTTTCTCTAACAAGACGGGTTCCACCACTTATCGCTCGCAGGCGTAGCGTAACCTTCCCGCTCTCGGCGCTTGCCTGGGCGGATGCTACGGCACGGGTCTCGGGACTGATTTCGACACTTTTCGACCAGGAGTCGGATGTTGAACTCACCTGGGTGGGACTTTCGACACGCTGTTCACCCTGATCGGTGCGGTACGAAACGCTAGAGACAGAAGCATCTCCCGAGGTCGTCAGGGCGTACCTGACAAGGAAACTCTGATTCTGGTCAACGCTCACCTGACGGTTCTCACAGCTGTTTCCACCACTATCGATCCCGAATAGCCCGCACCCAGAAAGTCCAGTAACGAGAATCGTAACAACCATGAAGATAGAGAGACACCTGCGCAGTGGTAGGTGCTGTATACGTAGGGCTGTCACGATCAAATCAATCAAGTCGATACAAGAAGGTATGGAAAAAGATCTCAGTGCGTCAGGACGCAGAGACCGGCTGCTTTTCTTGTCGCAGTCGAAGAAGCGCGAAGGCTAAGCTCTGCACAAAGCCCTCCTCTTCTTCGTATTCGCGTAGGCGCCGCATGCTTTCCTTCGGATCGTAGCTTCGAGAACGCACCTCATCCGCAACGACCGACAGCCGGTCCTTGGCCATTCCTGATGCCCTCAGGGCTTCGATGGTGAGAAGGTGGGCAAGTAGCCAGTCTGTGAGCACCGGCTTATGCATCCAAGCCTTATTAACGTAGTCCCGGGTGCAAGAGACCGCAAGTTCTTTATAGCGAGCCTTGACAGATTTGGCGGAGGTATCGCCGAGACGGAATCTGTCTTCGACAAGAACAGGCCGTGCTCCCTGCAACCAACAAACGTCAAGGAGGAAAGTATTGAGCCGGTCCTTCTTCGCTTGCCACTCGGCCCTAGGCGCCTTTTCGAGCCACGCGGTCGCGGCCTGCTCGAGCCGGTTGAGAAGGGTTGGTACGTAGACGGTTTCCTCATCGAGATCTTGCCGGAGGCGCCCGATAACAGCACTTAGTTCGCTTTCCAAGTCTTGCGAACGGGGCAGAGAAGAATTTTTTACCAGTGCTGCCAACCGATCCAGCCGTCGTCGAAACTGCTGCGTGTCAGCCGGCCGTTTGCGCAGCACCGACACCCGCATGGGAGTTCTCCAATGGATCGTTCCCTCCCGGGTGACCGGCACCCGTTCCACACGGCACCCGTTCCACATACGGCAACTGTCGGTCTACCGGGGCTTCTTGCAGCTTTTCAATAACTGCCTTGGGGGTTTCCCGCCGGTCCCATATCTCCTCAAGCAGCGTTTCCGCCCGCTCCATGTCTGCCCGTGCCTCCGCGTCATCTAGGCCCTCTCCTGTTGGAAGAAGGTCCATCTCGGTCCTAGCCTCTTGGAGGGCCTCCTGAAAGTCCTCATAATCGGGAATCTCAACAGTGATGGAGGCCCGAAGCCCCTGTAAGATATGGTGGACTTGCTGCTCAAGTACGGGGGAGAAGCCGATCTCTTCGTAGAGACTCTGCACCTCCTCGTGGTCTTCAGCTAGCGATCGAAGCGCATCAGGAGGGGACGTAGGGAGCGAAAATACCTCATCAGTGGTCGACGGACCTTCCGTAGCAGAATCATCGGGCGCAGTCTCACCGATGACCGAGGCTAACGCCTTGTGGATCGAAGCTCCCCACCACACGAGCAGTTCCCCGGCAACCCCACCGACAAAAACCCCAGCTATGAGCCACTGAGTGCTGACCATCGATTTTGATCGACGTCTTATCCTAGAGACTGCGTGCAGAGCGACGGCTTCGTTCTGCCGGATTAAGACCTACTTAGCGTTCCGGACACGGGTCACGAAAGCATTGCCTGTATAATCCGCCATCGCGTCCACACGCTGAGAAGCCGCGGCTCGCGTCTCGTACCGCCCCACCCACACCCTGTACAGGGTGTCCGCCTCTCGCCCTTTGACACGGATGCGCACGGGGCGACCGTCCGCCTCCACGCGCGCTGCCACCCGGCGGGCGCCGGCGCGATCGGTGTATCCCCCAATTTGAATGGTCCAGTGCGCCGGGGCGTCTCCGGAGTCCGGCAACGCTTCGCCTGCTTCATGCCGCGAGTCCGGCGCCGATACTCCGCCCTGCTCTTCAGTCTGCCCCCCCTGTCGCTGAGGCTTTGCCTCGCCCTGAGGTTGTTTCCCCACAGCCCCCGAGCCCGGAGCGGCCGTGCCCCCCACCCACGTAGAATCCGGAGCCAGCGGAGAGGATCGGGGCTGAGAGTCAAGGACTTCCCTCTCTGCCGGAGCGCCCGTCGTATCCGCCACCAACTGAGCAACTTGGCTGTTCACGCCAGCCACCCAGCCAGCCACAAACACCAGCCCGAAGCACAAAGCCAGCCCAGACGCCAGTGCGATTCCGGTGCGACGGTGAAGGCTGAAGGTGTACGTCATTGATACCGCAGACAGGTTCGTAGCAGACGGCGGTTTGGCTCGGGGCGCACTTCCTTCGTGCGCGCGTCTGTGCACGCATGTGCACACTTACGTAACGATGAACGTGGGGTCGCCCATCGCAACCATTCCCCCGTGCGACGTGACGGCCCCAATACCGGCGGCCGGCGTGCCTGTGAGAAAGGTCGGCATCCCCATCGCAATCGGATCGACGGGCGGGACCCCTGCGCAAGTGGCCATCGCCCCCATTCCCGCCAGGGGAAAGCCCATCACCAAAAATGTGGGGTCAGACGGCAAGACAATGGGACCACCCACATGCGGAACCGGCGGGATGGCCGGGGTCGTCATTGGGCAGGCATGCATGCTTCCAAGAAAGGCAACGGGTCCGGGCATCGCGAATAGATAAAATTTGTAATCTGTACGTGCTGACGAAATCGGCAGCGGTTCTTACTCCCCACCAAAAGACTCTTTGAGGCTCCGCCAGTACCAGCGGAGCTGCTTTTTGATGAAGTTGAGGGCCTTGATGCGGCCTTTTCGACTGTACTCCGCCTTCGGGCCTTTCGGGCGACCCATTTCGAAATACTGTTCCTCCTTCTTTTTCCTCCCCGGGTTATACTTGACGTGCTTCCCGTGCTTTTGGCCTTCGTGGTACTGCACCTCCTCCATTGGGTCTCCGGACGGATAAAACACCTTCTCTGTCTTCACCTTCCGCCCATTTTTATAGTTCTCTTTCCTCATCATATCTCCGTCCTTCGAGTACATTCTTTTTTCGCCGTGAAGCTTGTCATTTTTGTATTCAGCTTCTTGAGCAATTGTCCCGTCCTCGTAAAATGCCTTCTGACTACCATCCATTTTTCCATTTTCATACGACTGCACAACCCGTCTTACGCCATTAATGTATGCGTTTAGGGTTCCATGTATTTTCCCTGCCTTCATGGGCATTTCCGCCAGCGGAACCTCTGGATCGTCATACACCTCTACAAGGCCGTCCGCCTTCCCGTCCGATACAGGAATTCGCGCTTTTAGAGCCCCATCCTCGTAGGTTTTTATAAGGTGTGCTTCTCCGTCTTCGTAAAAAATTTCGGCCTTCAAATTACCATCATGATACGCCTTCAGGCCATCGACCTCTCCTTCATCGAACATGACCCGGCTCGCTATTTCGCCATTGGTATTGTATTCACAGCACTCACCGTCCAACTGTCCCTCTCTAAATGATGCCTTCTTCAGCGTCGTCCCATCGGGGGCTTTTTCAATATAGGGACCGTGCATAACGCCCCTTCTGTAATACATGATGACCTGTCCCTCTCCCTGGTCGATCATGCACCGTCCGTGGAGGGTGCCGGATCGGTACGACAGCGCACACACCACCTGGCCGTCCTCATCAAAGATCTTGTGGGGGCCGTGCGGGTCTCCATTCACGTACTCTTGCGTCTCCTCAAGGCGGCCGTCATCGTACCGCTTTACAACTCCATGCAGCTGCCCCCCCGAATACTCCTCTTTGAGCACGACATTTCCCTCCCGATCGTACTCAACCTTTTCACCTTCCAGTAATCCATACTCGGTCTCTTCGACTTCTTTCAGAATGCCTTCTTCATAGTATTTTTTGTTTTTCATTTTTATAACTACTTTTAATGTCCTTCCATCGCGTGGTAAACTAATTTTATACCGCCATTCTCTGTCTTAGCACCTCCTACCCCTTCTTTCACTATATCGACATTAAACATTGCTAACGCGGTTAGAAGTTCGCCTAGCACATTTTTGTTTCCAAGTGATATGGATGCGGTCTCCAACGCTACCGCTTTAGACTCAAATCCAGCTTGTATGTTTTTCATTGCCGATGCTGTGTTAAAGACACCTTTATTGCTTGCCACGACTCCCTTTCTAACTACCTTCACACCACCCTCCAACGTATAGTTTAGATTATCTTTTTTCTTTACGCTGTTTGCAGCCATTTCTACTTTTTGGGTATTGTTTTTACTTCCAACTTTTATTTTTTTGGCATCCACATCAACTTTTCCACTCCCCCCTGTACCCTCCAGATATATTTTCGGGGACTCTGTTATATTCTTCTTTCCAGATTTAGATTTTATTTTTTTATCTGCCTCCATTTTTATATTTTTCTTAGCATACATGTTTATATTCTTATTTGACTGTATATTTATATCTTTTGCTGACTCTATGTTTATTCCTTTTTCCGACCGTATTGTAATAGATCCATCTTTGCTCAAGATAGCAATAGGCTTATGCTTCTCCTCGTCAAATCGGTCGTGCTTATCGGGCAGGCCGTTCATCTCCCACTCCTCCCGAAACTCTTTGTCAAACACATCCCCGTCCGATTCGCTGCTCCGGCTGATTTCCACCCGGTCTCCGAATGCATGGAGTTGAAAGCAGCCGTTCGTTACCTCGATTCCATCCCCCTCTATGTACTCGGCCCGAGACTGCCCCCCCCGTGCCCGCACGTCAACCTCAACAGACGCCGGGTAAGCCTCCCGAAACGGACGTACAAGGTATGCGTCACGCCCCACCCTTATTGTATCGTATGCCTTTTTAAATGGAGGGATCACATCTCCACTATACGTCGTAAACAGATCTTTTCCAGCCTTTTTTAGCCGCCACTCTTCGTAATTCAAACTAGCCTCTCCAGCAAACCAATCTTCTCTTTCAGCTTTCTTAATTACATTATTTATTCCCTTTACCTCTTCCCTTTTATTCGGCTCAACAATCTCTACGTCAGTTATATCTGTTTCGGTTTCCCACACCTCAAAAGTCGTTTTTTCGGGCATATTTATGATTTCTTCTATACTAAAACTCATTTCTCTTATTTTCTCAACATTGTACTCTTTTTTGGCGCTTTTGCTTAGTCTCACCCACCCCTCTTCGAATACATCTCTGTATCTCTCTGCGTTTTCCCAGTAATCTTCAAGTGTTTCTTCTAACAGATCATCTATCCGTACCTTAAATTCGATATTTTTGGGTAACTTTTTGTACTCTTCTATACCAAGTTTTTCTATCATTCCGTGATCTTTTTTTCTATACTCTTTTTTTAAAATTATTTTTGTCTCTTTCTTAGACTTTTCCCATTCCTGCAGGCGAATCCTTCTCATCTCGTCTCTACTCCGCCCGCGGCTGCTCTCAAAATCCTCATTGCTCCACAGTTCTTCTACGTCGTCGCGCAAGACACATACGCCGGCGTCCTCCTTTGAGTCCAGCGCCTCCTTCTCTTGCGGCGTGACGTACTGGCGCGGGTACGGGGTTATTCGGTCCGCGTCCAGATGTGGAAAGCCGCTCAGGTCCCGTTCGTAGTAGACCCTCTTCTCGTCCGAGTAGTCCTCGTCGAGCCCGGTCACGTCGGTCCGGTATTTGGGAGCAAGGATTTGTATTTCTTCCTCCCCGCCCTCGTCAATTAGGGAAATCTCATTGTGGAGGTACGTCTCGCTGCTCTGGCCGTTGCCGCCTCCATTTTCACCATTTGTCCGGCGAGACTCGCCCCGGATGCCGGACTTCTTCGCGGGGGTATCGGCGAAGGGCATGCTGTGCGTCCCGTCGAAGAATCCCCCGATGACAAAGGGCGCCTCGCTGGAGTCCTGGGCCGGATAGGCGATGGCCACCTTGGTGTGCTTTCGGGGCAGGAAGTGGCCTCCGTAGTTGTTGCCCGCCCAGAACGTCAGCACGCGTGCCCATACCTCCTCGTTGGGCTGCCCGCCCAGGTCGACTTCCACCTTCACCATCCCCTGCTTCGCCCGGTCCCGGTGGGTGCTTTTTTCCGGGAGGCCAGTCACCGTCGCTGGGTAGATGCCGGGTTGGATCTGAGTTCCCGGCCCCGCAGTGGCTTCGGCAGACAACGCATACCGGTCGACCGACGGGCGCTCGGGGGAGCCGCCTGGGGACGCACCGCCCGATTGCTTCATGTAGCGCGCGCCCCGGTACTTGGTGTCTGCTGTGTCTGCGCCCTCCTCGGTGGGCGGCGGCCCGATGGGAAACGCTTCAAACTCCACCGTGCACGCGTTTCCCTCCGTGTCCAAGAGCAATCGCCCCACCACAAATTCCATGCGCGCGGCGTCGTCGAAATGGCGCAGTACATCTCCGCAGGTCTCCTCTTCCAAAACAAACCGGTGGCCCGCCCCCAGAAGGCGCGCCGGGGTAGTGCCACGGAGGAGCTTTTGGGCAGCGCGCAGTTGGTGTTGGCGTCGGCGCCTCATGTTCGGGCCCTCGGTCCAGGCCTCGGTGGAGGTCTCCGACGCGTACTGGGTCAGGCCGCCCGGTCCTTCCCGCACGGTTCCTACGGCCTGCGCCTCCCCAGTGTGCACCTCCTCGGAGGAGGTCTCCTGCGCCGTCGCGTCAGGCCCCCTGGCGGACGCCGATACCTCTTTCCCCTGGTCAAAATCCACGGATTGGGCCATCAGCATCTCCGGGACAAGGTTCTGCTCGAAGGAATAGGAGAGGAGGGCCTTTTCGTAGTCGGTCTTGTCTGTGCTGGAGATGGGGACGAGCGTGTGCTTTTCGGTCCCGGCCTCGTCGCGCCGCGTGAATCGATCAAATGCCTCATTGTGGTCCGAGAGCACAACGGTCCCGTCCGCGTCAATCCAGTACACCACACCTGCTTCTTCCGCAACGCGGTGGAAGAAGGCGTAGTCGGTCTCATCGTGCTGGGACACGTGCTTCAGCGGCGGGTATGTTTCCTTCAGGTCTGTGACGAAGGAAAGCCCGGCACGGGACAGGATCCGATTCAGAATGCCGTCCTCCGAGTCGTCGCTCGACGTTCTCGTCACGACGGGAGCGTCGGCGAAGGTGCGGCTCGTTCTTGAAAAGCGCAGCGTCCACAGCTGCGGGCGAATCTCGACGCGGTAGCCCGCAAGGCGGGACGGTTCTCGCCCCTGTCCCGCCCCGTGCTGGCGGGCGCGGCTTACGATTCCGCAGACCGTCCGCGAGGGATTGCCGTCGCGCGCGAGGGCCATCGTAATGCGCTGCCCAATCACCTCGCTGAACGGCGCGGCCGAGGAGTGGGCACTGTTCGCTCCCGCCCTCGTCTCGCCGAGGCCTCCGTCGCCCTCTCCCCCGAACGACGGCTCGTGCTCGATGTGGAACCGCACAATGTACCGGAACAGCCCAGACAGCGACTCTGCGCCTTCGACGTGGTCGACCTTGAGGGCATCGGGGCCGGTGCCCGGCAGTAGCTTTTCAATCGCAGGTCCCGACAAGGAGACAAAGCTCATTGGGTCAGTGGATCGCATGGGATCGGTGGTTGAGATTGCTCTCGTGTTTTGGGGAGTCGGCGTCGTGCCAATGGGCGCCGGGCTCACGTGTGAATCTGGTACGCGAATCCTTCGTCACCAACATCGATGTGCGCTCCGGAGAGACCCTCTCCGTCCGCCATCCGGCCCAGCACCTTTGTAGAAAGGGTGGGCAAGAGCGTCTGCGTGAGGATGGCGTCGATGTTGCGCGCCCCGCTCTCCACCTCCTGGCACCGGGCCGCAATCTGGTCCACGACGGCGTCGCTGTAGGTGAGCGGGGCGTTGTGGTTGGCCTCAAAGCGGGCCTGGACCCGCTCCAGCTTGAGCTCCACGATCTTTGCCATCTGCTCGTCGCCGAGCGGGTAGTACGGGATGGACACCATCCGGCCGAGGAAGGCCGAGCGGAAATGGCCTTGAAGCACGTTCCGCACCGCGTCGCCCAGGGTGTCCGGGGTGGGACGCGCCGCCCCGTAGTCGCACCGCTGCATGATCGTCTCGGTGCCGACATTGCTCGTGAGGATGATGACGGTGTTGCGGAAATCGACCGTCACGCCGTCGGCGTCCTCCAGCTCGCCCTTGTCGAACATCTGGTAGAAGAGCTCCAGCACGTCGGGGTGGGCCTTTTCGATTTCGTCGAGCAGCACCACCGAGTAGGGCGAGTGGCGCACCGCTTCGGTGAGGACGCCGCCTTCGCCGTGCCCCTTGTAGCCCGGCGGGGCCCCCTTCAGCTTCGATACCGTGTGTGCCTCCTGGTACTCCGAAAGGTTGATGCGCACGAGGTGTCCCCCGTAGAGCTCATCGGCGAGGGCCTGGGCCGTCTCCGTCTTGCCCACCCCGCTGGGGCCGGCCAGCAAAAACACTCCGACCGGCGCGTTCGGGTCTTCCAGCTGGGCCCGCGAGGTGCGGATGCGGCGGGCAATGGCCTCCAGCGCGTGGTCCTGCCCAATCACGCGCTCGGCCAGGCGGTCCTTCAGCGACAGGATGCCCTCCAGCTCGTCCGTCTGCATCTTGCCCATCGGGATGCCGGTCCAGCCGGAGATGACGCGGGCGACGGTGTTCGTGTCGACGGCGACCGGGACGAGGGCCTCCCCCTCCCGCACCGCAGCGAGTTCCTCCCGACGGTCGGCCAGCTCATCGCGGATCGCGTCTGCGTCGCGCCCCTCCGATGCGTCGTCGCTCGTCGGCTCGTCCTCGTCCGGCGCGGCCGGCGGCGCCATCGTCTCGGGACGCGCCGGCGCCTCGTTTCCAGCCGCGTCTCCCTCCGAGGGGGCTTCCCCCAGGAGGCCGTCCGTCGGCACCCGATCGGCCAGTTCCTGCTCCAGGGCGCGAATTTCCGAGACGAGCGACCACTCGATTTCCCACTGGGTTTCCAGCGCTTCCTGGCGCTCCCGCACGGCGTCGAGCTCGCTCCGAAGCTCCTCGATCCGCGCCGCGTGATCGCGTCCCGCAAACGCCTCGCGCTCCAGGCGGTCGATTTCGAGCTCCAGGCGATCGGCCCGGTGGCGCGCATCCTCCAGCGCAGGCGGCACCGTGTTCTGCCCAATTGAGACGCGTGCCCCGGCCGTGTCGAGCACGGTGATGGCCTTGTCGGGCAGGTTGCGTCCCGTGATGTAACGGTCCGAGAGGGCCACGGCGTCCTCAATAGCCTCATCGAGAATCCGGACCTCGTGGTGGGCCTGCAGGGCCTCGGCCACGCCCCGCAGCATGTCCACGGCGGCGTCCTGATCCGGCTCCTTCACCTGCACATTCTGGAAGCGACGGGCCAGCGCAGCGTCTTTCTCGAAATATTTTTTATACTCCGCCCAGGTGGTCGCGGCAATCGTGCGCAGCTCCCCACGGGCGAGGGCCGGCTTTAGGAGGTTCGCAGCATCGGCGCCACCCTCCTGCGCCCCCGCCCCGATGATCGTGTGCACCTCGTCAATAAACAGGATGACCGGGCGCGGAGACGCCTTCACCTCGGTGATGACGGACTTGAGCCGGTCCTCGAACTCGCCCCGCATGCTCGCCCCGGCCTGCAGCAACCCAAGGTCGAGCTGCCGTACGGCGATGTCTTCCAGGGCGGGGGGCACTTCGCCACGGGCCACCCGCTGGGCAAAGCCCTCCACCACGGCCGTTTTGCCGACGCCGGCCTTGCCGGTGAGGATGGGGTTGTTCTGGCGGCGACGCATCAGAATGTCGGCCACCTGTCGAATTTCGGCCTCGCGCCCCCGAATCGGGTCGATCTCGCCGCGTCGGGCCTGCGCCGTGAGGTCCAGCGTGTACTGCGCAAGCGCCTCGCCGTCCGCTGCGCCGTTGCGCCCCGCCTCACGCATCGCGGCCCCGCCCGAGGCGGGCGTCTCCCCCGTGCGCTTCGCAGCCTCGTCGCTTTCGGCCATGACGGCCGCCACCACCTGGCCGAGGTCGTCGCGCGGGATGGCGAGCAGCGACGGGGCGGCGTCGGTCACGATGCCCAGCAGTTCGTCGGTGTCGAGGAGGGCAAGAAGCACGAGCCCCGACCGCACGGCCGCTTGGTCGTACTGGGTGGAGGCGCGCAGCCAGGCCTCCTGCAGGAGCGACACGATCTGGGGCGACATGCTGGGCGTGCGGCTGTTGCCGCGCTTGAACGCCTCGGTGGCTTCGGTCAGCTCTTGAATGACGGCGGTCGGCTCCAGATCGAAGTTCTTGAAGATTTGGTGCACGTCGGTCCCCGGCCCCTGTTCCAGGAGCTTAATTAGCAGGTGTTCGACCTCCACGTTGTAGTGTGTCTGCGACACGCACAGCGAGGCCGCCTCCTCCAGGGCCGTCCGGCAGACGGAGTTGAGGGTGCCAACCAGCTGTTCCAGATCCTGCGATGCGGACATGACGAAACGGGATGTTGCGGAGTGCTTCGGGATTGTGCGGCGTTACCTGCGGCCCGACGATGTCTCGGCCCACCACGCACGGAGGGCCCGCTCGAGGGGGGGGTGCTTCTGCAAGAGGCGCTGGAGTCGACCGAGCGGGAGGACGAGCACCGTGGCCGGTCCGTCGGCGCGGAGCGGGACCTCGGGCGCCGCGCCCCGCACCACCGACCGGAGGTTGAGGGGCGTGCCGGAGGTCTCCACCGCCTCTCCCTCGCGGCCCCGGATCGGTCCCCCATCGAGCAGCACGGCGAGAGCCGCTGTCTCCTCGCCTTCCGGGAGCAGGTGCTCCCCGGCCGCCACCATGCGGGTCGTGCCCTCGTTCCGGAGCAGGCGCCAGAGCGCCGCGGGGAGCACTCTGCCAAGGCCGGTCGACGGGGCGTGGGCGGCCGCCCCCCCATCCGTCCCTCCAACGGCCTCCCCCTCTGCCGACGCGTAGGCTGCCTCCAGGGCCTGCTCGATCGCCGGGTACCGATCGACAAGGGAGCGAAGCCGGCCGCGCGACACCGCGAGGAGACGAGAGCGCCGCGTGGTCACCAGCGAGCCGTCGTATTGTCCCCCACGTACGAGGGCCTCGTCCCCGAACACGCCGCCCGGCTCCAGCGTGGCGAGGACCGTTGCCTCGTCGCTCTCGGGCGACTGGTAGCGCACGTCGGCCTCGCCTTCTACGATGAGGAAAAAGGTGTCGGCCGCCTGCCCCTGCCGCGCCACGTGCCGTTCGGCCTCGACCCGGCGCGTCGGGAGGGACTCGGTCACCGCCCGGAGCTGGCTGGGGCTGAGGCCGGCGAACAGGGGGATGCGAAGGACTTCCTGCTCCGGGGAAAATGTGTCGGGCGACACGCGGGTGGTCTGGGCCTCTGCGTCGAGCCCCCCGAGCCAGGCGTCGCGGCCCAGGCGGGGGCCCAGCACCGTGCTCAAGGGCGTCGCGGACACCGACTCGCCCCGCACCGTGAGGGCGAGAGTAAGATCGATGGTCCGGCCGAGGTACAGCTCCGACAGGTCGACCAGGGCCCGGTGCGCCCGTCCGCCGGGCAAGAACCCGAGGTAGTCCCCGTACGAGAGGTCGCCTACGCGGATCGTGCCGCCCGCCGTCTGATCCCACGCCCGCCGGCCCAGCACCGCTGCGGTGCCCAGCGCCTGGTTTTGGCCGAAGCGGCCGAGGGTCGTGCGCTGCTCGGGCGCGAGCTCCATCCACTTGCCGTCGAGCGTCGAGACCGTGACATCGGCTTCGAAGTAATCCTGCAGTATCGACGAGAGGCCGTGGGCCGAGGCGGGCGACTGGTTGAGCAGGGCCGCGTACCGCAGCAAGGCCTCATCGGGAACGGACAATCGGTCCCGGGCGGCCTCCGTCCCAATCCCCGCAATGGCCCGCAGGTACCGAGCCGCGGTGCTCTCGCCCGGCGCGCCGGCCTCCATGCCCACGTGGTGGCGCCTTCGGCTCCGGTACTGGAGCGCGATGGGCCGATGAACCAGCAGGTCCAAAAAGTCCCGCAGGGCCGTGTCGCCAGAGCGGGCCCGGGCCTGCATTTGCTCGGCGTAGGGATCGGGGAGCGGGCCGTGGGGCCCCGTCAGGCTCATAAACGAGACCGTCATCTCCACGGGCGCGTCCTCCGCGTCGGGCACCTCGACCGCCACCACCTCGCTGGCCGGGAACGCCCTGCCGTCGTGCGCCCGGAACCGCACGGGCTCTTCGGACGGAGATGCACTGGTCCCCACCGGGGCACAGTCCGGGCGGAACCGTTCCAGAAGGCGAACGGCCTCGTAAAAGTCAAACCGGTGGGCGTCGTCGACCAGCGCCTCCCCTACAGGAGGTTCTGATCGCCGGCTCGGGGGGGCCATCGGTGCCAGGTGCCGTCGCGTTGATTCGAAGAGAGTACGAGTTGGGTAAAGGAATCGACGGAGGCGTGCAGTCCAACGACGTGGTTGAGCACGGCGCCGAGCAGAAAGGCGCTCGACCCGACGAACGAGCGCTCGTCGACGGTCAGGACGACCTCCGTGCCCCGACAGTAGCCCCGCCACGCCTCGTCCCCCACGCGCCGCGCCACCGTCTGCGTGGAGAGGGCCCGGAGGCCCTCCAGCTGCTGCTCAAAGTCGGCGGGCGCCCCGCCGCTGTAGAGGCGGAGCCGCTCACGGAGGGCGTCGAGGCTTTCCGGGCGGCTGGAAAGGGACAGGTGGTTGAGCGTCAGATTGGAGACCAGCTGCCACAGGTGTTCTCCGCCGAGGGGCGGGTCGATCGGATTCGAGGGCGTCGCCACGCCTGTTATCTCGGTCACCGGAAGCCCCTGATCGGACGTGTACTGGGCCTGCGGCGGAATATCCTCTGGCAGGCGCCGGTTCGTGCAGAGCACGTGCCCGTACACCGTCTCGTCGGCGGGGCGTGTGGGGTCGAGGTCGCGATCGACAAACGAGACGACGAGGTCCGTCCCCTCGTGGTGCGGATGCGGTCGGCGCTCGGTATACCAGAAGGCCGACGGCCCCTCGGGCCGGGTTCGGTGATCGAAGCCGAAGTACGGTCGGTACGTCCGCCCCGCTTCCGGATCGCGGGTACTGCGGATGGACTCGACCGAGTGAATCTCGGTCGTCTCCTCCCGGCGCCGGTCGGCCACCAGCCGGTACTCCACCTGCCGTTGGTCAACGCGGAGGGGGTCGGTGGTGCGCCGAAACAGGTTGACGGCCGGCGTGCAGTTGAGCCGCACGTTTTGGGCGCTAACCTGCACCGTGTCGTCAGGCGGTCGGTCGAGCAGCGCGAGCACGTCCACGTAGTTCTCGCCCGGGCTCCGATCCAGGTGCCGAAGATTCGCGAAGAGGTACTTTCGCGGGAAAGTGGCGTATTCCTGGATGAGGCGGTGAGCGTCGTGGGCGTGGTCGGGGGCCGGCAGAGTGGCCTCTTCTTCGTCAAAGCCGACGGGCCGCAGGGCGTCGGTCGGCAAAAACTCCGGCGTGCTCTGATCCTCGTCGAGAAGCACCACCCGGCGCGTGTGAGCAAAGAGCAACTCGTAGAGGCTGGAGGTCAGCTGCGGGTCGCCCGCCAGGTGCAGGCGCACCTGCCGGAGGTCGTAGTCGGACCAGACGCCGTCGTCGCACCGAATGCGAAGGCGAAGCACCGCTTCCACCTCGTGCGCGCCCGAGAGCACATCGTAGCGGTCCCGCGGTTCTATTGCGACCTGCGTCACCGAGAACGGCCAGAGCGTGAGCGGGTAGGCTGTGCGAAAGCGACAGGTCTCCCCCGTCGGGGCGTCGAGGTAGAGCGGCGTCTCGGCGGGCACCTGCGTGCCGTCGCCCGGCACGCCCTGGTCCAGGTCCACCGCAAACTGCACGATGGACTGGGCCGGGACGGGCGACACCAGCTGCGGATACAGCACCCCCAGCAGCCCCGTCGTGAGGCGAGGCATGTCGCGCTCGATGTTGTACTGGACCCGCCCGCAGAGAAACGCGAGCGACTCGATGAGCCGTTCCATGTGCGGATCAGGGCTTTCCTGATCACCAAGCGCCAGCCGACGCGCCACCTTCGGGTACGCCTCCGCAAAGGTCTGCCCCATCTCACGGAGGGCCTGCAGCTCGCGCCGGTAATAGGGCAGCAGTGTATCGAGGGCCTCGGAAGGCATGCGACGTGCGAGGGGAATGAAACAAGGGCGGCCGGTCGTCAGCCGCTCGTGCGAATCTTGAAGGGAAAGGCCACGGGCCGGCGCACCTCGCCGACCACCAGCAGGGCCTCCACCCGCGCGGTCACCCGGCCCGGCGCAAGGGCCGGCTCCACCGTCACGCGAACGTCGTGGAGGCGGGGTTCAAACGCCTCGATGGCCCGTCGCACCTCGCGGGCCACCTTGTTGAGAGCCTGCTGATTCCCGGGCGACACCGGCGCAAAATCCGGAAGGCCGTACTCCGTGACGGTGCGCTCTCCACGCAGCGGCCGGTCCCGCACCAGCGTCCGGCGGGTGCTGAGCAGCCACTCCAGGTCGCGCCGCACGAAGGCCTTCAGTTCCTCGGCCGTGGCAGTGCGACGAAGCGTCCCCTCAGACGTGTCTCCCGGCCTCTCGTCGAGCAGGCGATCTAGGAGAGACAAGCGAGCACGGGGGTCGTCCGGTTCGGGAGGGGGCATGGCTCAACTCTCTGCCCCTTTGGCCCGGGCCCCCGACTCGCCGGGGGCCCCGGACCCGTTGGGCTACGAGATCTTGTTGGTCGTGAGATCGTGCGTCACGGGCTGCGCCGAACCGGCCTCGCCCGTCTCCTTCTGTGGCGTGTAGGTGTAGGTGATCTTCCCGTAGGTGAGCTCAATCTCCTCCGTCGGGATGTCGCCTTCTCCGCCGACCACGTTGTAGTCCGAGACGATGACCTTCTCCATTTCGATCTGGAGGTACTTAATCGGCTCGCCCGTATTGCCGTCGGCCCGGTAGGCCTGCATCACTGCCTTTTCGATGTGCTGTCCTGTCCAGCACATCTTCACCAAGTCGTCGGTCGCCGAATCAATGTGCTTTCGAAAGGTGAAGGGGCTGTGGTTGACCCGCTCCACGGTGCCGCCCCCCGCCGAGCTGCGGTTGGGAGACTGCGGCTGATCGAAGTGATGCTGCCACCCGAGCACCTCCACCCAGTCTTCGTGGTTCTGGTCGGTGCTTTCGCCCGTAATGTCAGGGCCGGTGAAATTGATATAAACGTTGGTCATGGGACTGTCGGATCAAATTTATAATCAGTGAAGAGGAAAAACGGGGCCCGGCGAGGCCAGCGCCCCGAAAACCGTTCGTTACGCCGGTTCGGGAAGCTCGGCCACCATGCGAATCGAGGCCGTCAGCTCTTCCAGCTGGAAGTGCGGGCGGACGAACACCGTCGCGTCGTAGGCGCCCGGCTTGCTGGGCTTCTCGACGACGTCGATGCGCGCCTCGCGGAGCGGATACTGTGCTTTCAGCTCCTGCCCGGCGTCGTCCTTGCCGAGGGTGTACTGGTTGATCCAGCGGTTGAGGAACGTCGAGACGTCGTCCTTCGACTGGAAGCTCCCGATCTTGTCGCGCATGATGGCCTTGATGTAGTGCGCAAAGCGAGAGGAGGCCATGATGTACGGCAGGCGCGCTGAGAGGGCCGCGTTGGCGGTAGCCTCGTCCGTGTCGTACTCCTTCGGCTTGTTCGTCGTCTGCCCGCTGAAGAAGGCCGCCCGGTCGGTTTCCTTGTCGTGCACCAGCGAGATGAAGCCCAGCGTCGAGAGCTCATTCTCGCGCCGATCGGTAATTGCAACCTCCGTCGGCGTCTTAATCGCCACGTCGCCGTCGTCGGTTTTGAAGGCGTGCGTGGGGAGGCCTTCCACGAGTCCGCCGCCTTCTACCCCCCGAATGGCGGCGCACCACTTGTACTTCGCGAAGGCGTTGGTCATGCGCTCGCCGAGGGCGTAGGCCGCGTTGCCCCAGAGGTAGCGATCGTGATCCGTGCCGTGCACGTCCTCGACGAACTCGAAGTCGTCGGCCGGCTTCTCCTCCGGGTCGTACGGCTCACGGATCAGCATGCGCGGAAGCGTAAGCGCCACGTACCGCGAGTCCTCGCTCTCGCGAAACGAGCGCCACTTCGTCAGCTCCGTGCTCTCGAAGATTTTCGACAGGTCTCGCGGCTTGTCCAGCTCCGTCCAGCTGTCCATATCGAAGAGTTCCGGCGAGGGCGAGCTGACAAATGGCGCGTGCGCGGCCGACGCCACGCTCGACATGCCGTCGAGAAACGACATGTCTTTAGAGCTGCGATCGATCTCGTAGTCGCCCACGAGCAGGCCGTAAGGACTGCCCCCAAAGGTACCGTACTCTTTCTCGTAGATCTTTTTGAAGAGCTGGCTCTGGTCAAACTCGACAGCCTTCTCTAGGTCGTCGAGCAGTTCTTCCTTCGAGGCATTGAGCAGACGAAGCTTCAGCGTGCGACTCGTCTCGGTGTTGAACACCAGGTGTGAGAGGCCGCGCCAGGAGGCCTCCAGGTCCTGAAACTTGTCGTGGTGAAGGATTTCGTTGACCTGTTCGGAGAGCAGCTCGTCGATCTCGGCAATTCGCTCCTCAATCGAACTGAGCGTATCGGCGTGCACGGTCATGTCCTCCTCCATCACCTGATCGACGAACTCGCCGACCAGGCTCTTGGCGCGCTCTTCCTGCTCCTCGCTCCGTGCCATCTTTCCTTCCTGCACGATGCGATCGAGGGTGCTTTCTGCTTCGGTTTGGGTTCCGTTCTGTGCTTGGGTCTCGGTGTCTTCAGCCATGAGACTATGGGTTCTGTGACGAAGGGGAGTGAAGGGAAGGGCGGGGCCGAACGGATCCGGCGCCACCGGGGCTACACGGCGTCCGCCTCGTCCTCGTCGGCGGCGTCTCCGTTTGCCTCGAGCGACTCGCGGATTTCCTCTTGCACCTCGGTGTTGTCGAGGATGTCCCGGAGGAGCGACTCCAGCTTGGCATTGCCCTCCAGCTTGGCTGCGAGGTCGGACAATCGCTGCCGCGCCTCAAAGAGCTGGCGGAGCGGCTCCACCTGCCGGACGACCTCCGAGGGGGTGAAGTCCTCCATATCCTCAAACTCAAGGCTCACGTTGAGCTGATCATCCGCATCGTCGGTGAGCTTGTTGTCGACCCGGAAGTTGAGCTCCGGATTGATCGAGCCGAGGACCTCGTTGAAGTTGTCGCGATCGATCTCGGTGAACTTCCGGTCCTTGAGGGGCGGTTTGCCCTGGTCCCCGGAGAGGTCCGCGAGGACACCGACGATGAAGGGAAGCTCCCGCTTCTCGATGGCGTCGCCGGTTTCGACGTCGTAGGTGATCTGCACCCGGGGCGGGCGCACGCGGTCCAATTTGTGCTGCGTACTTTCGGCCATGGGCCTGTGCTGCTTGTGAAGGAAGTGAGCGTCGATGAACGTGAGGACGGCCGTGCGTGCATCCTGCGGGCAGGCCGCCTGCCGACCGAGGCGTTGCTGCCTCGGTTGTGTGTGGAGAGTCGATGTTGTGTGCGTTGGAAGAGGGAGTCACGAAACGGGGATTACGCGGGGTCGTCGCGAGGGCGCGCATCGTCCATGCCCAGCAGTTCGTAGATCTCATCGAGGTCGTCGCCGCTCTTCACGAGTTCGTGCAACAGCTCATCGAGCGACATGCTGCCCCACGATACGGCCCGCTTGACGAGGTAGGGTGTGGGGCTGTGCGGTTCGGTCCGAAGTAGGAACTCAGCGGCCTCCCAGAGCAGCTGGTAGGCTTCTGCCCGGCTTTGAATGGTGACGTTCCCGACCTCCGCAGGCTCGGATTCGCCGGCGGCGTTGGGCATCCAGTCGGGCGTCTTCTCACCGTCGTCCGCTTCAGGCTCGGGCTCTTCGGTCGGTTCGCGCTCGGTCAGCACCCGCTGCCCAAAGCTGCGCATCTCGCGGAGGGTGTCTTTCCAGCGGTCGAGCCCCGCGACATCGGGATCACACCGATCCGCCAGGAGGCGTTCGAGGGCCTGCGAGGCATCAAGCAGTTCGTCGAGGCCCGCAACGAGGTCCTGGTAGTAGGCGGTTGGGGTGAGCGTCACGCTCGTGCGTACATCGCTTCGGGTGGGCTGGTCGTCCGTGGCCTCCGCCTCGGGAGCGGCCCGTTCCCAGTCGACCAGCGTGAACGTGTCGGCTTCCCCCGACACGTCCGGCGCGGTGAGAGGCACCGACTTGAGCGTGGGGGACAGCTTGTCGTTGACCCACCGGATGGGCGCCAGCCGGAACTCCAGGTCCCCGTCCCTGATCGGCGGGTACACGTCGGCCCAGAACCCCTCCACCAGGCCGGCCATCAGGTCGATTCCGGCGGCGGCGCCCCCCACCCCGTAGCGATGAATCCAGGCCTCGGTGAGCCACGCGGCGAGTTGCAGGTCCTTGGTTTTTGTTTCGAGGGCGTCGGTGCACAGGCGCTCCACCGCCTCCCAGTCCGCGGTGTCGAGCTCTCGCTCGTAGATGCCCTGCGGAAGGGACGGGTTGTCCGCATGCCGGGCGTCTTTCACCGCGTCGTAGGTGCCCTCATAGCGGAGGGACGTGCCCGCCGGCTGATCGGGGGATATGGGGTCGAGGAGTCGCTCGACGTCAACCGGAATGTCGTGAATGGTGTGAGCCATGGCACGGCGGGACGAACGAAACAAACGAACTACGGCGCCTTTGAGGAGTCGGCGGCGAACGGCGGGGCCTGGCGCGGCACGGCGGGCGCCGTCGTAATACGGTCCGCCGTGGCGGCCCGATACAGGCGCAGCCGGACAAAGACATGGGCCTGAGACGGGCCGTCGCCCTCCGTCTCGGCCGTGAGGCGGAGGGTGTATGGGCTCGGGTCTACGCGGCGGGAGAAGGCCCGGGGCGGAGCGTCGTGACGCCGCAGGAGACGGAAGAGCGCCCACTGCCCACCGTAGCGGTACGTGACCGTGCCGGCCTGCGGATCGACCGTGCCGCGGGCTGCACCGACGGGCCGGGTCGGCGCATCGGCGGCCCAGCGCAGGCGCATCTGCACCGAGTCGCCGGCCGCCCAGTGGAGCGTGTCCTCTCGCCCATACCGTGCCTGCTCGCCCTCCACATCTATCCGCCACTCGATGATCTGATCGCCCAGCTGCTCCCGGTCGCGGTTCACCCGGAAGTCGGGGACGACATCGACCGTGGGCACGGGATAGTCGGCGGGGTCGTCGAGGACTGCGGCAAAGAACGGCCGCGCGTCGCCTACCCGATCCAGAAAGTCGCGCGCCTGCTTCCCCTCCCCCGTGACGCGGAGCACCGGGCGGTAGGTCGACTGGTAGCGGTCGTACCGCTCGTAGAAGCGTTGCACGGCGGTCGGTGAGGCCTCCTGCGCGGCCCCCATGTCGAGGGACGCGAAGGGAAAACGGCCGCTCAGTTCCTCGTTAAAGACAGCGGCCAGCCGGGTGTACTGCCGCTGGGCCCGGCGGAGGGCGAGCGTGCGACTTCGTTCGTACAGCCGCCGCCGAATGGCATTGCGCCGCTGTATGAAGAAGTCGCTGCTCTGCTCAGCGACCTCCTCCTGTGACGTCCGAAGCACGTAGTCGATGGGCTCGACGCCGTGGATCTCGGAGGAAACGAAGGCTTCGTAGGCCGAGAGGGTGTTGCCTGCCGTCTGCTCCTCGTACCGGCGAAGGGCCCGCTGAATGTCTTCCCACTTCGCCACGACCGGCCGGCGGGCCAGCGGGATCTGCGCCTCCCACTGCGAGAGGAAGGCCAGGGCGGGCCCGGCCAGCGTCTCGCCCAGAAACGTCATCTGCTCGCGCTGCCCGTCCAGATAGCGCTGCACCTCCTGGGAATCGCGGGCGTTCACCAGGGCGAGGGACGGGGACCGGCGGCCGTCCCACCGGTCGAAGGCCGACTCTCCCACGCCGTACAAGTTTTTCTCGCGGAGAAGCTGGTCGACCTCGTCGATGAGGGCGTAGGCCTCCTCCGCGGTCACCTGCGCCAGTTGCCGGCGGGAGGCGTCCATGTCCAACTCGCCCTGAATGGTGAGGACGGTATTGAGGGTCGAGAGGGCGTCGCGAAACCGATCGGCCCGCTGCTGTACCTGTGCCTCGCGACGCCCGACGGCGCCGGAGGGCACGTCCAGAACGAAGGACTGCGCCCGGCCCAGGTGGGTGCGGAGGTGGTCGTCGAGCCCCGCGGCCGCCAACTGGCGCACCGTCCGCTGCATCGCCCCCGGAAACCGCGCGAGGCCCTTGGTGGTGACGCTGTCATAGGCCTGAATGTGCTGTTCGATGCGGCGGAGCTCCTGCCGATTCCATCGCAGGCGCCGCCCGTCCGGCACGGTGGCCCGGAACACGGACGAGCCCTCTGGCGACCGCATGAAGGGTTGGTCGAGCAATTCGCCGATGGCCTCTCGTAGCGCCTCGACGTCGGAGGTCCACTCCCGACGGACCTGTCCGTCTTCGCGCCGCAGGAGCGGGCCCGTCATGCTCGATTCCACGTCCGCGAGCGCCCCTTGCAGGCGATTGACGGCCAACTGTCCCTCCCTACGTAGGTCCTCGCTCAGTCCGGCAGTCGCAAGGGCCGACGTGTCGGCAAATGCCAAAAAGGGACCGTAGACGGTCTCTAGGGCGAGGGTATCGGAGGTGATCCATCGGCTGTCGGGGCGGTCCAACATCGCCTGTACCCGGGTGATGCCCGAATGCACCGATCGGAGGCCGGCGTCCTCCTGTCGGATTGTGCGGTCATCCTCCACGGCAAAGGTGCCGAGGCGGTCGATCTGCTCGCCCAGCTGACGCAGGCGCGCAACCACGCCGTACTCGCGGGAGAGGGCGTCGCTGAAGCGGTCGGCGTGCCGGCGCATCTTCTCGGTGGCCGGCGCCCGAACCGACTGTAGGCGCATCGGCTCGGCCCGCACGTCGCGTAGGGCCGCGCGATACACGTCCGGCGAGCGGTCGAGGCTCGACTGGACGTCGACGCCGAACAGGTACTCCGACAGGTGCGCAAACGCGTTGAGGTCGGGGCGGTCGGCCAGGCCGTTGTACTGTGCCACGGCCCGCTCCCATGCGGCCAGGTCCTGCGTGTAGCCCCGCCACGCCTGGTAGGACGGCATGGCCTCCAGCGAGAGCGAGTCCGCAGCCGCCGCGGCGTCCTCGCCGGACCGCAGGCCGCCGGCCACCAGCCGGTCGGCACGGTCGCGAAGGGCCGACCGCATGGCCCGCAGAATGACCTTGTCGTACGTCGCGACGATCGCTTCGTCGACCTGCCCTTCCACCGAACTCACCCAGGAAGCCGGAATGAGGACCGAGGTTAGGTCCACCGACGCGGCCGTATCTGTATTCCGGAGCAGGCTGGTTGCCATTTCGCGAAACGACAGCGCCTCTTCGCCGTCTGGTTCATCGGGCGCCCCCTCCTGCCACTTGGTGACGCGCTCAATGTGGGCCTGCGCCTCCGTGAGGGTTGAGGTCACCGCCCGGTGCCGATCGTGCAGGTCGCTGCCCGCATACCAGAGGCCAACGACGCCGAGCAGCGTGAGGACGGCCACCCCGGCCTGCGCGGCGCGCGTGGCGCGCTGCTGCCAGCTCTGCGCCGTCGCCACGGGGCGGACCAGCGTCCACTCTTCGAAAATCTTCCGTCGAAACAGGTCCTTGAGAAACGCCGGGTGCGGGTCCGTGTCGGTCGTTGCCCCATCCGTTCCCCCTGTCCCCAAGGGCGAGGTGCGGTCGCCCGTCAGGTAAATGCCCCGCAGCATAAAGCTCTCGTGGTAGGCGCTCGGCGCGAACAGCTCGTCGAGGTATGTGGTGAGGCCCTTCTGTATCTCTTGCAGGCGATCGGGAAAGAGAAAGAAGGCGTCCCGGTCGTCCGTTTGGATGTCGTTGCGGAGGGTGCGGAGTTGGGCGTGCCGGAGGTCCTCTCGGAGTGCATCAACCGCCTCTTCGGCCCACGCACTCGTGTAGGCGGCATCGACCGCGTAGGGATTGGACCATCCGAGCATGTCGTCGGTGCGCTCGTCGGGCAACTCGTCGCAGAAGGCGCGAAAGCCCGGCACGACATCGGCCTTGGTGAGCACGACGTAGACGGGAAGGCGCAGGCCCACGACACGCTGAAGATCGCGCAACTTGTTGTGCAGGCGGGCGGCTTTCGCCTCGATGTCGGCCGGGGAGAGGGCATCTTCTCCCACGAGATCGGGGCATGGGAGGGTCAGCACGATGCCGTTGAGCGGCTGGCGCGAGCGATGCTTGCGCAGCTGAGTGATCACCTCCGCCCACGCTCCGTCGTCGGCGTCGCCGGCGGGACGGTGCAGGAACCGACCCGGCACGTCCACCACGAGGGCCTGGTTGTAGAACCACCAGTTGCAGCCGCCCGCGGGCGCATCGTCGGTCCGCACGGGAGACACGGGGGCATCGAGCGGAAGCCGCTCCAGAAGGGTCGTTTTGCCACTGTTCTCCTCTCCGAGGACGGCAAACCAGGGAAGCTCGTACCGGTAGCTATGACCCGTCAACCGCACGAACCAGTCGAGGTGATACCCCCGCGTGTGCATCAGGCGCCGCAGCTGCTGCATCGCCGCCCGAAAGGAATCGCGAATGCTGCTCCCTGCTGCCTCTCGACCAGATGCGGTGGACCCGTCGGGGTGGTCCTCGTCTTCAGCGTCCGCAGGGGCCGAGACGCGCTTGCGGGCCCACAGCACCACGAACAGGCGCGCGAGGATGAGCACCACCAGGAGGCCAATCGCCACCAGGATGTACGGCATCAGGGTGGGAAGGTCCTGGAGCAGGCGCCGTCCGTATGTTTCGAGGGTCGTCCACATGGGACTGAACCGTCCGGCAATGCAGCGGAGGAAGGTGCGTTAGGGAGCCGACAGAATCTGCTGTGCGAGCTCGGCGAGGGCGTCGGTGTACCACCACCAGAGGCCGGTCGACACGACCAGATACACTCCCCCCGTCGCTAGAAGGCTACCGGTCCACCACCGAAGATTGGGGAGGAGCTGCACCTCCCCCTGATCCAGCGTATGGCGGTAGGCGTCCGCCGAGAGAGAGGCTTCATCGTTCAGCTCCGCGGCGTGCTGTCGCTGAATGTGTTCGTAGAGGCGGTGTCGATAGTCGTCGAGGGGCGACTTATCGGGCGCATCCCGGTACTGGCCTTCAAACCCGAGCACGAGGAGGTAGAGGTACACGACGGGCACATCGGGCTCGGCCGACGGATCGGCCAGGATGTCGTCGATGATGCTGAAGACCTGCACGCCTGCGTTCTGCGACTCGAAGCGGCGCGACTCCAGGAGATGGTCGTACCAGTCGGCCCGCCCCTCCCAGTCGAGGTTTAAAAAGACCTCGTCGGCGAGGGCGACCATGGCGTATTCGACCGTCCGGTAGCGGCGCTGCAGGGCCTCCCCGCCAGCCCGCCGAACGACCTGTGCTTGTTCGTCGAGCCGCGTGACGATCTGCTGCTGGACGGCCGTCGCCGTGCTGGCTTGGGCTTCATCCCCTACGGCCTCGGGCCACCGGCCATTTCCGGCGGGCACGGAGACGCCCCGCTTCACTTGCCGCTTCAGACGCACGAGTTCCGCATAGAACGCTCGGAACTGGCGCACAAGGAGTGACGCCTCCCGTTCGGCGGGCTGCACGTCCAGACGCTCCCAGTATGAGGTGTCGACGCTGCTACTCACCAGTGGAATCGTCTTCTACAAACAAGATAAGCTCGAGAGGGCGCTCGTCCCCTGCCCGCTCTTCGCCCCGGCGCACAACCAGGTCTGCCCCGGCCTCGATAAACGTCGACGTCGTGTCGAGGCGAAAGAGCACCATCCCCCGTGTGGGCACAAGGTCGCCTGCCCGTTCGATGGCGGTTCGCTCGACCCCCAAAATGCGTCGCTCGCGCATCGAGGCGATCTGATCCACAGCTCCAATGAGGCACTGCTCCCCCCAGCGGCGCAGGGCGTCCGTTTCCTGCTCCGGACGGCCCCGAATGCCAAGCACCAGATCCGTATCGAGCCAGTTCTCTTTGATGGAGAGTGCAAACCCGGCGTCCGTTTTCCGAAACGGCACCGGGACATACGCTTCCTGCACGCCTTCCGAGAGGGCCCGCCCGATGTAAGAGGTTACCTCCGCATAGCTCGCACGAAGGTCAGCGTGGTCGTAATCTGAAAACGTGGGCGGCACCATCCGCTCCGTCAGGCCGGCCACGTCGCCGGCCATGCGGCAGAGCGTTTGGTACAGCCGAAAGGGGTGCACCTCCCCACTCCGGAGTTGGGCCTCCACCGCGGGCACCGCCGACACCAGGGCCTGCACCTTGCGCTTCTCTGCAAGCTCCTGGGCGGATCCGGTCTCGACAGCGGGGGACTGGATGCGGTCAGCCAGCGAGCCCGCCTTCTTACGCACCTGCGTCAGCATCGACTTGCAAAGGCCTCCAATTTCTGAGTCGGGGGGCACGTCGAGGCGCGGCGGTTCGTAGTCAACAAACGAAAATCCGTCGTCCGTATATTCGACGCGGGCAATCGGCAGGCTCGTATACTGGCTGGGCGGTGTCTCCGCCACGAGCAGGCGCAGACGCGGCACGCGTCGGGGAATGCGCACGGAGCGGTCGCCCGTCACCTGGTCCGTCACCCGGGGGCCATCGGCGGAGGTGTACCGGTCAGGCGTATCGCTACCTTGTCCCTCGGCCCGTACCGGAAGGGCAACGTGAATCGTGAGGGGAGACACCCGCGCTTCCTCCTCGTGCTCCGCAAGGGAGACTTCGAGATCGCCCCTTTCGCCCGCCGTGTGTGCTACCGGTGTGCCGTCGGGCATCACCGCCTCAAATGAGACCACCCGGCACTGCCCTTCGACCAGGAGCACTTCGTCGAAGGAGAGCGTGCGCACTCCCCAGTAGTATGGCTGCAGTTGGCGCGCGTGAAAGGCCTGCAGCTGCTCCTGACGCCGGTCGTTCACCTGGAAGTGCTGTGGGGCGAGCATCATGCCCTCGTGCCACTCGATGGCGGCGGGAATGTCGTCGGCCGACGGGGTCATGCCAACACGGAGTTACGAAAGAGTCCAGACGTCTGGATTGAGTGTGCGCCGGAATTCAGCGACGAGGGCGCACCTGAAAGTCTGTTCGGTTCAGGGTGAGTTCGAGTGTGCGGTACGGCGGCACCCGGTCCCGATGGGCTCCCGGCGATCGGTAGCCGGCAAACACAAACGCCGCCTGCGCCCGATGGTCTGCCGTCAGTCGACGAGGAGGGACCGACTGTCCCGGTGCCCACTCCCATCGCCATCGCTCGAAGCCCTGGGGATGCCGCCACGCCAACGCGCGCCGTTTCCGAAACCACTCCGCAGCAGACAACGATGAAAGCGTGTCTACGAGAGCAGGCTCGTACACATAAACAACCTCCACGGCGACCGGCATTTGCTGATTTGTGGTGTCAGTGGTCTGCACCGCGAGATCGACCGGACGCTGGTAATACGGGGCGGATACGCACCCGGCGGCAGCGAGAACAATGCCAAGGAAGATGCCTGCCCTCAATACACCGGCAACTGAACGAAAACACTCTGCGAGTACCACCGGGGGAGGAACGAGGATCGAGATGTCGCACATCAGATCAAAGTCCTTCCTCCTCCCCGCGTCCCTTAGGTATTACTCTCCCCTCACAGAGGCTTTATCTTATGTTTCAATCCTTTAAACGCACGTTGCAACCCGTGCGCTTTCTCGCTACCGCTTTCTCGGAGCAGACAACCAAAGAAATTGGATCATTCCAGATTCACTGGGAAGACGTACGGCTGCCCGATTGCATTCAGGTGCTTTGGGCTTCCTGCTCCCCAAGTCGCTTGTCCCGAAGAGAAAAGAGGTGAATGAGACCCTCGGGCTTCGCCTCCAACTGGGATGTTCGGGCGCTTTCTCAGTCGGCGGGCCCTGCTTCTCGGCCGGGGGAAGCCGGCAAAAACCAACCGACGCTAGTCCGCACGGGCCATTGACAGCTCGGCAAGCACCCGGGTCGCGGGGTCCAGGACGAGGGCGTCCGGGGCCGTCGGGCAGTTCAGTCGGGCGGTGCGCTCTCGGTTGCGGAGGAACAGCGTCGTGGGTTTTTGCTCTGCCCCGTCCCGGGCCACGTCCACCGGCACGCGGAAGGGCGCAGCATCCTGGGTCTGGCGCAGCGTCACCACGCACTCCTCGGCCGCTGCGTCGTGGTGCCACGTGCCCTCGATTACCGGATGCCCCGCCCGGCGCGTCCACTGGTCGAAAAACCACCCGAGCGACTGCCCCGACACGTCCTCCATCACCCGCCGAAAGTCGGCGGTGCGGGCGTTCCGATGACGGTAGCGATCGTAGTAGGCCCGCAGGCCGTCCCAGAAGGTGTCGGTGCCCACCTCGTGGCGCAGCATGTGCAGCACCCAGGCGCCCTTCTGGTAAGGATTGGCCGTCAGGAGTTCGTTGGGATCACTGTAGGTTGTGTCTACGAGGGGCGTCTCCGGGTTCTGGTCGTGGAATTGGCGGACGCTCTTCCGAGCGTTTTGCATGTGTGTGGCGAGGCGGGCGGGGCCCTCCGCGTGTTCCAGATAGAGCCCCGTAAGATACGTCGCAAAGCCCTCGCTGAGCCAGAGGTGGGGCCAGTCGGCCTCGGTGACGGTGTTGCCGTACCACTGATGCGCAATCTCGTGGGCCAGAAGGGGCGTGTCATCTTCGCCGTCGGCCACCGCCTCCTCGCTGTAAAAGATGGCGCTGGCATTCTCCATCCCCCCGTAGCGGGTGGTCGACTGCACGTTGGCCAGTTTCTCGTAGGGGTACGGGCCCAGGTTCTCCTCAAAAAACCGAAGGATGGGCGGGGCCTGCCCGAGGTCCCGAAAGCCCGCGGCGCGGTCCTCCGGATACACCCAGCTCTGCACCGGCACGCCGTCGACCGTCGCCACGGTGTCCACGGCGAAATCGGCCACGCCAACGACCATAACCTTAGGCGGCAGGGGGACGTCGGTGCGCCAGTGCGTGATGCGCGTGTCCCCGGCCGTTGAGTCGCGGACGAGGGCGCCGTTGCTCACCACTTCGTACTCGGCGGGGGCCGTCACCTGGAATTCGACCGTGGCCTTGTCGGCCAGGTGATCGACCACCGGCAGCCAGTGGCGGGCCCGGTTCGGCCAGTTGTCCCCAAAGAAGGTGCGGTCGCCGTGTCGGTTCGTGCCCACGATGAGCCCGTCGGCCGGGACGCCGTGGTAACGCACCTCGAATGTGCGAGTCTGGCCCGCCTGCAGGCCGGGGCGAGGCCGAATCCGAAGAAGGTCGTCGCGATGCTCGAAGGACACCGTGCGCCCGTCCTCCGTCACGTCCGTGACCCGCATGCCTGTTCTGCCCGCGGGCGGCCCAATCAGATCCAGCCGCACGGCCGAAAGCGTGTCCGTCGTCACGCGGAGATCCACCGTGGCCGTGCCCCGAATGCGATCCGTGGTGTCGGACAGCGCAAGATCAAAGTCGTAGTCCTGTACGTCGATGCCGGGCTGCGGCTGTGCCGCCGGGCCCAGCGCCGGCTGTGCCACCGCCCCGGGCACACACAGGAGAACGACGCACGCCCCGAGCAAAACAATCCGTCCGCCCGCCCGGAGCATCGAAATTGGAATCATGGCACGAAGCCGGTGTGCTATTCTTCGGTGTCGACCTGGATTTCTCGCGTCGTATCGTTAAACGAGCCCGAGACCACCTCTCCCTCCTCGTCTATCAACTGCAACTGCACAGTGTACGTCCCGCTCTCAAGCCCGGTCACAAAGGCCGGGGCCCACTCCGTAAGCGTGGTGGAGACAAGCTCCTCACCGTTCGCGTCGGCCGATCGAATGGTGTACCGGGCCTTGTAGCCGTCCGCGCTCAGCTCCACGTTGTGAAGGTAGAAGTCGAGCATGATCCGCTCGGCGTCCGCCCCGCTGTACGTGCCCTTCGGCCGGCTGTAGATGATCGCCGGATCGTCCGGGGCCAGCATAAACGTTCCGGTGTCCTCCTCCACGTAGAAGTTCACGAGGTCGTAGGCGTCCGCCCGCTTCACGCTCTCGTGGTAGGATCGACTCGGCAGCACGACCAGGGTGTGCGGGCCGGGCTCCAGGGTGCCAATATCGAAGGGCGTGCCCGCCTCGTAGTTGGCCATGTAGGGCTGGTTGTCCAGAATGACGTGGAAATGCTGGCCGTTGGCGGAGTTGGCAATCTCCTGGGCGCGCTCCGTATCCGTCTGAATGCCCGTTTCAAAGCTGTCGGCCTCCACGACCACGTCGACGTCCGCACTGTCGAGGACGGCACTGTCGGCGGGCGTCGTCAGTCGGGCCGTCGCGCCCTCAATGGCGGGCGATCGCTCCCCCTGCTGAATCTGCACGCCGGGCCCGCTGTCTCCGCCCCCACCCCCACACCCGACGACGAGGAAGAGCACAGCGACACTGAACAGCACCGGAGCAAGCGGTCGAAGCGAAGATCCAATCATAGGACACAAGGCAGTCAGCAACGGAAAAAAGTGAAGGCCCCCGGGCGCACCGCACGGCGGGGACTCTTTCAAAAGGTAGGGGGCACGGCCCCGCCTGTCAACGACACAAGGTCGCGGGGCACGACGCGCGGGGCGGACGTTTCAGTTGCGGACGATTCGTTTTATCATTCTGTTGTCTACACGATCCCGCACCGGGCCCACGGAACTGCCCCGCGCAGGGGTGGATAGGACGTTCCGAGGTTGGATGTTCGTGCTCCGGCCCGTGCCTTTTCGCTGGTTTTGCTCTGCGACACTTCCCCCCATGCTCCGTTCCGCCTTTGCCGTCTGCCTCGCCCTTCTCCTCGCCGTGGCCCTCCCCAGCCGCGCCCAGGTTGCCCCCGAAACCCTCGGACAGGGCGAGACGCCGACGAACGTCATTCTGATGATCCCGGACGGCTACGGGCCCGCCAGCGTCACCATGGCGCGCGACTACCTCCGCTGGCGCGACGGCACCACGGAGTTGGCCTACGACAGCCTCCACATTGGGAGCATCCGTACGTTTTCCTCCTCCAGCCGCATCACGGACTCGGCCGCCGGGGGCACTGCCCTCGCGACCGGTGAAAAGACGTACAATGGCGCCATCTCGGTCGACACGTCCAAGCAGGCCGTCGCCACGCTCCTGGAGGGGGCTGAGCGCGAGGGCATGGCCACCGGCCTGGTCGTCACGAGCCGCATCACGCACGCCACGCCCGCCGTCTTTTCCGCCCACGTCGCGGATCGCGGACAGGAAAATCGGATCGCCCGCCAGCAGCTGAACCAGGACATGGAGGTCCTGCTGGGGGGCGGGCGGCGCCACTTCGTGCCGCAGTCGGTGGACGGCAGTGCGCGCGATGATCGTCGCAACCTCCTCCGCACGGCCCGCGACCGCGGCTACGCCATCGCCGAGACGGCCGACGAGCTCGCCCAGGCCGGCGACGGGCCTCTCCTCGGCCTGTTCAGCGACAGCCACATGGCCTATGAGCTCAACCGCGACGACACCCAGCAGCCCAGCCTGGCAACGATGACCGAGGCCGCCATCGACCGTCTCTCCACCGAAGAGGACGGGTACTTCCTGATGGTCGAGGGCAGCCGCATCGACCACGCCGGGCACGGCAACGACGCCGCCGCCCACCTTCACGACATCCTGGCCTTCAACGAGGCCGTAAAGACAGCCCTCAACACCGCGAAGGCCGACGAGAATACGCTCGTCCTGGTGGTGTCCGACCACGAAACCGGCGGGCTCAGCCTGGGCCGCAACCGCGACGGCGAGGGCATCTACTCCTGGCACCCCGACGTGCTGTCCAACGTGACGGCCTCCAGCGGCGTGATTGCGGACAGCATCCGCACAATCCGCAGCTCGGACGCCGGCGAGGACGAGAAAGAGCGCCGGATTGTCGGCGCGCTCAGCCACTTCACCGGGATCTCGGACGTTGAGGACGACGCCGTTGAGAAACTCATGAGCGCCGACGGCTCCTTTACCCTCAGCAGAACGGTGGCGGCCATCGTGAATCGCAAGGCCCTGGTGGGCTGGACGAGTCACGCCCACACGGCGGTCGACGTGGGCGTCTACGGCTACGGCCCGGGCGCCTATCAGTTTATCGGGAACCAGGACAACACCGAGATTGCCCTCACCCTGTCCGACCTTCTCGACGCCGACCTGCGCCCCCTCACGAAGGAGATGCGGTCCGAGCGCGCCGCCGTGGGCCGGTAGGGCCCAATGGGGCGGCTCATCCGGCGATGGCCCACCAGGCCACAAAGACAAGCAGCCCGCCGATCGACGTGCTGGCGACGGCGTGCAGACGCAAGCGATCGAGCAGGTGATGCTGGGCGTTGAACGGCGCCTCCCCCTCCCCTCCTTCCGAAAACCCGGCCACCTCCATTAGCTCCCCGCCGATCTCGCACTGCGGCAGAAAGTCGAGGGCCACGTGCAAGAACACGCCGGTGGCGACCCCAAATACCAGCGCGTGCGCCACCGGCGGGCCCGGAACGGCCAGAACCCCCACGGGCACCGCCGTGACGGCTACGGCCGCCGCCGGCACCAGCAGCCCGGCCACCGAGCGCCCGCTTCGTCGCAGCCGGCTGGCCGCGGCGTACCCCGCCGGCCCCTTGTGCGATACAATGGCGAGGCCGAGCGTGAGCCCCAGCGCCGGCATCGTGGCGTAGACGGCCCCAATCACCAGCCCGGCCGTGAGCGCGTGGACCGTCAGCTCCAGCGTCGTCCGGTCGAAGGGCAGCGGCAGGTGCGCCATCTGGTGCTGCACCACGTGCAGGGCAAAGCCGATGAGCACGCCGGCGGCAATGCCAAACCCCCCGAAGGCCGCGTGGTGCCCAATTGCGCTCGGGATGAGGAAGACCGCGGTGCTCGTAATCATGGCCCCACTCGATAGCCCGTACCCCCACACCAGTCGCCGGGCCGCGTCGGCCCCGCCATCCGGCCCCACTGGCGCCGCC
>NCRB01000026.1 GCA_002894665.1 Salinivenus iranica
CCCACCCGCCCCGCCTTCGTCAACCAAAAGGCCGCCTCGGCCATCCGCACCGACCTGCTCGGCCTGCTGAACGTGCCCCGCCTCTCGGAACTGGACCGTTACGACCTGTCGGCCCGCACCACGTTCGACGGCGACGTGCAGCGCCAGGTGACCGAGGTGCTCCGGCGCCTGCACGACCCCGACTACCTGCACCAGCAAGGCCTGATCGGGAATCGCCTTCTGGCCTCGGGCGACCCGTCGGCCGTCACCTACTCGGTGGTGCTCTACGAGCGCGACTCGCTCGCCAACAAGCTGCGCGTGCAGGCCGACACTTTCCCGGCCCCTTCGACGTGAACCGCGGCTCGAAGCTGGAGCTCGGCTCCACGGCCAAGCTCCGCCCCCTCATTACCTACCTCGAGCTCGTCGAGGAGGCCTACGATGAGCACCGGGGCCGCGGCGGCTCAGCAGACCTGGGCGGCCTACCAGCAGGCCGAGGCCCGGCCCCATCGCAACCCGCGGTCGAGGAACAGCCCCCGCCCGAGGATGCGCGCGTCGCCCCGCTCCCCTCGGGGCAGTCGCACCACACATCGGGGGCTGCATGTCCCCTCCTCATTGTCCATCCGCCCCTCCGATCCCGACGTTCGTGCCGGCGGTTCGGGCACGCGACCCCACACTCACTCGCTCCGCCCGGAAGCCGATCCGGCGCTCGTACCCGTGGGTCGACATCAGCACGGGATAGAACGGTTCGTCCGCCCGGCGCACGTCCCCGTCTTTTTCCGCGAACACCTCCCCCGCCTCCACCCGCTGGAAGTTATCGGCGAGAAACCGGTAGCCCTGCCCCCGCTCCTCGCCGACCACCTTGTACACGTCGGGGCTCGACTCGACGGACTCGCGATCCACGAGGCCCTCGGCGGCCAAAAAGTTGAGGAGGACGCGGTGGGCCGTGGTGGCGGCGCCCTCGTCGTCGTAGTAGCCGCACTCCACGGCCACGCCCGTCACCGCCTGCGTGACGCCGCCGCCCATGTAACTGATGTCCACCACCCGGTCGAGGCCCGTCGAGCGGGCGAGGTGCACGGACGCCGCGTCCGTGCCCGCCACCACGGCGTACGGCCCGCCCCGCGACTCGGTGGAGTGGAAGTCCAGCACCTTCGTCCCCGCCAATTCGTGGCCGAGGCGGGCCGCCAGACGTTCCTCGTGCCGGTCGCTGGACGCATCGCCCGGCATCACACGGTTGAGGTCGACGTCGCAGTAGCGATAGCCGAGCTTGAAGGCTCGCTCGTTGGCGAGAACAAACTTGAGCGGGGCCGTCAGCTCAACGTCGCTGGCCTTGAACCGGTTGAACGCATGCCAACCGCAGGTCTCATCCCCGTGTACGCAGGCGACAATTGTGTGCTGGGGACGGCCATCGCCAAGAGTCTCGACGTGCATGAACGAACGGGTACGTGAAAAAAACCGACTGCGGTATTCTCTCACCTTGGGTCGGCAGGGCAGTTCCAGCCCTCACCGAATCCTGTCATTCGACCGACCGGAACCTACGGGAGGCCATCGGTTCGTATGGAACGGTTCTGTGTCCAAATCCCCACCCACCATGCGCCTCATCCGTCGGACGTTCGTCCTGCTCCTCCTCTGCGGCCTCGGCGCCGGCCCCGTCGCCGCGCAGCCTACCACCGCGCCGGACACGCTGTCGCTCGATCAGGTCGACGGGTCCATGCTCCAGCCCACCACGCTCCGGTACGACGTGACGGTGACGGCGGGCGGGCAGTCCCGCTCCTTCTCGGCCGTGCGCGCCCTCACCGCCACCCAGACCAACGGGCGCGACACCTGGACCGTGACCGACCGCACCTCGCTCCCGCAGGCCACCGTCGTCGACTCGCTGGTGCTGGACCGCACCACCCTGCGCCCGGTGCTACGGCGACTGTCCGGCCCCATGACGATGTCTGTCTCCTACACCGACACCTCGGCGTCGGGCGCACTTCAACTGCGGGGCCGGTCGCAAAACATCGACGCGTCGTTCGACCGCCCCACCCTTGCCGGGGGCGCGAACGTGCGCATGGCCCTGGCCGGCCTGCCCCTGGCCCCCAACGCCTCCGCCGCCCTGCCCGTCTACAACGAACAGCAGCAGTCTGCGCAGACACTCCGATTCGACGTCACGGAGACGGACTCGGTCGACACCCCGGCGGGCACGTTCAACGCGTTCGTCGTGTCGATCGCGTCCTCGGGCGGCGGCCTCTGGGGCACGATGCACGTCCGACAGGCCGCCCCGCATCACATTGTGAAGTCGACCCTCACGCAGCCCGGCCCGCGGGGCGACCGCACGTTCACCCGCACCCTGACCTCGATCGACGACGGTACGAAAAACTGACCGTCCCCTGCAGTCCCGCATCCCGTTTCGCCCCGCTCTCTCCTCGACTGCTCTTCGGCCCATGTCTCGTCTCGCCTCCATCGCCCCTCGCCCCTCCCCCGGGCCTCTCGCCGGGGCGCTGCTGCTCTTTGCGCTCGGCCTGGGGGGCCTTTCCGGCGCCCCGGCCCACGCCCAACCGTCCCCGGTGCCCGAGGACGCGAGCGTGGAGCGCATTGCCGGCGGGCTTGAGTTTACCGAAGGGCCCATCTGGTACGAGGGGCGTCTCCTCTTCAGCGACATCCCCGCCGACCGGGTCTACGAGTGGACGCCCGAGGACAGCGTGAGCGTGTTTCTGGAGCCGTCGGGGCGCGCCAACGGCCTGGCCGTCGACACTGCGGGGCGCCTCCTCCTCGCCCAGCACGACGGGCAGGTGGGCCGGTACGCCGACGGCTCCGTCGAGTCGCTGGTCGCGGAGTACGAGGGGCAGCGGCTCAACAGCCCCAACGACCTGGACGTGGCGAGCGACGGCACGCTCTACTTTACCGACCCGCCCTACGGGGTGGACGAGGCGAACCGGGCGCTCGACTTCTCGGGCGTCTATCGCCTCTCGCCAAACGGCGCCCTGACCCTCCTCACAAAAAAGTTCTCTCGCCCCAACGGCATCGTCCTCTCCCCCGACGCGTCGGTATTGTACGTCAACGACTCGGGCGAGACCGTAATCTGGGCGTACGACGTGACAGAGGACGGCACCCTCACGAATGGACGCCAGTTCGCGGCGCCCCAGGCGGAGGCCGACGGGACGACCGACGGCATGGCAATTGACGAACACGGGGCGCTCTACACCACGGGCCCGGGCGGCGTGTGGATCTACGCGCCCAACGGCACGCTGCTCGACCGGATCTCCGTGCCGGAGGCCCCGACCAACGTCGCCTTCGGCGGCCCGGACCGCCAGACGCTCTTCGTTACGGCCCCGCCCAACGTGTACCGGGTGCGCCTCGCGGTGCCGGGGGCGAAGTAGAGAGGGCGAGGGCTACGCACCGGGCGGCGTGTAGGACGCATCGACCCAGGCCTGCCGGCGACTGCTTTCGAGGGCCGTCTCAACGAAATGGACGCCGCGACTTTTCGGGGTCGGAGGAGAAGGCCCCGGCCACGAGCACCATCTCGCCGTTGAGGGCCGCCGCCGAGCGGTGGATGTCCCCGATAAAGGCGCCGGGCCCGCCCCCCACCATGCCGTAGCGAATCTTTCGGTCGAGTGCCATGCGGGTCGTTGCGCAAGAGATTCCAAGGACGTGTGGGCTCCGGGCCTCCAGCGCCCCGCCCCGCGTCGGGGGGCGGCGTCCGCGGGAGGAGCTAGCGGGCGGTCGGAGACGCCCCCTCGGCCTCCGTCTGCCGTTCCACCTGCTCGAGGAACGGCACGCCCTCCTGAATCCAGGCCGGGCCCTCGTCGTCCATCAGGTAGTAGTCGAACCACTCCAGCACCCGATTTCGGTAATCGACCGTGTTCTTGTCTTTTTTGCTGAGGCCGTGGTTCTCACCGTCGTAGACGAGGAACGCGAGCTGCTTATCCGCCCGGCGGGCCGCGTTGTAGAACTCAACGCCCTGGTTGAACTCCACCGCGCCGTCGTCGGTGCCCTGGGCGACCAGGAGGGGCGTGTTCATCGATTCGATGTGGTGGAGGGGCGAGTTGGCCACGTAGGCGTCCATGTCCTCCCACGGCGGCCCCCCCATTCGGCCCTGACTCATCTCGAAGATGCGGGCATCGGTGCCCCCGCTCCGCCAGTAGATGGAGTTGTACATCGACACCATGTTGGTGAGCGGGGCGCCGGCCACCGCGGTCTCGAAGATGTCGGTCTGCGTGACGGTGAACGTGGTCTGGTAGCCGCCCCAGGAGTGCCCCACCAGCCCCATCCGCGCCGTATCGACGGCGGCGGTTTCGGCGGCGGCCTGCACGCCCGGCACGATGGCGTCGACCGCCGAGTTGCCCGGGTCGCGGGGGCGGTACGTAATGTCGGGCTGGAAGACGACGTAGCCCTCCTGCGTGAACGCGGTTGTGTTGTAGGGGGATTTTCGCGTGGGCACCACATAGCTCCGGGCCTGGGGCGAGCGCGTCTCGTAGACGTAGGTGATCATCGGATAGCGCTTCTCCGGATCGTAGTCCGCCGGGTAGAAGAGCGCGCCCTGCAGCTTCTGGCCGTTGGCATTGCGGAAGGAGACGAGCTCGGAGCGGCCCCAGGCGTAGTCGTCCTGGAACGGATTCGTGTGTGTCACCTGCCGCGCGTCGGCGAGCTGCGGCCCGGCCCGGAAGTAGTCGGGGGAGTCCTCAAAGTCCTCCACGCGATAGGTGTAGACACGGGCGGAGTCGGCCTTCGTGAGGCCGGCCACCCTCTTCGGCCTCCACACGAGGCGCTCCGGCGTATCGGCGAGCGCGGACGCCCGGGCGTAGCCGTGCTCCTCGGTCCACTCGTCGTAGAGGTCCCAGTAGATCGGCTCGTTGCGCGGGATCACGTCCGGCTCGCCCGGCGCCTCGTCCTGCAGGTCCACGTAGCGGTGCCGCACCGAGTCGGCGCGGCCCGAGGTGAGGCGCTCGGTGGACGCCCCGTCCGGTGCGACCCGCCACACGTCGTACTCACTGTAGACGAGCACCGACCGGTCGCCCGCCGTCCACCCGGCGATGCCAAAGGGCGGCTTCTGCTCCACGGTGTGGTCGTCGTCCACGTCCACGACGGGGACGGGCACCTCCTCGGTAATCGTGGCGGTGGCCTCCTGCTGGAGGTCGTAGGCGTGATACTGATCGTCTTTCAGCCAGAGCAGGTAGCGGCCGTTCGGGCTTGGGCCCTCAAAGAACTGCACCTTCTCGGCGACCTGCTCGCGCTCGCCCGTCGCCACGTCGATGGTGTAGAGGTCGTGGTAGACCGGGCCGAACATGCGCTCCTCGCGGTAGGGCGTCTGGTCGAGGCCCACGGCCCGGGTGCCGCCGTGGAGGACCTGCACGTCTTCGGTCAATTCGGTGCCGAGGCGCGTCCAGCGAGCCTCACCGCTGCGGCCGAGGTGCCAGGCAGTGAGATAGTTTTCTTCTCGATCCTGCTCGGCCTGCACCTCCTGGCGCGGGATGATCTCGACGTCGCTGGTGTGCCACACCTTGACCTCGGCGGGGCCGTAGTCCTTCAACGAGTCGGCGGCCGCGGAGTCGGCCGGGGCCGTGTCCGGCGCGACGGCCTCCCGCTTCTGGACGCCGAAGAAGAGGCGGTCGCGCTCGGCGGCCCACTCCGGCGGGCGGTAGTCCACGATGCGGAGCGAGTCGGGGAAGGCGCCCGCGGTCGCCGGGTCAAACTGACGGCGCTCGGGCGCACCGTCGTTGAGGCCGGTCCAGGCGAGCACCACGTGGGTCTCGTGCTCCCAATCGTCGGTGTCGCGCGCCCGCAGCGCGGCGAGGTCGTCCTCGCCGGGCCGCCAGGAAAGGCCGGTGTAGTCGGCGGGCGTGGAGGCGAGCGTCCGCAGTTGGCCGGTGGCCGCGTCGTAGAGGCGCACGCCGTTTCCGGTCTCGGTCCGGCCGTCGATGGTGAGCGCGAGGTGCGGGGCCTCGTGCTGCCACGCCATGTCGGCCACGTTGCCGAAGCTGGTGTAGGTCTCGGCCTGCAGGTCGCGGACCAGCAGGTCGGCCCCGCGCAGGTCGTCGGGGGCCTCCTGGGGCGGGTAGCGGCGCATGGCGAGGTAGCGCCCGCCGTCGCTAAAGGCAAAGTCCGACACCGCGGGGACGACGGTCGTGTCGCCGGTGGCCAGGTTCAGCACCCCCAGCGTGCGGCGGACGGGCGTCTCTTCCTTCCGCCGCTTCGTGCGCTTCTCCTCCGACATCCCGATCGAGTACGCGAGCCACTGCCCGTCGGCCGAGAAGGCCGGGCTGCGCCCGAAGGCCACGGTGCGCGTGGTGTCGCGCTGGGTGTGGTGGATGCGCAGCTCGTGCCGGCCGTTCACGCGGCGGACGGGGGTCGCCATCCAGGTGCCCTCGGGCGAGAGGGTTGCCTCGCCCAGTCGCTCCCACTGCCCATAATCGGCCTCCTCCAGCGTGGAATCGGGCGACTGGGCCGTGACGGGCGGCCCCGCAGTCGCCGTGAGCAGAAAGGCGAGGAGGACCACGAGCGACGGGCGCACGATCTTGAAACGCATCGGGAATCGCGGATCGGCGGAAGAGCGCGAGCAGTCGTCGGTTGAAGCGGCGGGGACGGCCCGACTGTTCCGGCTGGCCCACAGGGCGGACCACAGACGCGCCGACGCGTCGCTAGGGGGCTGCTACAACTGCACCGAGGCGCCGACCAGCAGCGTGCGGCCCGGCAGGGGCGCGTCGAAGATCTCGCTGTACTCCCGGTCGAAGGCGTTGCGGAGTTCGAGGGACAGCGTGGTGCGGGCGCCCGAGAGCCGCGTCGTGTAGCCCAGTCGCCCGTGCACCACGCCGTAGCGGTCGGTGGCCAGGGGCGCGTCGCGCTGGCGGTCCTTCCACAGGCCCTGCAGGCCGAGGGTGACGGCCCCCGCGGTCAGCGAGGCACTGCCCTGCACCTGGTGGCGGGCGCTGTTGAGGCCGTACTTGTAGGCGTCGGGCCCTCGCGCCGCATCGAGGGTGGCGTCGAGGAGCGTGTAGGCCGCGTTCAGGTTGAGGCCCACCGCGCCGAGGCGTCGATCAAAGGACAGTTCCGATTCGAGGCCCGTCGTGGTGGTGCGGTCAAGATTCTGGGCCTGAAAGAAGTCGGGCCCCGACGCCTGTTCCTGCAACGAGTAGTCGATGGCGTTGTCCGTGGTGCGGTGAAAGCCGGTCACCGAGAGCGACAGGTGTGCCGGCAGGCGCACGTCGGCTCCCGCCTCGCCCGACCACGCCGTCTCGGCGTCCAGGTTCGCATTCCCCCGGTTGGTCGCGGAGTTGATGTAGCGCTCCACATAGTTCGGGGCCCGCACCACGCGGCCGCCGCCGGCCCGCAGCGTGACGGGGCCAAGACCGTAGGCCAAGTAGAGCTGCGGCGTCGGCTCCACGCCGTACACCGGGTCGTAGTCGACGCGCGTGCTCTGGTTGACGGTGAGGCGCGAGGTGGCCCGCCACTGCAGGTTCACGAACGCCCCCGCCGAGGGATCGCTGTGAATCCCGTCGCGGTTGCTGTCCACCCCTCGCAGGCCGGCGTCGGCTCCTCCCGTGACGCGCACGGCGCCCAGCGTGTGGGACGCCTGCCCCTGCACCTGAACGCGACGGCTGATGTGCCGGTTGGAGCCGCTCGTGGCGCTGTAGGTGTACCGGTCGCGGTGCTGCTTGGCGAACGCTTGCACCCGCCAGGGCGTGTCCGCCCCACTGTTGCTCGACAGGCGGCTCTGCAGCCAGAACGTAGAGGTCGCCTCCCGGGCCCGGTCGCTGGGAAAGTTTGTGTAGTAGTGGTAGGCCCCGAACTCGCGGTCGTCCCCCCCCGCCCGGGTGTACCAGGTGGCGTCGCCCAGGTCGCGGGCAAGCGCCACGGTGCCGGCGCGTCGCTGAAAGTCGGTGCGGACGGTGGAGCCGTCGTCATACGTCACCGGCTGGCCGTCCGACCGGATCGTCTGCCCGTCGCTGCCCTGCGCGGTGGCCGCCGCGCTCACCGCCGTGCGGCCCCCAACGTGGCGGGCCGCAACGCCGCCCTCGTAGAGCGCATTCTTGCCGTAGCGTCCGTCGGCGCGGGCCGAGAGGCCCCCGTCGTCCATGGCGCCGCTCCGCAGGGCCGTTTTGGTGATCAGGTGCACCACGCCGCCGAGGGCGTCGGGGCCGTAGAGGGCCGTGGCGGGGCCGTGCAGCACCTCCACGCGGGCGATCTCCGAGAGGGGCACCGGCAGGTCCATGAGGAAATGGCCGGTGTACGGGTCGTTGACCCGGGCCCCGTCGAGCAGGAGCAGGACCCCGTTGAACGTGGACCCGCGCATCGTGAGGTCGCTCTGCACGCCGAAGCCGCCGCGGCTCTGCACGTCGAGTCCGCCCACCTGGTCGAGCAGCTGGTCGACACTGTTGACGGAGAGCGCCTCGATGTCCTCCCGGGTGTAGACGCTCACGCGGCGTCCGGTTTCCTGCGCGGCCGAGACGGTGCGCGAGGCGGTCACGACGACGCTATCCGGTAGTTGCACCGCAAACGCGACCTCTGCGGTGTCGGGGGCCTGTCCCTGAACCGGAAAAACAACGGCACAGGCACAGGCGACGAGGAAGAGGAACCGATGCATGGGGAGCAGAGAGTCGTACAACAACAATCGAACCCGCTGAACGAGCGGGCACGGGGCGGGATCCTCTGTCAACCCATCGTAAACTTTAGGCCCGCGCACCAACAAAACCCGCTGCCTCGCAACGAGAACCGGCTGCCCGCCTCGCGAGGGGCCGTGCCCCCTGTTGATCCTGCCCCGAGGGGCCGTCGTGTTGGCGACGGGCGGCGTACGCCCTTTCCAGTCGGGTCGGGGTGACGCCCCTCCCCCGATCGGGGGCTGCAACGGGCTCGTTGAGTCTGCTTCGGGAGGCCGTCCGGACGGATCACCCCCTTCGGCCCCGCGTGCCATTTCTGATTGGTTCCCCATCGATCGTTCGACTCTGCCCGCATACCGCCCCGAACGGCCCGGCGGGATGCGGCTTCTCGCCCCGCCGGTGCCCGCTCACAGTTCGTTCGGGCCGGCGCGGATGCGTCCGATACACTGCCTTGCGACCCCGATCTTCCTTCATGCCCCGACCGCTCGTCTCGACGCTCCTCCTCGCCGTGCTGGTGACCCTCGGGGGCGGCCTCCGCTCGGCCGCGGCCCAGGAGACGGCGTCGCTCCGCGGCTACGTGCGCGACGCCGCGACGGGGGAGACCCTGCTCCAGGCCAATGTTCTGGTGCAGGGCACCGGCCAGGGGGCCGCGACGAACAATGCGGGGTACTACACCCTCCGCGACCTGTCGCCCGGCACCTATACGGTCGTATTTTCCTACGTGGGCTACCAGACGCGCACGGAGTCGGTGACGCTGTCGGCCGGGGAGGAGCGCCGTCTCGACATCGCCCTGTCCCCGGAGGACCTGCAGGGCGAGGAGGTTGTGGTGACCGGCGAGCGCGAGGACACTGACGACCGCGCCATCGGCGTGGACCGGCTGGAGGCGGCCCTGGTCAAGGAGCTGCCCTCGGTGCTGGAGCCGGACGTCTTCCGCTCACTCACGCTCCTGCCCGGCGTCAAAACCTCCTCGGACTACTCCAGCAACCTCTACATCCGCGGGGGCAGCCCGGGCCAGAACCTCGTTCTGCTCGACGGCACCACGGTCTACAACCCGACCCACTTCTTCGGCTTCTTCTCCACGTTCAACCCGGACGCGATCAAGGACGTGCAGCTCTACAAAGGGGCCTACCCGTCCGAGTACGGGGGGCGCCTGGGGGGCGTGCTCGACATCTACAACAAGGACGGCAACCGGCGCGAGACGACCGGCGGGCTGAGCGTGGGCCTGCTCGCCTCCCGCGCCTACATCGAAGGGCCGTACGGGCGGGACGACAGCACGGACACGGCCGACGGCTCGTACATGGTGGCCGTGCGCCGCTCCACCCTCGAACCGGTGCTCGCGGCCCTCCGCCGCACCGACACGGACGGCATCCCGGACCGGTTCTACTTCTACGACGTCAACGCCAAAATCAACTACGACATCGGCCCGGACGACAAGCTGTCTCTCGCCCTGTACGGCGGGCAGGATCAACTCGACCTTCAGTTTCAGGACGATGGGCGGTTCGACATTGCCTACGGCAACCAGACCCTCAGCGCCAGTTGGACGCACCTGTTCGGCGACCAGGTGTTCTCGACGCTCCAGGTGACCGGGTCGCGCTACCGGAGCACGCCCGTCGCCTCGATCGCCAACACGCGCTTTCGGCAGGAAAACGGGGTGGACGACGTGTCGGTGAACGCCGACGTGGAGTACACGCCCTCCGCCGCGCACACCCTGAAGGGCGGGGCGCGCTGGAGCACCCTGTCCTTTCGGCTGCGCAACGTGTTCGACGGCACGGAGACGTTTCGGCAGCGGCTGCGCAGCCAGCGGGCGGCCCTCTACGTGCAGGACACCTACGAGCCCAGCGCGGACTGGACCATCCGAGGAGGGCTCCGGGGCTCCTACTTCAGCCGCGGCGACTACTGGCGCCTCTCCCCTCGCCTCTCGGTGGAGTACAACGTGACCCCGTCGACACAACTGCAGGCGGCGTACGGGCGGTACCACCAGTTCCTCACGCTGGAGACGAGCCAGCTCTTCACCGGCTTCGACACCTGGCTGATGTCCGACGCGGGCGTGCCGCCGGCCGCGGGCGACCAGCTCGCCGTGGGCGTCACCACGCAGCTGGGCGACGCGTGGGGACTGGAGGTAGAGGCCTACGGCCGCACCATGCGCGACCTCTTCGAGCAGGACCCGTTCCTGCCGGACCAGGCCGGGGTGCCCTACGCGGAGCGCTTCCACTTCGGCGACGGGCGGGCGTACGGGGCCGAGGTGCTGCTGCGCCGACAGGAGGGCCCTCTCACTGGACTTCTCAGCTACACGCTCGGGCGCACCGAGCGGCGCTTCCCGAACATCAATGAGTCCGAGGCCGGCGCGCCGCAGTACTACCCGCCCAAATACGACCGGACGCATGATCTCACGCTGGTCGGAAACTACCGCCTCTCGGACGCCTGGCGCCTCACCAGCACCTTCACGTACAGCACCGGGCAGGCCTTCACGCGCCCCCAGCAGCAATACCGCCTGGTGGACGGCCCCTTCCAACCGCGCACCGAATCTCGCGACGTGCTGGTCAGCCCCTTCAACAACGCCCGCCTCCCGCCCTACCATCGGCTCGACCTGGGGATCACCCGCACCGGCCGCCTCTTCGGAGCCGCGGAGTACGAGGTGAAGGTGCAAGTGATCAACGCCTATGCCCGCCGCAACATCTGGTTTTACCAGTACGAGAGCGAGTCCGACGGCACCCTGGATCGGACCGAGGTCCCCCAGATTCCCGTCCCGATTCCCAACCTCTCCTTCTCCCTGACCTTCTGACTCTCGGGCAGCCCCCGCCTATGTACCGCTTCATGCCCTTTCTCTTCGCCGCCGCCCTGGCCGTCGGCCTTGTCGGGTGCGACACGACCGCGACCGAGCCTACGTCGCAGGTTGTCGTGGAGGCCTACCTGGAGGCCGACGCGCCCCTGTCCACCGTGCGGCTGACTCGCTCCGTCGGCGTGGACGAGTCCTACGACACGCGGCGCGCCGCAGTACGCAACGCGGAGGTCACCGTCCAGCGGCTCACCGCGGAGGGGGCAGTCGCCGACACCTTTCCCTATACGGAGACTGAAGACGATCCGGGGGGGTACCGCCCGGTGCCGCAGCATATCGTGCAGCCCCGCGGCACCTACCGGCTCCAGGTCACCACTCCGGACGGGGCCCCGATCACCGCCACCACGACCGTGCCCGACACTGCGGGCGTGGTACGCACCGAAAACGACACCGTCACGTATCCCACCCCCCAGCGCCCCGAGCCGCCCCAGTTTTCGCTCACGATTACGCCCGGCGTAGCGACGCTGGACCGGCAGAACGTATACGTCCTGACCGCCACGTCCCTCCTCAACTTCCAAGACACGCCGCAGGACCGCCTCCGGCGCGAGCTCACGCCCTTCTACGCCGACAACTTCGACCCCGAATCGGACACCCTCGCCTCCCTCCGGGTCAACTCGTCGGGCCTGCTGAACGAGGCGAACTTTACCCGCAACGACGACGGCACCCTCACGATTCGGCTGCCGTGGCTGGCCGTGGCCTTCTACGGCCCCAACCAGATCGACGCCAACGTCGTCGACAACAACCTCTACGACTTTCTCCGATCGCAGCAGGTGCAGCAGATGGGGACGGCCCCCGGCGAAATCCCCAACGTGATTGAGCACATAGAGGGCGGCACCGGCGTCTTCGGGAGCTATGCGCGCGTCGGGGCCGAGGTGCTCGTGCGCCGGGGCGACGCGGACTCGGCCGCCGCCCCGGTCGACCCGGCCCGCCTAGGCCTCGGACGGGTGGGCCCCCTCCACCTCGATCTGGGTCCATTCGCCGACGTAGCCGCCCAGGAGGGAGGCCAGCAGCCCCACCACCAGCACTAGCAGGAGGCGCGTGTAGGTAAGAATGATGAAGTCTTCGCCCTGCAGGGTGAAGATGAACACATCAATGAGCAGGATCAGCGTGATGAGGCCCGAGATGGCGGCCTCGTAGGAGGTGTCGCCCGGCGACTGGAAGGCGCACACGTACCCAGTGGCCAGCAGGCCGAGGAAGACGACAAAGAGAAGGATCCAGGCGTTGCCGGGCTCCAGGGCAGCGTACGGGCTTCCGAGCAGGCCAGACAGCCAGATGACGAGGTTGGCGAGGAACAGGCTAACCGCAACCCCCAGAATGGCCCCCGCTGCAATCCAACCCCACTCCATGGCGGGCGCCGCCGAGCCGGAGTACGTGCGCTCAAGCTTCTCGCCCGCCCAGGCCCCCGCGAAGGTGAGAAGCAGCCCATTCAGGAAGGAAATGACCATCATGTACGAGTACGACCCGTTGGTCACCAGAGACTCAAACGCCCGAAGGTCGAGCGCCGAGATGATGAAGTACGACACAATCGACACCAGAATGGCTGCCAGGGCGGGTTCGAGGACCGTCTCGCCTTCGCTCAGGGATCCGTAGGCCACGCCGGCCAGGATAAACCCGGAGGTCATGGCAAGAAGCGGGAAGGTGGCCGCCCCGAAGGCACTGCCGTTCATCCAGGTGAGGAGCACGACGAAGACCACGCCAACGAGGAACGACCCAGCGATGGCCGCGGGGTCAAAGCGAAAGGCGGAGCGGGTGGACATAGGCTTGGAGGAGTCGTCTCTTGAAAAAAATAGGGTACGCGAACGGAAGAGGCCCGGCCGTGCCGGGTGGACATTTCTGATTCGTCTTTCCCTAAATACATTTCATCTTCCTAAATATAAAAATGTCGGGTGCAGAAGAAACCCTCTCCTGTATTTTGCGCCAGAACTCCCGTCCGCCCCCATCCAGGGCCCCAGTACTGGGTTAAATCCCCGTGACCCCCCTCGTGCTGGTTGCGTCGGAACGAACGAGGCCATACACTTGATATTCGATTCCCCCCTTCCGCCCGGGCGCACGGTGATGCCTCGGACCAGGAGGCTGCATCGCGTGTTGAACAGTGTTCACTGGGCGTGGAGGGTCCGGTCGGTCCACCCGGATCGCCGGGGTGTGGACCTCAGGGACCATTCCTGCGGCCACGATCTCGCCGCTCGACCGCCTGATTCGCTTTCCCCTCATGGCTTCTTCGTCTTCTGCGCGTCGCGTCGTCGTTACTGGGCTTGGCACCCTGTCGCCGCTGGGCCACTCCGTGGACGCACATTGGAGCGGCCTGCTGTCCGGCACGAGCGGAGCCGGCCCCATTACCAAGTTCGACGCCTCGGACGTACGTTCCAAAATCGCCTGCGAGGTCACCGGCTTCGATCCCGCCGACTATCTCGACGACAAGCAGGCCCGGCGCCAGGACCTCTTCAGCCAGTACGGACTGGTCGTCAGCCAGCAGGCGTTCGACGATGCTGGGCTCGACACCGATGCGCTTTCGGATGAGGAGCGCGACCGCATCGGGGTCATCATGGGCACCGGCGTGGGGGGCAGCAATATTTTTGTCGATGAGGTGTTGAACCTCGAGGAGAATGGGGCCCGGCGCATCTCGCCCTTCTTCGTTCCCATGATGATTAGCAACATGGGAGCGGGGCTCATCGCCATGGAGCATACGCTGCGCGGCCCCAACCACTGTGTCGTGAGCGCCTGCGCCACCGGCAACGACGCCATCACCGACGGCTACCTGCTGATGCAGCAGGGCCACGCCGACGCCATGCTGGTGGGCGGCACCGAGGCGTCGGTCAACGAGCTGTGCGTGGGCGGCTTCTCGTCGATGCGCGCCCTCTCGACCCGCAACGACGACCCAAAATCGGCCAGCCGCCCCTTCGACGCCGACCGCGACGGCTTCGTGATTGCGGAGGGCGCTGGGGCCCTGCTCCTGGAGACGCTGGAGCACGCCCAAGAGCGGGGCGCACCGATTTACGCGGAGGTGGCCGGGATCGGCAAGTCGAACGATGCGCACCACTACGCGGCCCCCGACCCGGACGGCCGGGGGGCGGCCCTCGCCATGGAAAACGCCCTCGACGACGCCGGCCTCGCTCCCACGGAGGTCGACCACATCAACATGCACGCGACCTCCACGCCCGTCGGCGACGTGATCGAATCCGACGCCGTGAAGACGGTCTTCGGCGAGCACGCCTACGACATCAACCTGGCGGCCACCAAGAGCATGACCGGCCATATGCTCGGCGCCGCCGGCGCCGCCGAGGCCATCGCCTCCATCCTCGCCATCCGCGACGGGCACGTGCCCCCCACGATCAACGTGGAGGAGGTGGATGAGGAGTGCGACCTCAACTACACCCTCCACGAGCCGGTGGAGCGCGAGGTGACGGCGGTCCTCTCCAACGCCTTCGGCTTCGGCGGGCACAACACCACCCTCGCCTTCACGAAATTCGAGGAGTAGCGCGGCGGCCATTTCCCCGGTGCTCCCGCAGGTCTCATGCCCCCCTCGTCCTCCTCCCCCGGCGCGTCGTTCCTCGACGACCTGGGCGGCGTCGCGTCGCTTCTCGACATCCGCCTCACGGAGTCTGAGCCGGAGCGCGTGGTGGCGACGATGCCCGTCACGCCCGATCACCACCAGCCCTTCGGGACGCTGCACGGGGGGGTGAGTGTCGTCCTGGCCGAAACGGTGGCCAGCGTGGGCGGCTTTCTGGCCGCGCCCGACGGCCAAACGGCGGCGGGCCTGGAGGTGAACGCCAACCACGTCCGCCCGGTGCGCGACGGCCGCCTCGTGGCCGTCGGCACGCCGCTTCACACCGGCCGCTCCACCCACGTGTGGGACGTCAAAATCCACCGCGAGGCGGACGAGGCCCTCGTCTGCGTGAGCCGCTGCACCCTCGCCATCGTGGACGCCCCCGACGCCCCGTCGTAACCGCTCCTCCCTACGACCATGCCCCCCTCTCTCCCAGGCCTTCACCATATAACCGCCCTGTCCGGGGCCGCGCAGGACACGCTCAACTTCTACGCCGACGTGCTGGGCCTCCGCCTGGTCAAACGGACGGTCAACTTCGACGACCCGATGACCCACCACCTGTACTACGGAGACGCCGTGGGCCGGCCCGGCACGCTCCTCACGTTCTTCCCCTGGCCCCAGGCGCAACCGGGACGCCCCGGGGCCGGCATGGTGCAGGCCCTCTCGTTCGGCATCCCCGCCGGGACGCTCGACGACTGGGCCGACCGCCTCGAGGCGGCCGACGTGGCCATCCAGCGTGCCGAGCGCTTCGGAGCGCCCGTGCTGTCGTTCGGGGATCCCAGCGGGCTCTCCCTGGAGCTGGTCGCCACCGATGCCTCCAACGATACGGCCTGGACCGAGGGCCCCAATCCGCCCGAGGCGCCCCTCCAGTCCCTCCACGCCCCGACGCTGCCGGTCTTTCCCGACGACCGGACCCCCGACCTGTTCACCGACCTGTTCGGGTGGGAACCGGTCGGCACGGACGGCGACCGCCTGCGGCTGCAGGCCCCCGACGCGCCCCTGGCCCCTGCGGTCGACCTCCTGCGCCGCGATCGGCACCCGTCCGGCCGCATGGGCCAGGGCACGGTCCACCACATCGCCTTCCGCGCCCGCAACGCCGACGAGCAGGCGCAGTGGCAGGCCGCCCTGCGCGACCGGGGCGTGCAGGTGACCGAGGTCAAGGACCGACGCTACTTCCAATCCATTTACTTCCGAGACCCAGACTGGACCTCCGGCCTTCTGTTTGAGATTGCGACGGACGGCCCCGGGTTTTTGATCGACGAGGACGAGAACACGCTGGGGGAGACCCTCCAGCTTCCGTCCTCGTTGTCGAATCGCCGCGACGAGATCGAGGCGGCCCTGCCCACCCTCGTGCCGCCGCGCCCATAGGGCCACGGCCCGTCCCCTTCGCTCCTCCCTCTTTCAACCCCATTCCCGCATGGCTTCTTCCGGCCCCCACGACGACCAACCCCTTCTCGAGGCCGGCGCCTCGCTCGCCGACGCCACCGTCGCGATGATTCTCCTCCACGGCCGCGGCGCCTCGGCGCAGGGCATGCTGGGCCTCGCCGACGAGCTGAACGTGCCTGAGGTCGCGTACCTCGCCCCGCAGGCCGCCCGCCGCTCCTGGTATCCGCAGTCGTTCATGGCCCCCACGGAGCAGAACGAACCGGAGCTGAGCTCGGCCCTGCAGCGGATCAGCGACCTGCTGGATCAGATCCAGGAAGCGGGCCTCGGGCCCGACCGCGTCGTGCTGCTCGGGTTCTCGCAGGGCGGCTGTCTGGCCACGGAGTACGCCGCGCGCCACCCGCAGCGCTACGGGGGCGTCGTGGCCCTGAGCGGCGGCCTGATTGGGCCGGAGGAGGCTCCGCTGACGTACGAGGGCTCGCTCGACGGCACGCCCGTCCTCCTCGGGTGCAGCGACCAGGACCCCTACATTCCGCTGGAGCGCGTGCAGGACACCGCCGACGTGCTGGAAGAGATGGGGGCCCGCGTCACCACCCGCATCTACGAGGGGATGGGGCACACCACCAACGAAGACGAACTGCGTCACATCCAGCGGCTCCTGGGGCGCTACGTCGACGGGGTGTCTCCCGAGGCGGAGGAACCGGACAAGGACTTCGATACGGACTAGCCGGCGTCTCCGTGCTCCGGGCGCGGCGGCGCGGGCCCCTCGCCGAGCCCCGGCGAGCGGGCCGAAGCCCCCACGTCCGGCCCCGCCCGGCCGTCTTTTCCTCGCGCAGCCCGCCCCCCTCCTATGACGACGCCCGACTGGGTGAAGCACGCCGTCTTCTACCAGATCTTCCCGGACCGCTTCGCCCGCAGCGGTCGCGTCGCGGCGCAGGACGAGGTGACGTTGAAGCCCTGGGGGACGCCGCCGACGGAACAGGGCTTCCAGGGCGGCGACCTCTACGGCGTGGTCGACCGGCTCGACTATCTCGACGACCTGGGCATTACGGCCCTCTACCTGAACCCCATCTTTGCCTCGGCGGCCAACCACCGCTACCACACCTACGACTACTACGAGGTGGACCCGCTGCTCGGGGGGAACGAGGCCCTTCGTGAGCTGCTGGACGCGGCCCACACCCACGGCATCCGCGTGGTGCTCGACGGCGTGTTCAACCACGCCAGCCGGGGCTTCTGGCCGTTCCACCACGTGCTCGAAAACGGCCCCGACTCCCCCTACGCCGACTGGTTCAACATCCACGACTGGCCGCTCCGGCCCTACGCCCCCGACGCGTCCACCGACCACAATTACGACGCCTGGGCCGGCCTTCCGGCCCTCCCGGAGTTCAACACGGATCACCCGCCGGTCCGCGAGTACATCTTCGACGTGGCCCGCCACTGGATCGACTTCGGCATCGACGGGTGGCGGCTCGACGTGCCCACCGAGATCGACGATCCCCCGTTCTGGCGCGAGTTTCGGGAGGTCGTCAAGGCGGCTAACCCGGAGGCATACCTCGTCGGCGAAATCTGGGCCGAGGCACCCGCCTGGCTCAAGGGCGACCGCTTCGACGGCCTCATGAACTACCCCCTGCTCGATGCGATCCTCAGCTTCTTCGGCGCCGGCTCGCTCCGCGACTATCAAGAACGGTACCTCTCCCTCTCCCCGCTGAAGGCCCCCGCCTTCGCCGACGAGGTGGACCGCCTCCTCGCCCTCTACAACTGGAGCGCGATCCAGGCCCAGCTCAATCTGCTCGACAGCCACGACATGGCGCGGGCCCTGTGGATCCTCGGCGGGGACGAGGCCGCGCTCCGGCAGTCGGTCCTCTTCCTAATGACCATGCCTGGCGCGCCCTGCATCTACTACGGGGACGAGGTGGGCCTCTCCGCCGCCGGCGACCCCCACTGCCGCGAGGCGTTTCCCGAAGCACGAAGGGACTGGAATACCGACCTCCACGCCTTCTATCGCGACGCGATTGCGCTGCGCCACCGGCACGAGGTGCTCCGCACCGGGCGCGTGACGCGTCTGCACGCCGACGGCCAGACCTACGCCCTGCGCCGGGCGACGGGGGACGAGGAGGCCGTGGTGGCCTTCAACGCCGGGTCCACGCCGGCGTCGCTCCCGCTCGACCCCGAGTGGGTCGCGTCCGATGCGCTCCGCCCCGCCTGGCCGCCCAACGCCTCCGACGCTCCCCTTCGTCCCGCCAACACCAACGCCGTGCGCCTTCCGCCCCAGGAAACGCGCGTCTGGGTCGGGGCGGCGTAGCCCCCGGCCGCGTTGACCGCTTCGGCCCGCACCGCTACGTTGTACACACACTCTCTTTCGCCCCACCCCCGACCCTTCTTATGCCCACTGTTGCCATCACCGGCGCCGCCGGGGCCATCGGCTCCGTCACCGCCGAGGTCTTTGCGGACGCGGGCTGGGACCTGGCCCTGCTCGACTACGGCGCCGACAACCGCGCCTCCCTGAACGCCTCGTTCCCCGACGCGCAGACGTTCGACGCCGACCTGACCGACGCGGACGCGGCCCAGAAGGCGTTCGACGCCATCGGGGCGGCCGGGCCGCTGGACGCGGTGCTCGCCATCGCCGGCGGCTTTGCCATGCAGCCCGCCGCCGAGGCCACCGCGGACGACTACGCCCACATGATGGACCTGAACGTCCGCACCCTCTTCAACACCGCCCGGGCCGCCGTGCCACTGCTCACCGAGCAGGAGCACAGCTTCCTGCTCGGCGTCTCGGCCCCCGCCGGGATCGACGGGCAGGCGCAGTCGGCCCTGTACGGCGCCGCCAAGGGCGCCGTGGCGGCGTACGTGAAGTCGCTCGGGAAGGAGTACAGGCCGGACGGCCTGCGCACAAGCGTGCTCTACCCCATGGGCGTCGTGGACACCCCGGCGAACCGGGACGGCATGCCGGACGCCGACCCGTCGGACTGGATCGCGCCCCGCGAGCTGGCGGACGGCATGCTGCACCTTGCCACCCGAAGCCCCCGCGGCCACGTGCCGGAGCTGAAGGTGCACGCCGCCTCGTCGTGACGGGGCCGGGCCCGGGACGTCCCGGAACCCGCACGGGCCGTCCGGAATCAGAGGGGTTCGCTGATCTCCCAGGTCCGCCCGTCGCCCTGCCTCCATGCCCGCCCCGTCCCCGCCTCCGACGCCCGTCGCCCACCTGCTCCGAAGGGCCCGCACCTGGACGGACGTGACCGTCCACCCTCACCCGGACGCCCGCCTCACGATCCAGGTCGGGTCCGTCCTCATCGGACGCCTCCGCCCCGACGACACGCTGGAGGTGCCCCTGCCCGCCCCCGTTCGCACGGTTCTCGTGGACCACGGCCTGGCAGGCCCGTCGCCGACCGCCCCGGACGGGGTCACGCACCCGCTCGTTCGCCCCGACGACCTTCCGGGCGCCACCCAGCTCCTGCGCCTCTCCTACCTCTACCGGCGCCTCCTCCGCACCCGCGACCCCACGGCCCTCCACCGCATCCGCACCGAGCTGGCGCAACGCGAGCTCCCGGAGGCCCTCCGCGCCGTCTACGCCACCATGCTGAGCAAACGCGAAGCATCGCCCCGCCCTTCGTCATAACCCCCCGCCTCCATCGGACACAGACCCCGATGGAACCGCTTCCGGGCAATGGGTAATGGATTTTTCACGCTGAAGACTTGGCAACTCGTGCCCAAACCCCGTCCCTTGTAAATGGTGTTTCGCCTTTCGCTGCGGGCATTTTCCCACCGTAGACGCTTTGGGACCCCACCGGGTGCGTCCCGGGCTGGCTGCCCCCCGACTCTCCATTGGCCCGCTGCACCGCAGCCCCGCATCGCCTTTCGCAATTGACGTGATGGAATGACGACCCTCGACAAGCTCGAAACCCTCTCGACGAACCTCTGGTGGACCTGGAACTCGGAGGCGCGGGCGCTCTACCGTCGCCTCAGCCCGGGCGTCTACCAGGCCTCCGACAACAACCCGCGGGCGGCCCTCGCCGCCCCGAAGGACGAGGTGCTCGACGACCCCGACTTTCAGGACGAGGTGGACCGCGTGTACGACGAGTTTCGCACCTACATGGAGCGCGATCCGGAGGTCGAGGACGTCCCCGAGACGGCCTACTTCTGCATGGAGTACGGCCTGCACGAGAGCCTCTCGCTGTACTCCGGAGGGCTCGGCGTGTTGGCGGGCGACCACGCCAAGGCTGCGTCCGACCTCGGCCTGCCGTTTACGGCCGTCGGCCTGTTTCTCCGAGAGGGCTACTTCGAACAGTCGTTCAACGCGAACGGGTGGCAGCAGTCGACCTACCCGGTCCTCGACCCGGCGAAGCACCCCCTCTCGCTCGTCACGGGCCGCGACGGCGATCCGCTGACGGTGGAGGTGCCCGTCGGCCACGACACGGTGCACGTGCGGGCCTGGAAGCTGAACCTGGGACACACCGACCTCTACCTGCTCGACACGGACTTTGACGCCAACGTCGAAGACCATCGGCCCCTCACCCGTCGGCTCTACCAGGGCGGCGACCACGAGCGCATCCGGCAGGAGATCGTGCTCGGCATTGGCGGGCTGCGCCTGCTCCGCGCCCTCGGCGAAGAGCCGGAGCTGTTCCACTCCAACGAAGGACACTGTGCCTTCCTGATGATGGAGCTGCTGCGGGAGCAGTTGGAAAAGGGCCTGTCGCTCTCGGACGCCGAGGAAACGGTCACCGAACACTGCGTCTTTACCACGCACACCCCCGTGCCCGCCGGACACGACCACTTCGCCCCCGACCTGTTCGCCGAGGCGATGGCGGGCTTCGAGGACGAAATCGACCTGAGCACACACCAGCTCCTCTCCTACGGGCGCGTCGATCCGTCGGACGACGAGGAAGAGTTCACCATGACGGCCCTCGGCCTAAAGCTGTCGCGCGCGGCGAACGGCGTGTCGAAGCTCAACGGCCACGTTGCCCGTCAGCAGTGGACCGACCTCTACCCCGACCGCCCGCTCGACGAGGTGCCCATCGGCGCCATCACCAACGGCGTGCACCTGCCCACCTGGACCGCCGGCCCGGCCCGCGACTTTCTCGACCAGTACCTCGACGGCGACTTTACCGAGCGCCACAACCCGGACATCTGGACCGGCCTCGATGATGCGAGCGACGAGGAACTGTGGCGCTACCGCTCGTCTCTTCGGCAGCGCCTCATCGACTTCATTGAGGGGCACGTGCACACCCAGAGCCTCCCGATGCAGCCCGACCTCGACCCCGAGGCGCTGACCATCGGCTTCGCCCGCCGGTTCGCCACCTACAAGCGCGCCCCGCTCATCTTCACGGACCTGGAGCGTGCCCGCGCCCTGTTCGCCAACGAGGACCGGCCCATCCAGCTCATCTACGCCGGCAAAGCCCACCCGGCCGACCAGGGCGGCAAGCGCTTCATCCAGCGCATCTACGAGATTAGCCAGATGGAGGGCTTCGAGGGGAAGGTCATCTTCCTGGAGGGCTACAGCATGGAAATCGGCCGCATGCTCGTCTCCGGCTGCGACGTGTGGCTCAACAACCCGCGCCGCCCGCTGGAGGCCTCCGGCACGAGCGGACAGAAAATCGCCGCGCACGGCGGCCTGAACCTGAGCGTGCTCGACGGCTGGTGGCCCGAGGGCTACAACGGCCACAACGGATGGGCCATCGGGCCCGAGCCCACCGGCGAACTCAAGGTGGACCGCCCCGACCAGGAGGAGCGCGACCGCGAGGACGCCCTCTCGCTCTATCACCAGCTCGAGGAGAACGTCATTCCGGCGTTCTACAACCGAAACGACGAGGGCCTGCCGCCCGAGTGGATCGACATGATGCGCGACGCCATGACGGGCCTGCCGGCCCCCTTCAGCGCCAAGCGCATGGTGCTCGACTACGTGGAAACGATGTACCGCAACGAGTCGGCGTAGGCCCAGGTTGGGCTACGCGTCCGTCTCCGGTGCCGGGGCCGCAGGAACCCGCCGGTACGTGTGATACGTCACGTACGAGGTGACGAGGAGGGCGGACGCAACGATGGGAGGCACCACGTCCGCCACCGGATCGCCGACCGCTAGGTGCGCGATGATGGCTGAGACAAAGCTGATCGTGAAGCCGGCGTAGGTCCACTCCTTTACGGCCCGCGGCAGTGGCACCACCAGCGCCACCGCGCCCACCACCTTGGCGATGCCGAGCTCGACCCGGAAGTAGTCCGGGAAGCCGAGCTCGGCAAACGTCTGGGCGGCGGCCTCGGAGACGAAGTACATGGTGCCCGACGCCGCCATCATGAGAGCGAGGAGGAGCGTTGTGCCCCAGTAGAGATATTTCATGGCCTGGTGGATCGTAAAAGAGTGAACCTGTGCGGCGGAATGATTCTCTGCGTCCCAAATTCGCCGGGGGCCTGGGAGGTTGCGGCCCCGGAACAAATCGTTACACCCCAGGGCGCCGGCTTTTCCTTTTTACTGCTTCCGTTTATCAATTCTATTCGCCCATGCCTGCTCCTTCTTCTCCCACCGCCCTCGTCACCGGCGGCAACCGCGGCATCGGCCGTGCCATCTGCGAAGGGCTCGTTGAGCGCGGCCTTCAGGTCGTCCTCGGCTCTCGCGACGAGGCCAACGGCGAGGCCGCCGCGCGCCCGCTCCGCGAGGCGGGCGGGACGGTGCACGTTGAGACCATCGACGTGGCCGAGCCGGACTCCATTGCGGCCTGCGCCGACCGCCTGGCGTCCAACGACGTGGCGGTGGACGTGCTCGTCAATAACGCGGGCGTCTACCCGACAAACAACGCCCTCGACGCCACACCCGACCAGCTCGACCACGCCTGGACCGTAAACGCGCGCGGCCCGTGGCTGCTCACGCAGGCGTTCGTGCCCGGCATGATCGACCGCGGCTACGGCCGCGTGGTCAACATGTCCTCCGGCTCCGGCTCGTTCGGCGAGGGCCTCGATCCCGAACACGCCGCCTACGCCGCCTCGAAGTCGGCCCTCAACGCCCTCACGCTCACGCTCGACCAGACCCTGCCCGAGGGCCCCGATGTAAAAGCAAACGCGATGTGCCCGGGCTGGGTGCACACCCGAATGGGCGGCGAGCAGGCCCCGCGGACGCCCGAGGAGGGTGCCGACACCGCCCTCTGGCTCGCCACCCTCCCGGCCGACGGCCCGAGCGGCGGCTTCTTCCGCGACCGCGAGCGCATCCCCTGGTAGGGTCTGCTGCGTTGCGAAGAATCGACGGGTCGCCGTCGCAGACGGGTCAGCCGCCCCTCGGGACGGATCTGCACGGGCCGGAATGAATTGAGGGCGATCCCGATGCGCGACGCCTTTTTGGAATGAGCCTCGGCCCATGCCCTCGTCCCGCCGCCAGTTCCTGGCCCTTGCCGCCACGGGGGCCGCCGCTGTTGCCACCCGCCCCTGGCGCACCACGCACGCCCTGATGCCGCCCTCGGCCGCGTGGCGATCGGCCCCCGCCCTGCCCGCATCCACCCAGGAAGTTTACGGCACCGCGTGGAACGGACGGGTCCTGGTGGCCGGGGGGCTCCGCTCCACTGCGGACAGCCGCCGCCGGTTTACCACGCTCGGGCAAACCGCCCTCTTCGACCCCACAACCGAGACGTGGTCGATGGGCCCCGACCTCCCCGCCCCGCGGCACCACATCGTCCTCGCAACGGAGGGCGACACGGCGTACGGCTTCGGGGGGGCTTCGTCGGCGAAAACCTCGCGCAGGACGGCTTCCAGTTCCGCGACGACGTGTACGCGTTCGACGGCGACGCGTGGACCCGCGCCGGCTCGATGCCGACGCCGCTTGGCGAGACGGTCGCCCTATCGGTCGACGGGCGCGTCCACCTCGTCACCGGCAGCCTGCACGGCGAACGGACCGGCCCGACCGGCACCCACCTCGTGTACAATCCGGACACCGACGACTGGACGGAGGCGCGCCCGGCCCCCACCGCCCGAAGCAGCGCCACCGGCGCCGTGATCGACGGAATGCTCTACGTCGCCGGAGGGCGCACCACGCAGAACGGGGTGACCAACCTCGGCGCGCTGGAGTGCTACGATCCGGCCTCCGACACCTGGACCGAACGCCGCTCCCTCCCCCAGCCGTCGGGCGGACTGAACGGGGCGGCCACGGGCGGCACGCTCTACGTCTTTGGCGGCGAGTACTTTTCGGACGGCGGCGGGGTCTTCGGCGAGACCTGGGCGTACGACCCGGCGGCGGACGACTGGACGGAGTTGCCCTCCATGCCTACGCCCCGGCACGGCCTCGCCGGCGTCGCCCTGAACGGGCGCGTCTACGCCGTCGGCGGCAACACCGCCCCCGGCATCGGCGCCGCCACCTCATCCACCGTCGAGGCCCTCGTGCCCGCCGCCACCTGATCCGCGCTCCGCTCACAATCCCGCCTCGCCATGACCATCGACGTCTACGCCGACATCGCCTGCCCCTGGTGCTACGTCGGCCGCGCCCATCTCAAAAACGCGCTTGCCCAACGGCCGGCCCTCAACGTTACGCTCCGGTGGCGCCCCTTCCAGCTCCAGCCCCACATGCCCCCCACGGGCCGCGACTTCCGGAAGGTGCTATCGGAGAAGTTCGGCGGGTGGGACCAGGCACAACAGACGTTCGAGCGCATCCAGGACATGGGGGCCGAGGACGACCTCACGTTCGACTTCGAAGCCATCGAGGTGGCCCCCAACACGGCCGACGCCCATCGCCTCATCCTCTGGGCGCAGGACCAGGATCCGGAGGCGGCCGACGCCCTGGCCACCACGCTCTTCCGGGCCTACTTCACGGAGGGGCGCAACGTGTCCGACCCGGCCGTGCTGGCCGACGGCGCCGCCGAGACGGGGCTCGAGGCCGACGCAGCGCGGGCGGTGCTGGAGGGGGACGACTACGCGGAGGCCGTACGCACGAGCCAGCAGCAGGCCCAGCGGCGCGGCATCACGGGCGTCCCGTGCTACGTCTTCGGCGACGAGCACGCCCTCACCGGCGCCCAGCCGACGGACGTGTTCGTGGAGGCCCTCGACACCCTCGCCCCCGACTCCTCTACGGGATAGAACTCTACGGGATAGAGCACTCTCCTTCGTCCACCGGCTCTTCGCTCCCCCTCACCCTCGCTCTTTGGCCGTCGTCTCGTCCCACTCGTAGCCCGAGGTGAGGGAGGCGTACTGGGGATCGCGCTCGGCGGCCTCGTCGTGGGGAAGGCTGCCGCGGTGCGAGCGCAGGTACGTGAACGGCGTGTGGTGCAGAAAATTCGAGACGCGCCCGGTGTACACGTCGGCGTAGCGCTCCACCTGGCGGGCGAAGAGGCTCTTGTCCTTGCCGGTGCGCATGAGGGGCCCCCAGTTGTCGTTGACCAGCTTGCTGGACGCCTTGGCGAGGGGCGCAATCTTCTGGTCGAGGGACGTCAGCCGGCTGCGGAGGTCGCTCATCTTCTGCTCCAGGACCTCTACGCTATCCGCCTCGGCGGCCCCGTACCCCTTCTGCAGGCGCTGTCGCTGCAACCGCTTGGCGGAGAACTCCGCCTCCAATCGCTCCTTCTCCGCCATCAGCTCCGACAGCTGCTCCTGCTGGTCGGCAAATTCCTGAAAGTCCTCGATTTCCTTCTCCAGTTCGCGCACCACCAGGGCCGTGCGCCAGCGCAGCACCTTCTTCGATACGTTGACGTCCACGAACAGGTGATCGCCGACGTATAGGATTTCTTCCCCGCGCAGGCCCAGGCTCTCCTCCACCAGCGACGCGTTGCCGCCCACGTACACTTCGTCCTCCTTCAGCGGCCCGTTCGTGTGCTCGCGCAGGAGCCCGTCCTCGCTCTCCACCCGAAAGGCCGGCATGCGGACCGAGAAGAAGTCCGGCTTGCGGGCCCCCACGATCGAAAGGTCGAAGAGGTCACGCCACGTCATCTCGCCCGGCAGAAACTCGTTGAAGGCGTACGCCAGCATCGGGCGGGCGTAGCTCCACTCCGAGTTCGTGATGAGGAGGAGCTTCTTGCCCGCGCGCTTCTGATCGAGAAGCGTGAGCGGCATCTCGGGGTCGAGGTTCACGAAGCGTCCGGGGTGGGCAATGATCTTTTCCTTGAGACGCCCCTCCATGTGGGCCTCGTCGAGGGTCTGCTGCACCTCATCCCAGAGGTCGGCGTAGCCCATCGATCCCTTGATGGCGTCCGCATCGAGCAGCTCCACGAGCTGCATGTACATGGAAGCCGACGAAATGGAGAAGAGGGTGTTGAGGAAGTGCCAGCGGTCCTCTCCGAGATCCACGAGCGTGCGCTGATACACCTCGCGCTGCCGCTCGTAGCCGAGCGGCTCGGTCCCGTGGAAGGCCCGCTTCACGTACCCGAAGCGGTTGGCCTTCACCACGTTGCCGTGCTCGGTGTCGATGACAAGCCCGCGGATGGCTAGGTCCGGGTTGAAGGCGAGATTCTCGACCGGCCACCCCTTCGCCAGCAGGCCTTCTTTGATGAAGCCGTACGCCCGCTGCTCCCACTCGCGCATGTGGTAGTGCACGAGCGTGTAGTCCATGTCGTACCCGATGGCCTTGATGCCGCGCAGGTTGAGCGTACGGTTGCAAAAAAGACCCCGGGCGGGATCAATGGTGTCCATAAGAGGCGGAGGGAACGAGGCAAAGGCGCGAGCGCCCAACATACAGAATGTACGCCGGGCGCGGTAAACGCGTCCTCTCACGGATTGCTTCGTTACGAAACGAACACGCGCCTCGCTGGCGCAGGGCCGCCCGGTCGGGGGGGTGGCGGGCACTCGGCTGCGGGGGGCGCAGCCCCCATCACCCGTCCGCCCCTCGCAGCGGCGTGGCGCTGGTTTCCGCCCCGGACACTCACATTCCCCAGTGCGTGTATCAGTGGCCCTCGCGGGCGTCCTCCGACGCGTGAAGCGCCTGCCCGATTGGACAGGCGACGCCCTGAGGACCCGTCTCTGCTCTTTCGTCCAACACGCGCCCCCCGATGCACGGACCCTCAATCTACCTGATTGTCTTCCTGTTCGGCGCGGCGGGGGTCGCACACTTCGTCTGGCCGGCCGTCTTTGTCCGCATCGTGCCGCCGTCCCTGCCGGCCCCTCGCACGCTGGTGTACCTGAGCGGGGCGGCGGAGCTGCTGGGGGCGGTGGGCGTGCTGGTGCCCGGCCTGCGGACGTACGCCGGCTGGGGCCTGCTGCTGCTCCTGCTGGCCGTTTTCCCGGCCAACATCCACATGGCCCTCCACCCGGGCGAGTTCGGCCGCATTCCGGCGTGGGCGCTGTACCTGCGCCTCCCCCTCCAGTTTGTGCTGATGGGATGGATCTACGGGGCGCTGGCCCTCGGCCCCGTTCCGTGGTAGGGACGCCCGGGGCGCTACTCCTGCTGGTCGGTCGGCATCACGAGCAGCTCCTCCACGTCCACGCGCTCCGGGGCCGTGAGGGCGTAGCGAATGGCCTCGGCGATGTCCTCGGACTGGAGCATCTCCATCCCCTCATGGCCCTCCTCCATCCCCTCCAGCACGTCGGTGTCGGTGATGGTGTGGGGCAGTTCCGTATCCACCGCGCCCGGCTCGATGGTGGTCACCCGAATGTTGTGGTCGGGCGCCAGCTCGTTGCGCATGCCCTCCGAGAGCGCCGTCACGAAATGCTTGGTGCCGCAGTAGACGGCCCCGCCGGGAAAGACGCGGCGCCCGGCCACCGACGACACGTTCACGACATGCCCGCCGCCCTGCTCCAGCATGTGCGGGAGGGCCGCTTCGATGGCGTACAGCACGCCCTTCACGTTCACGTCTACCATCTGCTCCCACTCGTCGCCGTGCACGTTCTTCATGAGGGAGAGCGGCATGATGCCGGCGTTGTTGATGAGCACGTCGACGCCGCCGAAGGCATCGAGCGTGGCATCGATGAGGGCCTGCACCTGATCGCGATCGGTGACGTCGGTGGGCACGACCCGGGCGGTGCCGCCGTCCGCTTCAATCTCGTCGCGGAGCGCATCGAGGCGTTCCCTGCGGCGAGCGGCCAGGACTACGTTTGCCCCCTCATCGGCCAGCTGGCGGGCGGTCGCCTCGCCGATGCCGCTGGAGGCGCCGGTGACGATGGCAGCGGTGTCGGTCAGGTCGGTCATGGTGGGATGGGGTTACAGAAAGAAAACGATCGGTACGGCGTATCGGCGCGACCGGGCGGAGATTCTCGCGGCCTGTATCGATTTTGGAATTCCGCGCCCCCGTCCTACGGCGACGCCTCGAGCTCCCACCCGCGTCCCTCCGGCCCGGCATTCACGACGGGCGTCCCGGCCAGGGTGTCCGTTTCGCCCCAGCTGCCGTGGATGTGGCCGCAGACGACGAGGCGGGGCGCGGTCGTTTCAATGGCGTCGCGCACCGCGGTGCTCCCAAGGGAGCGGCCGCTGGAGTCCCGGTCCACCGCGCCCTTGGGCGGGGAGTGCGACACGAGGACGGCCCCCTCCGGGCAGTCCGCAAGCAGATCTTCGGCCTCCGCCTCGGTGAAGTCATAGCTCCAGCCGCCGAAGGGCGTGACGGGCACGCCCCCGCCCAGGCCGTAGAAGGGGATGCCCGCCACCGTCTCGCCGTTGCCGTGCAGCACGTGGGCGGCGGGCCACTCCCGGCAGGCCTCGCTCAGTTCCTCGGCACTCTCGGCGTTGCCCGGCACCAGCACGGTGGGCGTGTCGAGGGCCGAGAGGCACTCGATGGTGGGCTGCAGGCGACGGCGCATCACCGCAAAGTCGCCCGCCCCGACCACCGCGTCGGCGGCGGGGGCCCGGTCCACGAGGGCCCGGCAGGCGTCGAGGTCGTTGTGGACGTCGCTAAAGAGCAGGAGTTGAGGCATGGGATCAGGTCGGATCGTCGTCGGCAGGCTGAAGCGAACGAAGGCGGTCCCATCGGTAGATGCCGCCGCTGTGGCCGTCGTCCCACGTGATGCGGAGCCCCACGCTGCCGGCGGTCTCCACCGTGAGGTTCTGCCAGCGGTTCTTCTGGCGGAAGATGTGGAAGACCCCCGGCTTCGTGATGCGCTCCACGTCGTCGCCCTGGCACTCGGCGCACGGGCAGGCCTGGCGCAGCGCATCGAGCGGAAAGACCGACACGTGCCCGTCGCTCCACTCGATGTTGAGCCGCTGCATCTTTACGTCGACCGAGACGCGATCGGGCGGGGGAACGGTCATGGACGGCATGCAACTGTGGGGCGGCCCCGGCTACGAGCGAGTGACCTCAAACCCTCCCTCCCGCAAAATGTCCGCGATCTTTTCCTCCAACTGGTCACTCTCTACAATGGTGAGCTCCGTCCCGCGCCGCACCTTGGACAGGAGCGTGTGCTTGTTCATATCGTCGATCTCCGCCGCAATGTTGGAGATTTTCAGGTACGGCTTCAGCGCCTGGAGTTGCTTGATGGTCATGGGCGCGCCGCGATCTCGTGAACGAAGAGGACAGCAAGTGGGCTGCCGCATAGCCAGTTGGACCGATCAAGTTTCGACCGCACGATGAACATACGCAGAGGCATTTCTATACGCCATACGAAACACTGATCTACCGTATGGATATTTTATTATGCAATTGGCTCTATAATATTCATCTCCGGACTCCCATGAGGGCTCCTATGCAGTTCCGCCGCCGTCGCCGCTCGCCGTCGTCCCGGCCAGACCCGACCAATCAGCAGAAGCAACGTGTGCGCGAGCAGCACATCCGTGCCCTGGAGCATATGCTCGGCGGCTCGGTTGGGCGCGGCTTCGACACGCTGTGCCGCCAGCTCTCCCAGATGCGGGGCCGCGACGACTCCCGGTAGGGGAATCCGGGCGATTCGGGACCGCCGGCCTCGGCCCGCTTACGTGGGTGAATCCTCCCCGAAAACAGGGCGGAGCGGGGCTGCGCAACGGGCCGCCGGGATCGTGCGGTTGCGCCCGCCGTGCGTGACGGCTACGTTTGGGCATGATGGACGGTCTGTATGCCGGACCGCTCCGCCGAACGTCCTCTCTAACCCGACCGCCCGGACATGGATCTTCCGCTGTACCTGACGGCCCTGGTCGCCTTCCTCATCGTCAACGCGATGCTGCTGTCGGCCTCGCTCCTGGTGTACGCCGAGCGTCGCGTCTCGGCCTTCATCCAGAACCGGCCCGGCCCCAACCGAGTGGGGCCCCTCGGTCTGCTTCAGCCCTTCGCGGACGTGCTCAAGTTCGTACTGAAAGAGGATGTTCAGCCCACGAAGGCGAACACCTTTATCCACGCGCTCGCCCCGGTGCTGATGGTGGTGGTGGCCATGAGCACGGCGGCCCTCATCCCGTTCGCCGAGGGCGTCGCGCTTGTCGACATCGACGTCGGCGCGCTGATGCTCCTGGCGCTGACCTCGATCAGCGTCTACGGCGTGACCCTGGCCGGCTGGAGCTCCAATAGCAAGTTCTCCCTCCTGGGCGGCCTGCGCTCGGCGGCCCAGATGGTGAGCTACGAGCTCTCGATGGGCCTGGCCGTGATTTCAGTCGTCATCATCTCCGGCTCGCTCAACCTGACAACCATCGTGGAGGACCAGGCTGCGGGCTGGGCCGTCCTCGGCTGGAACGTCATCCGGAATCCCATCGGGTGCCTCGCCTTCATCGCCACGGCCTTCGCCGAAACCAACCGCGCCCCCTTCGACCTGCCCGAGGCCGAGGAGGAGCTCGTGGCCGGCTACCACACCGAGTACAGCGGGATGAAGTTCGGGATGTTCTTCCTCGCCGAGTACGTCAACTTCTTCATCGCCTCCTTCTTTATCGCCACCTTCTTCTTCGGCGGGTACCTCGTGCCGTTTCAACCGCTGCTGCTCGACCTCGTGCCGGCCCTGAAGGGGACGTGGCTTCTGGCCGGGCTGCAGTTCCTGAGCCTCATGGTGAAGACCGGCTTCTTTGCCTTCGTCTTTATCTGGGCGCGGTGGACGTTCCCTCGCTTCAAGTACAACCAGCTCATGGAGCTCGGCTGGAAGTACCTCCTCCCAATCACGTTCGCCAACGTGCTCCTGATCGCCCTCGGCGTGATGCTCTTCGACGCGATTGGGCTGTAGGCGCGCAGCCGCAGGGCAGGAAGGCCCGGCTTGTCACGGGGTGTTCACCAAATGGACGGCGCGGGAACCTTTTTCTTCGCCGCGGCGCTTCCTTTATTACACGAACCCCACCGCTCTGCCGCCGCCCCCCCTTGTCTCCATGCCCGCGCCTCCTACGATGCCCGCCCTCGCGCCCTCCCTCCTCGCCGCCGACCCCGGCCACTACGCCGATCGGGCCCGCGCGGCCTTTGACGCCGGGGCCGAATGGCTCCACCTCGACGTGATGGACGGTCACTTCGTGCCCAACATCACGTTCGGGCCCGGCGTGGTGGAGGCCCTGCGCCCCCTGGCCGACGAGTACGACGCCCGGCTCGACGTCCACCTCATGATTGAGGAGCCGCAGGACTACGTCGACGTGTTTGCCGACGCCGGGGCCGACGTGCTGACCGTCCACGTAGAAACGTGTCCCCACCTCCATCGCGTGGCCCAACAGATCTGGGACGCCGGATGCAAGATGGGCGTCGCCCTCAACCCCGCCACGCCCCCCGGCCACCTCGAAAGCATCCTCCCGATCGCGGACCTCGTGCTCGTCATGTCGGTGAACCCCGGCTTCGGAGGGCAGTCCTTCATCCCACAGTCCACCGCCAAGATCCAGACGCTCCGCCGCCAGCTGAACGCCCTCGGGTCGAATGCCCGGCTGGAAGTGGATGGCGGAGTGAGCCCCGACAACGCGATGGAGCTGCTCCGCGCCGGGGCCGACGTGCTGGTGGCCGGGAGTGCCGTCTTCGGCGGGGACCAATCCGTCGCCCAGAACATCGAAGCTTTCCGGAGTGCCCTCACGCTGAAGGTGTAGCCCGGCCCCGGTTTCGCCCAGACTGCTCGCCGCCCCCGCGTTTCTATGGAGGACCGATACAACCTGAAGGACCTGGAGGGCGCCGTGTGCATCGTGACCGGCGCCAACTCCGGCATCGGCAAGGCCACGGCCAAGGGCCTCGCCCGCCTCGGCGCCCGCCTGGTCATGGTGTGCCGCAACCAGGAGCGAGGCCGCGACGCCCAGGCCGAGATCCAGGCCGTCGCCGAACGGGCCCGCCCCAGCCACACCGACACGGTGGATCTCCACTTGGCCGACCTGGGGGTGCAAGAGGAGGTCTTCTCCCTGGGCGAAACCCTGCGCGCCGAGTACGACCGCCTCGACGTGCTCGTCAACAATGCCGGCGTGCTCCTCGGCTCCCGGGAGGAAACCCCCGACGGCATCGAAAAAACCTTCGCGGTGAACCACCTCGCCCCGTTCTTGCTCACGCACCTCCTTCTCCCCCTCCTGAAGGAAACGGCGGGACGCACCGGAGAGGCCCGCGTGGTCACCGTAAGCTCGGAGGCCCACCGCAGCGTGAGCCTCAATTTCGACGACCTCAACGCCGAGTCGGGCTACAACGCCCTCCGCGCCTACGGGCAGTCGAAGCTCGCCAACATCCTCTTCACCCACGAGCTGGCCCGCCGCCTGCGCGACACGGGGGTCACGGCCAACTGCGTGCACCCCGGCGTGGTGGCCACAAACCTGTGGCGCGGATCGGACTGGTTCTCGCGGCTCGCCCGCCTGTTCACCTGGTTCTACAAGGACCCCGAGGACGGGGCGAGCGGCGTGCTGTACCTCGCTTCCTCCGAGGACCTCGACGGCGTCACCGGACAATACTTCGACGGCACGGAGGCCGTCAACCCCTCCCCCGACGCCTACGACGAAAAGGCCGCCGCCCGCCTCTGGCGCGAAAGCCTTGACTTTTTGGGCCTGGAGGTGCCCGCCGAGGAGGACGACACCGTCGAGGGCTCGCCCTAGCCCACGCCGTTGTGGTGTCTTTCGTCTCCGGTACGAGGCTGTCACCTCGTCAGGGGCATGTTGTCGAATGGTCAGTCTGCACGCCCCCTCGCGCCCGGCCGCCGCGTGCTGGCACGCAGCTTGATTCTGGTGTTGAATGCAGTATTGCGGGACCGGGCGTCATGGAATGCCCGGTCGTGGCCTTGTTCGTGAGAGAAGTCGAACAATCCAACACCAGGAGGTGATTGCCATGACGCAGCTGACGCGCCGCACGCCCAACCGAACGCTTCGGGACCTGCAGCGCGAGGTCGACAGCATCTTCGACCGGTTCTTCGGTCGAGGCAGCGGAGACGAGGGTCCGTCGGCCGTCTGGGCGCCGAGCACGGACCTCACGGAGACGGACGATGCGTTTGAGCTCCAGATGGACGTGCCCGGCCTGAGCAAGGAGGACATCAAGCTGAACCTCCAGAACAACACGCTGACTGTAAGCGGGGAGCGGGCCCGCGAGCAGAAGCAGGACGACGAGGACCGCGTGCGTGTGGAGCGCGTGTTCGGCTCATTCCACCGCACGTTCACGCTGCCGGATGCGGTCGACCCCGACAACATTGAGGCCACCTACGACGATGGGGTGCTCACGATCTCCGTGCCGAAGACGGAGGAGAGCACGCGTCGTCAGATCGAGATCCAGTAGCACGGCCCTGCCTCGTCGTCCCGTGTCCGGTCCCTCCGGGGCGACCGTCGTGCTACGGGCTCGACGAGTGGCCTCCTGTCCGCGCGCCCGGCTGGGCCTCCCAGGGCCCGGTCGGGCGCTTTTTCTTCGTGCGGGCGGCCCTACTGTTGTGTCAAACCTCAATGTTGTGTTTGTCATCCCGGCCAAGCCCCGAGGGCTTTCGGGGCGCCGAGCCGGGATCGATCCAGCCAACTCAATGGGGCTCGACTGAGGAAGAATGGCCCTGTGGGGGTCGGAGCGGAACCCGGAGTGCTCTCTTCTACTGCTGTATAGATCCCGGATCTCCGCTCGTACGCTCGCTCCGCCCGGGATGACAGGGGGCGATTTTTCTGTGCAAGAATCATGGTTGACACGGCACTACCGGGGATCCCGAAAAAGTGTGGACAGCGGCAAGGCCCACGACGACAGCTGCGGCGTCGTGAGCGTATCGTCCGTCTCCGCCCTCCACTCGGCCACCTGGTCGTATCCGTCCTCCGGCCGTCGGTAGACCTTCACCGTCTCCAGTTCCGGATCCACCACCCAGTACTCCGCCACGCCGTGCCGGGCGTAGAGCCGCCGCTTGCGCACCTCGTCGTGCCGCCGGTTGCCCTCGGAGACGACCTCCACGACGAGGTCCGGCACTCCCGCAATGCCCCGCTCCTTCACGATGTCCCGCCGCTCGGCCGCCACGAAGAACACGTCGGGCTGCACGACATCGTGGTCGGAGAGGATGACGTCGCAGGGAGCAACGAAGACTTCTCCGGCATCGTGCTCCTGGACGTGCTGCTTCAGAGCGGTCGCCAGATTCAATACGATACGCTGGTGCGGGGTCGTGGGAGACGGAGACATGTATTCCTCACCCTCAATGATCTCGTGGCGCTTCCCGTCGTCGGGAATGGTGCGGTAATCCTCGTACGTGAGGCGCGGGGCGGTAGACGGGGACGACATATGGACGCCTCGGTGTCTATACACAAAATCTTTGCACGGAAGAAACGCCCCCGCCGCGCCGAATGGTTCCCTCGTCCGCCCGGCACCTGTGGGCGGCGTCGCCGTACGGACGTGCGCGCCATGCCTGCACTTCTGCCGCCCCTGCCCTGTGACCGTCAACGTCGTCCTCCTCCGCCCGCTCGACCAGGCCTTCACGTACCGTGTGCCCGAGGGCCTGACCGACGCGGCGCAGCGCGGCTGCCGCGTGCTCGTCCCCTTCCGCAACCAGCGCCTCACGGGCGTCGTCGTGGACGAGGGCCCGCCCGCCGACACGCTCGACTTCCAGGTGAAGGACGTGCTCGATGTGTTGGACGACGTGCCGACCTGCCCGCCGGGCCTCCTGTTGCTTACAAAGTGGATCGCCGACTACTACGTCTGCCGCTGGGGCGAGGCGCTCAAGGCGGCCCTCCCCGGGGGCATCACCGTCGAAACGCAGCGCACCCTCCGCCGCACGGATGCCGACGCGGGTGACTGGGCAGAGCACGACGTCGCCCGCCGTATGCTCGATGACCTGGACGGTCGCTCCGAGACGACCCTCTCCGCCCTCCGCAAGCGAGTCGGCCCCGCCGTGCCGCTGGCCCTCATTCGGAAGCTGGCCGCCGACGGCCTGATTGAGGTGGACACCCGCCTCTCCGACGAGCGCGTGAGCGCCAAGACGGAAACCCACCTCCGCTTTGCCCCCGCCTTCCAGCACTCGGGCGCCGTGGCCGACCTTGTGGAGCAGCTGCGCGGCAAGAAGCAGCAGGCCGTGATTCGGTCCCTCGCCGGCTTCCGCGAGCAGGGCACGCCCGAGCCCCGCCAGGCCGACGTGGTGACGCACGCTGACGCCTCGTACTCCACCATCCGCAGCCTGGTGGACAAGGGCATGATTGAGCGGGTGGACAAGGAGGTGGTGCGTTCCCCCCTCGACGACCTGCCCGCCCC
>NCRB01000027.1 GCA_002894665.1 Salinivenus iranica
CGCTGGGAGCGGAGCGACCGAGTGCTCTCCGGGGTGCGCTCGAAGCGACCTGCCTCAGGGATTTTGAGTTCGCTCATACCTGTAAACACAAAGTTGACGTCGTACTTAGTCGCTCACCTTCTCCTTCATCTCGGCAAGCTTCATCAGCGCCTCCACCGGCGTGATGCGGTTCGGGTCAATCTCACTCAGCATCTCCTTGATCTCCTCGGCGACCGGATCGGGCTGGGCAAACAGGTGCATCTGGTTGGCCTGGCTGTCCTCAAGGTCCGGCACCGCGTCGGCGTCGCCCTTTTTCGCCCGCATGCCGTCGCCCGACGGGGTCTCGGCCTCCTCCGTCCCCGTCTCGCCATCCCCCACCTCCAGGTGCTGGCTCTCCAGATTGTGGAGCACCTCGCGCGCCCGGGCAATCACGGCGTCGGGGAGACCGGCCATCCGCGCCACCTCGATGCCGTAGGAGTGGTCGGCCCCGCCCCGGATGAGCTTGCGGAGGAAGACAATCTCGCCCTCGTGCTCGCTCACCTGGATGCGGTAGTTGTGCACCCGGTCCAGGCGATCGGCCATCGCGTTGAGCTCGTGGTAGTGCGTCGCAAAGAGGGTGCGCGCCGCCACTTCGGGCCGCTCGTGCAGGTACTCCACGATGGCCCAGGCGATGGAGAGCCCATCGAACGTCGAGGTGCCACGGCCCACCTCATCGAGCAGGATGAGGGAGCGCGACGTGGCGTTGTTCAGGATGTTGGCCGCCTCGTTCATCTCCACGAGGAACGTACTCTCCCCCGCCGCCAGGTTGTCCGAGGCCCCCACACGGGTAAAGATGCGATCGACCACGCCGATGTGCGCGGCGTCGGCGGGCACAAAACTGCCCACCTGCGCCAACAGCGTGATGAGGCCCACCTGTCGGAGCGCCACACTCTTCCCGGCCATGTTCGGACCGGTGATGATCAGGATCTGCTCGTCGTCCGGGTCGAGGTACGTATCGTTCGGGATGAACGGGTCGCCCGGCTCCAGGGTCTGCTCCACCACTGGGTGACGCCCCTCTTCGATGTCGATGGTCAGGCTGTCGTCGACCGTGGGGCGCACGTAGTCGTGCCGCTCGGCAACCGCGGCGAGGCCCGTGTAGCAATCGAGGTGCGCCAGGAGCTCGGCGTTCTTTTGGAGAACCGGCGTCCGCTGGGCGATGCGGTCGCGGAGGTCGTTGAAGAGCTCCAGCTCCAGAGTTTCCATCTTTTCCTCCGCCGTCAGGATCTTCTCCTCCATCTCCTTTAGCTCCGGCGTCACGTAGCGCTCCGAGTTGACGAGCGTCTGCTTGCGGATGTAGTCGTCCGGCACCTTGTCGGCGTGGGTGTCGGTGACCTCCAGGTAGTAGCCGAACACCTTGTTGAACCCCACCTTGAGCGAGGGAATGTCGGTGCGCTCGCTCTCTTCCTTCTCCAAGTTGGCCACCCAGTCCTTCCCCTCCTGTGCAATCGTCCGCAGCTCATCGAGCTCCTCGGAATAGCCGTCGCAGATGAGCCCGCCCTCGCGAATCTTGGCGGGCGGATCGTCCACGAGTGCGTTGTCGATCTGCTCGACGATCTCGGGACACAGCTCCAGTTCGTCCTCAATCTCGTCGATCGCCGCACAGCCCGTGTCGCTGAGCCGCGCTTTGAGGTCGGGGAGGCGGCGGAGCGTGTGTTTCACCGCGTTGAGGTCGTCGGGCGACGCCCGGCCGGTGGCGACTTTGCCCGCCAGCCGTTCCAGGTCGCCCATCTGCCCGAGTTGCTCCTGCAGGTCCTCGCGCAGGTGCCGGTCATCCACAAACGCCTCCACGGCGTCGAGACGATGCTGGATCCGATCCACCTCGCGCAGCGGCCGCACGAGCCAGGCGCGCAGGCGGCGTCCCCCCATCGGGGTTTCCGTCTCGTCCAGGATTTGGATGAGGGTTCCCTCGTGCCCGTCGTCCTGGATGGACTGCACCAGCTCCAAATTCCGCTTGGTTGCGGGATCGAGGGCAATGTGCTCCTCCTTCGAATACCGCTTGATCTTACGCACGTGGGGCAGCTTGCCCTTTTGCGTCTCCCCCAGATAGTAGAGCGCGGCCCCCGCGGCCACCACGCCCTGGTCCATGTCGTCTACGCCGAACCCCTTCAGCGAGTGGGTCTCAAAGTGGTCGAGCAGCGTCTGGTAGGCGAAGTCGTACTTGAACACCCAGTCCTCCTGCTCGGTCACCGTAAACGGAATCTCGCGAAGCTGCGCCTGCAACCGGTCGGTCCGTCGCTTGTCGAGGATGACCTCCGACGGTGCTACGGTCTGGATCAGGTCCGTGAGCTGCTCCTCCGGCGCCTCCGTCACACTGAATTCCCCCGTCGTCGCGTCGATGAACGCGAAGCCGATCGTCCCCTTGTTCCGCCCGGTCCCAAAGTGCACCGCCGCCAGGAAGTTGGACTGTTTGGGCGTGAGCAGCTGATCGTGAAAGGACACCCCCGGCGTCACGACCTCCACCACGTCGCGGTCCACCACCTTGCCGCTCGAATTGTCGGCGTCCTCGGTCTGCTCACAGATCGCCACGCGAAGGCCCGAGCGGATCAGCTTCGGCAGGTGACTGTCGACGGCGTGGTGGGGGAAGCCCGCCATCGGCACATCGTCGGCCTCCCCGTTGTTGCGCTCGGTGAGCGTAATGCCGAGGATGCGGCTCACCGTTTTCGCGTCGTCGTCGAAGGTCTCGTAGAAGTCCCCCATCCGAAACAGCAGGATCGCCTTGGGGTGGCGTTCCTTGATCTTGTAGTACTGCCGCATCAGGGGCGTGCGGCCCTTGTTGGTTGTGGAGGAGTCGGTTTGCGCGTCCGCCATGCAAAAACGGAGATTGTGCCTGCGAAGAGCTGCGGAGGAATTAACGTAGCGCACGGCCACGGCAGTTACAACGGGCCTGCACGTCGCGACGGAGGATCTGTACGACTTTTCTCTTGCAATAACAGAACCCCTACGTCCCCACCGGAGCCGTGCGGTCGACACATCTGTCCTCCGCTCGATGTTGCGTCGTCCCAACTACTCGGTCGTCAATTGACGCACCCGGCGACGGAGACTCCGAATCCAGCTCTCGATGGCCGCGTCCAGCGTCCCGACTTCTTCCAACACCTGGTGCGCCTCCGATCCCCGCAGCCGCCGAATGGAGACGTCGAGCTCCTCCACCGCCTTTCTGAGGGACTCCGAGTCGCGGCTCGCCTGGGCCTGCGACTGCGTCGGAAATCCCCAGTCTTCCAGGGCCTGGGCCGTTGCCTGCACCGCCTCGGTGTATCCCGACGCGTGGGCCCTCTCCAGCGCCTGGAAGGTTGCCTCCGCCTCGGCCCGATAGGCCTCGGGCACCCGGTCCGGATGGCAGTGCTTGCTCGCCTTCCGAAACGCCGCCTTTGCCTCGGATTCGGACGGCGCCGCGCCGGCACGGGCCTCTCGGAAGGAATCATACGCCCGCTGCGCATCGTGGTAGGCATTGCGAAGGCGAGCACTTCGCATTCGGGCCTGAGCGGCGGCCCGCAGACGCTCCATCCCGAGGCGAAGGACCTTCTCCTTTAGCGGGGCCACCTCCTCTCGGTACCGCGCCTCCAGGCCACGCACGCGCCGCTCCAGCACGGCCTTCTCCTGCTGCCGCTCGGCCAGTCGACGACGTAGGGTGTGTCTCTCGGTATTCACGTCGGTGTCAGGAACTCGTCCCAGAGAACCCGCAGTGCAAATACAAAAATCTGAGGACTGAGATCCGATTGCGCGCTTCCTATATTGCCGATCGGTCCCCCTCTGGCGACCCGCACTCTTCTTTCATCAATTCCCTGAGCTCGCCATGTACGGCACCATTCTCATTCCTGTCGACCTCTCCACGAACAACGTCGCCGTGATCAACACGATGCGTCGGCTCGGCACCCCGGGCGACACCACCGTGCTCCTCCACCACGTCATCGAGACCCTTCAGGAGGACGAGCCGGGCGAGATGGACGACTTCTACGAGGAGCTTCGCGCCGAGGCCGAGGAGAAGATGGCGCGGTGGGCCGATCAGATTGCCAACGATGGATACGAGGTGCGTGCCGAGATCACGTACGGCCAGCGGGCCCCCGAGATCACGCGGTTTGCGGAGGCGGAAGGGGCAGACCTTATCGTGCAGCGCTCCCACCAGGTCGACCGCGACGACGACCCGGAGACCAGCGTGGGAACGGTGAGCCACCAGGTCGCCATCTTCGCCCCGTGCTCCGTCCTGCTCGTACGCGACGACGCAGAAGCAGAGCGTTAGGCGGCCTGCCCGGACTCCTGCTCCTGGATGCGGGCCAGCGACGCCTCCAGCGCATCGGTGGTGATTACCTGACCGGTGTTGGGATCCACCTGCCCGAACTCCAGCACACCCGTCGGGCAGCTCTGCACACAGGCCGAGCACCGAACGCACTGCGGGTCGTCCATCGGCTCCCCCTTCTGCGCGAACGACATGACGTCGATGCCCTGGTGGCAGACGCTGGTGCACACGTTGCAGGAGATGCACTTCTTCTTGTCCGCCAGGATGCGAAAGCGGCTGAACCGGTGGTAAATGTGCATGAGCGCGGCAAGCGGGCAGAAGAAGCGACACCAAAACCGCCCACTCAGCCAGAAATACACCCCAAAGCCGACCATCCCAGCCAGGACAATGTCGACCACCCAGCTGTAGTTGAGTTGGAGCCCGAACCATTCGCCGGTGAGCCCCGCCCAAAATAGGGCCGTCGCGCCCGATCCCGGCCAGATCCACCCTACGATTCGAAGCGCCAGGAGCACGAAGGCCAACGCCAGAATCACCTGCCCTGCGAGGTTCAGCTTATTCCATCCCTCACCGTGCGGCATTTTCTCGCGGTGTTGGTCGCCCAGGGTTTCGGCGAGCGCACCACAGGTGCAGATCCAGCCGCAGTACGCCCCTTTGCCCCAGAAGTAGATCAGGCCCGGGATCAGGACGAAGGTTTGCACGAAGCAGATGGCGAGCCACCACCAGAGGGGATCCGACGTGAAAACATTCCAGATGAAAAGGGGCCACGCCAGGATGAAGCCGTACGCCCGCCAGTACTGCCGCCCGTGAACGGCCGACTCGCTCACCGGAAAGAGAGCGTCCAGCACCCCCGTGGGGAGCAGCCCATTGACGCCGAGGTACGGAAGCACGATTTCCGGCAGAATGAAGAGCGGAAGCGTCTGCACGGCCATCAGCGTCAGGGTCTGCACCCGGATGTACGGCGTCTTCCGTCGGCGAATGCGCTTGACCCCAAAAACTACCACGAGGGCGGAGTACGCGAAGGTGTAGTAGAACCCCGGGTTCGACATCGACGCGAGCGTGACGTCTACCAGTCCCGTCCCGCTCCCAGGCGTCCAGCCAAACGGGAAGAGCTGGGCCGACTGCGCCAGTCGCCCCAGCCATCCCCCGTCCTTCCAGCTGTAGATGGCCGCCATGAAGAGGAAGAAGGAGGCAAACGCCCCGATGCGCCCCCAGTTGAGCCGCCCCAACCAGTCGAGGGAGGACACGGCGTCGCGAAGGGACTCGGGGACGTCGCCCCAGTCGTTGCGTAGTTGGACTCCGGATCGCCGGAAGAAGTCGAGCGGCGCCTCCCGTCCAATCATTGCGAACACCTCCCGCGCCGGCACACGGTCGGTCGTTCCCTCCGCGTCCGAGAGCACCACGGCCTCCTCCTCCACCGCTTCCACGTCGGTCGGCATCCGAAGGGTGAGCGTGCCCGCAGCGTCCTCCCCCGCGGCCAGTTCGTGCAGCCGCTCCACATTCTCTTCTTTCGGGCGGACAAATTCCGCCCGGCGGTACGAGAGCGTGTCGTTCGCCCCGTGTTCGGTGAGCGCGATGGCCGCCTCCGCCGCCGAGTCGCCGCCGCCAATCACCACCACGTCCTCCCCCTCGCACCGGGTCGGGTCGTACAACCGGTGATGTACGTGGTCCCGGTCCTCTCCCGGCACCCCCAAGTCCCGAAAGTTGCCGCTGCGGCCGATCGCCACAACCACAGTGGCCGCCGACACCCGCTCCCCCTCGCTCGTCACGACGTCCACTCCGGTCGCCGTTTTGTCAATCCGGTGGGCCTCGGCGTGGCGAACCGGAATGTCCTCCGTTTGCGCCTCCAGCTCTTCAATCAGCGCTTCCCGATCCTCGGCAGTGACCTGCAGGTCGCCCGCCGGCGTCATATCGTTCGGGTAGGTGTAGATCGGCTTTCCCTTCTGGAAGTCGTGGATCGTGGCGAAGCGCCGGCGCGCCTCGAGCACACAGTAGGAGAGCCCCTGCGTCTCCGCTTCCCGGGCCGCCGCCATGCCCGACGTCCCGGCGCCCAGGATCACCACGTCGTACGGGTCGGCGCTCTGGGTCCCTCCCTCCGCCGCTCGTCCGTGCGAGGCCAGGTGCCGGACCGCCTTCACGCCGCCGTCGACCGAAAACTTGAGCAACGGCACCCCCGCGAGATCCCCCACGACGTACACCCCATCCACATTTGTTTGGAAGTGCTCATCGACGCGGGGGAGTTGTTCCACGTCCCCGGCCGGCCATTGCAGGTGCAGCCAGTGGGCATACCGTGCCAGTGGGCGCAGGAGACGCTGGATCCCGTGGAAGAGAAAGGAAAGCATGCGCGATTGAGCTTTGAAATGAAGGGGCTCCCTCCACACTACGGTAAGGGGCCCGACAGGAGGGGAACGTTACGCCGCCGCCTTGCTATCAGGGTCGGCGGTGCTCTTGCCGTCGTGCCTTTCTCTTAACGGCTCCGAGCCCACTGGGCTCCACACCTTGCCAATGATCTACGGTCTTGCGGGCAATCCAACCAAATCTGCCATCTGGGGCCCCGTGGCACAAACCATAGACTGGCTCCGAGAGCACGACCTGGACTTTTGGATTCATGACCCGATCGCCAAGGGCCTGCTCGAACACGACTATAGCCCCGACGGGCTCGTCAACGACCGACGCGTCGACGACATTGCGGCCGCGAGCGACCTCGTCCTCTCATTCGGCGGAGACGGGACCCTGCTCCGCACCGCCCACCAGACCGGCCCCAACGACACGCCCCTCCTGGGCGTCAACATTGGACGGCTCGGCTTCCTGGCCGACATTGAAGTCGACCAGTTGCCCGACGCCCTACAATGCATCGAGGCCGGGGAGTACACGGTGGAGGAGCGAATTGCCCTCCAGGTGCAAACCAGCAACCAGCAGGCATTCGACAGTGAATGGGCGGTGAACGAGTTTGTCCTAAACCGGAGCGGCTCAGCCGGCCTCATCAAAGTCAAAGTCGCCGTCGACGGGACGCCCCTGAACACGTACTGGGCCGACGGCCTCATCATTGCCACCCCGACCGGCTCGACCGCCTACTCGCTCTCCACCGGAGGCCCCATCATCACACCTGGGGTCGACGCCATCATTCTCACGCCCATCGCCCCCCATACGCTGACCGTTCGCCCCATGGTGTTGCCGGCGGACGCCACCATCACGTGCCGCGTCCTGGGCGACGAGTTGCCCTACGTGTTCGCGGCCGACGGCCGCAGCACCCTCTTCGATACGTTTCAGAACGAGTTTCGGATTCGCCGGGCCGCCCACACCGTAAACCTCGTGAAGCTGCCGGGTCAACACTTTTTCCATACGCTGCGATCGAAACTGATGTGGGGCGCGCACCGTTCGTCCGATCCGTCTGAGGGGGCGTTCCCTGCCGGCGAGCGCAACGACGAGTACGGGGCGTGAAGGGGGCATTAAGCCCCGGGGCACCCGTTGATTCCGCCTCTCGATGTCGGTACCTTCGGTGGTGGAATGAGTTGAACAAGTCCACATTCCGGGTCAGGTAGCTCAGGTGGTAGAGCAACGGCCTGAAAAGCCGTGTGTCGGCGGTTCGAATCCGCCCCTGACCACCCTCCCACCCTCGCTTTTCGCCGCCAAGCGGCGCTGAGCGAGGGTTTTATTTTTGACCTGTGTAATTTTCAGCTCGCGGGAACGTCACGCTCGCCGCGGCCTGTCCCGTACAGCAAAACGCCCACGCCTAGTCCCAAGCCAACTGCCTATGCCCACGCCCAACGGTTCGTCCGACCCCGCCTCCCCCGACGAGTCCGACCGCGACACAGTAGCAGACCGCGAGTTTACCGGCGAGCGCCTGGTCATTGACGGGAAGCACTTCGTGGATTGTCGCTTTGAGACCTGTACCCTCGTCTTTAAAGGGGGAACGCCGCCTCACTTTATTCGATGTGAGTTTGCCGCGCCGCAATTTGTGTTTGAGGAAGCGGCCAAGAACACCGTTCAGCTGATGAGTGCGATCTACAACGGCATCGATCCGCGAATCATCGAACGCACCTTCGATGTCATCCGCGACGGAATCGGCGACGAATAGCGGTCCGCTCACCGGCAGCTTTCCCATCACACTCCACCGCTCATGTCTTCCCCCGCTCCCCCCGCACCGAACCTCCCGCCCGACGGGTCTTCGTCTGCCGAGTCAAATGCGACCGAGGTCGCGGTTGGCGAAAGCCTGCCCACCCGGCTGAAGGGAGGGCTGGAGATCAAGACGACGCGCTCGAAAGAACACCTCTTTACGACGGTCTACGCCGACGCGGACACCGGCGAGGTCCGCCTTGCCCTGCAGGTGGACATCCGAACGGGACAGACGGCCATCGATCCCCGGCGACTGGACCGCTCCTTCTGGACCCTGGTTGTTGGAGAGGACAGGTACCCGGCCTCAAAACTGGAGCGCGTGCTGGGACACGTTCCCTCTCCGGGAATCGAGGTGCACCCCGAGCCGCGCGAGCTCCGAATCTATTCCGATCGAGACGCCCCCAACGCCCAGTAAGCACTCCCCCGGGCGGCGCCCCTTTCCTTCCGCAACATCGCCTCCGCTGGCGGGAGCCGACTAGATCGCATCGCGGAGGTCCTCAAGAAAGGATCGGAGGTCCCGGAGCTCGTTCCGAATCTGCGTCCGCGGATCCGCCCCCTGTTTCCCCCGCCGGATCGCCTGCTTGGCCCCCTCGATGGTGTACTTCTCATCCTTAAGCAGGGCGCGGATCTGCTCCACCACCGCAATGTCCTCTTCCGTGTAAACCCGTCGCCCCGCCCGATTCTTCCGGGGGTCCAGCACGTCGAATTCCTGCTCCCAGTAGCGCAGAACGTGCGGCTCGTGCCCCACGCGCTCGCTGACCTCGCCGATCGAGTAATAGAGTTTTTCCATGGGAGTTGGGACCGAAATGCATCGTGGATCGATCGGCGTACCCGCCCGGCCAAGGGCGTCCGCTTCCTTCCTACCCGCGCACCACCTCGAAGGTCGATCCGGTGGCCGGATCTTTCTCAACCTCAATGCGAACGGGGAACGCCTGCTTGAGTCGCTCAAGGTGGGTAATGACGAGCACTTTCGCAAAGTCTTGCCGAATAGACTGAATGGCCTCCACCAGCCGCTCAATTCCTTCTTCGTCCTGGGTCCCAAACCCCTCGTCGATCACAAGGGTCCGGACGCGCACCCCGCTCCGCTCCGCCAGCAACTGCGCGAGGGCCACGCGGAGGGCAAAGTTGACCCGAAAGCTCTCACCGCCCGAAAACGTTTCGTAGGGCCGTGGCATGCCCTGTTCGTCGGTGATGATGATTTCGAGTGTCTCTTTCGTTCCGCCGCTCTTCTTTTCCTTCAGGGTCTCGAGGCCTACGTGCATGCGCCCGTCGGTCAGGCGGTCGAGGATGCGGTTGGCTCGCTCTTCAATCTCCGGCAGCGTCTCCTCAATGATCAGCGACGGAATGCCGTGCTTGCCGAAAGCCGTCCGCAGGTGGTCGTAGAGCTGGCGGTCGTGCTTCGCCTCGTCTCGTTCCGTCTGTGCCTCCGCCAACGCCGCGCGGTCGCGCTCGGCCTGGTCCAGGCGCTCGCTCAACATGCCGAATCGCTGCTGCAGTTCGTTGAGCGTGGCCTCCGCCTCCGCGACCGCCTCCGACACCTCTGAAAGCTCGTCCTCCAGCTCCTCGGTCGCCGCGACCGAGGCCTCGAGCCTCTCCAGGCGCTCCTGGGCCTCGGCCTTTTCCTGGCGCAGGTCCTCAACTTGGTCCCGTAGCCGCTGTCGCTGGTCGGCCCAATCGTCCCGATTCTGCTGGGCGTGCTGAAGCTCGCTGTAGCGGGACGGAGCGTCGCTTAGCGCCCGCAGCTCCTCCCGCACCTCCTGGAACCGGTCCGGACTGAACCCGACCTCATCGAGCTTCTCCTGGAGGTCGGCCAGCTGCTCCCGGAGGGACGCAAAGGCCGTATCGTCGTCGAGCGTCTCCCGGAGCTCCTGGATGTCCCGGTTGTGCTGGTCGATTTTCCGCTCCAGCTCCTCCTGGCGCCCCTCCGCCTCCTCCAGTTCACGCAGCCGGTCCCGGTACCGGTCGACCTGAGCGGCCTCGTCCTGCAGGGCGTCGTACGCGGAGGCATCGAACGAAAGCTCCGCCAGGCGCTGCGCGCAATGCTGCCAGGTGCGGCGGGCCTCCGCGGCGTAGTCCCCCGCCTCCAGCCGCTCACGGAGACGGTGGGCCTGCTCCGTATGGGCCTCCAGTGCGTCGGCGGTATCCTCGAGGGCCCGGAGCTGCTCCTGGGCCGTGGCCCGCTTCTCCCCGACGTCCGAAAGGGCCTCCAGCTTCTTCCGCACCTCGGCGTACTGCGATCGCAGGGTCGCTCGCCGCTCCTTCTTCTCCTGAAGGTCCGCCCGGCGATCCTGAATCTGCTGCTCCAGCCTGTCGATCTTCGAGGAGAGCGTCGCCTCAACCTCCCGCCGGTGCGCCTCCGTCAGCTCCGAGCCGCAGGTCGGACATGTTTTGCCGTCCGCCGCCCGAAACCGCTCCAGCTCGGCCTGCTCCTGGGCGTGCTCTTCCTTGCGGGCCTCCAGCTGCCCTTGCTGTTCGCGGATGGCCTGTGAGACCGTCTTCCCCTCTGCCTCCAAAGACGCGAGGCGGTCCTCCAGCGTCTCTCGTCGCTCATCCTGTTCCGACAGCGCCGCCAGCGTCTCCTGGAGGTCCGACCGCTGCTCGAGCACCGTCCGCTCCTCCTCAATCTGGTTCCGTAGCCCCTCCAGCTCTCCGCGCAGCTGTTCGCGCCGCCCCACGAGGGTGCGTCGGGCCGACTCTTTCCGTCGCTTCAGTTGCTCGCGTTGCTCTTTCCGGGCCGACAGTTCGCGCACTTTTTGCCGGGCGGCCCGGGCCGAGCGCAACTTGTCCTGCACCAGGGGCCGCTTCGCCAGCTTCGAGGCACACTCGCTCAGGGACTCCTCGAACCCCTCCCGTTCGACCTTCAGGCGGTCTAGGCGCCGCTCCAGCTGATTTGTCCGCTCGCGAAGCGTCGCCCGCTTTTGCTCAATCTGTTTTTCGAGCCCGCGGTGGAGGTCGCGCTTCTCGTCCAGCGCATCCCGCTCGTCCTGCAGCGCCTCGTATCGCTCGTACGCCGAGCGGATCTCCTCGCCGTGGGCCAGAAGCGCATCCGCGTCTTCAATTCGTTCGTCCAGCGCGTCGATGTCGTCCGTCGCCTCCTCAATCCGATCGTCGATCGAGCCGATCGTGTCCCGAACCGACGCCGCCTCGCGGGCTTTCGCCTCAAGGTCGGCCCGCCGCTGGGTCAGGGTTTTCTCCGTTTCCCGGAGCTCAGCCAGGGTGCGTTGTTGCTTCTCGATGGCCGCCCGCAAATCGTCCCGCTCCTCCTCCCACTCGTCCACATCGTCGAGCGCCTCCTGCAGGCGCTCCACCTCCGCCTTCGCCCGCTGCAGTTGCTGCTTGGCGGACCGCCACCGGTCCCGGGCCCGGTCTTCGAGCGCCTCATATCGACTGAGGTTCAGGATGCGCACCAGGATGTCCTTGCGCTGGCTCGGGCTCTTCTGCGTAAACTCGTCCGAGCGCCCCTGGAGCAAGAAGGCCGAGTTGATGAACGTGTCGTAGTCGAGGCCGACCGCATCGTCAATCCGCCCCTGGGTCTCGCGCTGCGTAGACCCGGTGAGGGGGCGATACGCTTCCTCCTCCGGCGCGTACACCTGGAATTCCAGGTCCGACGTCGTCGTCTTCCCCGTGGCCGACTTCGAGAAGGAGCGCGTCACGCGGTAGCGGGTGCCCTCGAGGTCGAAGGTGAAAGTCACCTGCATGTGGCGCGTGCCGATGCGAATGAGTTCGTCGTCGGGCTTGCGCTTGCCACTGGACTTGCGGGCCTCTCCCCAGATGGCCCACGTCATCGCGTCGAGAAGGGCCGACTTGCCCTCCCCGTTGCCGCCCGAGAGGCACGCCACGTCGAATGCCTCAAAGTCGAGCGGCGGGGCATCCGTCCCGTAGCTCAGAAAGTTCTTTAGCTCCAGACGAACGGGGACCATGCCCGGTGCAGAACAGCGCGGAAACGTGCGATCATCGGGCCAACGAGCAGGGCTCGGGGGGAGATCCTACCGAAACTCCACGGGGGTGACGCTCACCGTCACGGGCACCTTGCGTTCGAGATCGGACGTCGACAGGAAGTCGCGGACAGCGTCCTCCACGGCCTCCGCAATGTCTGCCCGCGCCGGCATCGCAAACGCCGAATCGACCGCGGCCAGGGTGTCTTTCTCCCCCTCCACGTCCAGCTTCGCGACGATGCGCTCGCGGGGGACCCCACGGATCCGCTCGTCGACCAGTCGCACCGAGGGCGAGAGGCGAACCTCGGAGACGTCCTGGGCCTCCAGTACCCGAGCGGCCGCTTGCTCGACGGTGTCGCGGACGCTCGCGGACACGGTTGGGTGGAGGCGGCTCTCGTCGCGCACCGCGTCCCGAATGGAGCCAATGCCCACCTGTTCGTTGCTATGAATATCAATGGTGACGTTGCTCCCGACGACAGCCATGGCGCACCGGACCTCGTGTGTGAAGAACGACCGCTGGAAGGGCGACTCGGCTTCGCCTTGTGTTACATGATTGGGGAGCCCCCGGATGGTTTCAATCCGATCGCAGGGCTACTCCGCCCCGTCCACCCGCGACTCGACCGATGGCCGCACCTCTTCCCCGAAGGATTCGGCGGCCCGCCTCACCGACGGCACGTAGTCGGCCACAACACTCAGCGTGGTGGGAAGCGCCCCGGCAATGGGCCCATACAGCACCGACTGCTCCTGCGTCTCCCGCTCGGGAATGTCCACCTCCGCGAGGACCAGAAAGAGCACGCTTAGCAGAAGCGCCGCCTTGAGCGCCCCGAGCGCCCCCCCGGCGGCCCGGTTCACAATCGTGAGCGACAAGGCTTCGAGCACCTGTTCGAGCAGTCGTGAGATCGCAAAAAAGATCAGCCACACCCCGCAGAAGAGCACGACAAATCCGACGATCGGCGCGATCGACTCGGACAGCCCAAGGCTCTGCACGGCGAGGGCCCCCACCGCGTGCATGAGCTGGACCGCAACCAGCAGCGCAAACACCAGTCCGATCAGGCTTGCCAGTTGCCGAAGGGCCCCGGCCGATACTCCGTGAAGGAGTCCCCCGGCAAGGACGGCCACAATAAATCCGTCGAGAAGGGTCATGACGTACGTGGAGGCGGTGACGGGGACGCGCGGAAAGTACACAAACCAGGCCGCCCATCCGGAAGACCGTGTGGGACCTCACTCGGACAGCAGGGCCTGCACCTGCTTCCGCACCCGATTCCCATCCACCCGCCCGCGGAGGGCATCCATCGCCCGTCCCATCACGGCCCCCATGTCCGCCATCGACGCTGCCCCCACCTCGTCGATGATGGCGCGGAGTTTCGCCTCAAGGTCCTCGTCCGATACGGCGTCGGGCATGTACGTGTCCAGCACCGCGAGCTCGTCCTGCTCCTTCTGCACCAGGTCCTCGCGGCCGGCCTCCTTGTACTGTTCGATCGAGTCCTTCCGTTGATTGATCTGCTTCCGGAGCACGGCCAGCTGATCCTGCTCCGTGAGCGTCGTTTCGGTGCCCTCTGTGCGCTGGCCAATCTCCTCATTCTGGAGGGCGGCTCGGAGGGAGCGGAGGGTTCGGAGGCGCACCTTGTCCTTGTCACGCATGGCCTGCTTCAGGTCGTCGGTAATGCGCTCGAGAAGAGAGGGAGATTCAGACATGAGAATGGGAGTCGGATGGTTACGGGGAAGAGACGTCGGGGGCGTCGAGAACGGCGTCCTCGACATGTTGCGCGATCCATTCGCGGGCCTGCCGGCGCACCGTCTGGGCGTTGGAGGCCTCACAGGCGGCGGTGGCAAGCGCATCCATCTCGGCGCGGGACACGTGTTGAATTAATCGCTTGAGGCCCGGCAGATGCGACGGCGTCGCGCTGAGCGCCGTGACCCCCAGCCCTATCAGGACCGGAACGGCGTGGACGTCGCCGGCGCTTTCTCCACATACGGCCACGGGCGTCCCGGTGTCCCGTCCGGCGGCCGCCGTGCGCTGCACCAGCCCGAGCACGGCGGGGTGAAGGGGATCGTACCGGCTGGCCACGCGGTCGTTGTCGCGATCCACCGCCAGGACATACTGCGTGAGGTCGTTCGTGCCAATCGACAGAAAGTCGGCCTCCTCGGCAAACGCCCGCGCCTGGAGGGCCGTGGCGGGCACCTCGACCATGGCACCCACGGGAAGGGTGGGGTCGTGCGCACGGCCCTCTCGCGACAGCCGGTCGGCCTCCTCCTGAATCACCGAGCGGACGCGCCGCACCTCGTCGAGATGGGTCACCATGGGCAGCAGGACGCGCAGGGCCCCCTCGGTGTTGGCGCGGAGGAGGGCGCGCACCTGGGGGCGCAGCAGCTCCTCCGGCCGGTCGAGCAGCAGGCGAATGCCGCGCCAGCCCAGGGACGGGTTCGCCTCGCGGGGCCCCTGAGAGAGCGACTTGTCGCCGCCCAGGTCCAGCAGCCGAACGGTGGCCGAATGCGGATGCGCGGCCCGGGCCGCCTTTCGGTACACGGCCACCTGCTCCTCTTCCGTGAACGCCCCCGCGGGCCGGCTCAGGAACAAGACCTCCGTGCGAAGCAAGCCAATGCCGTCGGCCCCGTACTCTTTGAGGATCTGCAGCTCCTCCTCGAACTCCACGTTGGCTTGTACGCTCAGGGAATGCCCGTCCGTCGTTTCGGCCGGCGCCGACGCAGCCTGTGCCTGCTCCGCCCAGAGGGATTGCTGACGGGCGCGACGGCGGCGGTAGTCCTCGAGCGTGTCGGCCGACGGGTGCACGATGAGGCGCCCCGCCTGCCCGTCGACCACGGCCCGGTCGTGGGTTTCTACGGCCTCGAGGCGCTCCTCCGCCCCGATCACCGCCGGAATGTGCAGGGCGCGGGCCAGGATCGACACGTGCGAGTGGGGGCCGCCCCCAGTCGTCACGCAGCCGAGCAGTCCGTGCTCGTGGAGCTGAATGAGGTCGGTCGCCGTGAGGGCGTCGGCCACCACAATCGCGTTGGGCTCAATTTGCGCCACTGTCCGGCCCCGTTCCAGGGCCCGGAGCACCCGGGTTTCGACCTCCAGAAGGTCGTCGGTCCGGTCCCGAAGATAGGCGTCTTCGCTCTCCCCAATCCGTTCCCGATACCCTCGCAGCACGGACTGGAGCGCCTGTCCGGCCGTCACATGTTCGGTCCGAATGCGCTCCCGCACCGGGCCGAGGAGTGCCTCGTCGTTCAACATCATGCGCTGGGCCTCGACAATGGCCGCCTGCTCCGCCCCCAGGATGCGATCGGCGATGGTGCGGGCCTGTTCGATTTCTTGCTCCGCTCGCGCAAGGGCATCCTCAAGCACAGCCAGCTCGTCCTCAACCGCCTCTGGGGCAATCGGGGTGCGATCCACCTCCGGCGGGCCCACGTTGTAGCGATAAAGGGCCCCGATGGCAATGCCCGGCGCGACCCCCGTTCCCTCGATGATCCGTTCGGGGCCCGCATCGGATGTCGTCGGGTCGGGAGAGGACGACATGGACGTGTAGGGGGTCGGTTCTGGACGATGGGCGTCGCGGATGGCCTACAGTTCTTCCCCAAAGCCGTCCTCGAACAAGTCGGCGATGGCATTGGCCGCATCTTCCTCGTCCTCCCCCTCGACGAGCAGCGTGAGCGTGGCCCCCTGCTCGGCCGCCAGCGTCATCACGCCGATCACGCTCTTTCCGTTGATCTCATAGCCGTCGCGGCGAAGGAAGATTTCGGCGTCGAACTGAGAGGCGGTGCGGACCAGCATGGAGGCGGGCCGGGTGTGCAGTCCCGCCCGATTCCGCACCGTGACTTCGCGCTCGATCATGACGCCGAGAGGCAAGGCGAGAGAGAACTAGGCGTGAAGGGGCAACGGCTCCGGCCCCGGATCCCCGGTCAGTGCCGTCGGTCTTCCATCTGGTCGATCAGCCAGCGGAGCGCCTCCGCGGGGGGCCCCTCTGGCAGAACCGACAGGGACTCGTGGGCCTCGGTTACGTAGCGCGAGACGGCGGTTTCCGCGTCCGAAAACACGCCCAGGCGGGCCATTCGTTCACGGGCCTCCGGCACGTCCTCCGGCGGCAATCCCCCATCGGTGACGATGCGGGCAAACCAGTCGTGCTCGTCCCCGTCGGCCCGCTCCAACGCCCGAAGGGTGAGAAAGGTCTTCTTCCCGCCCACCAGATCGCCGCCCACGGCCTTTCCCCACGCCTCCGTCTCGGCCGTTAGGTCCAGGAGATCGTCTTGGATCTGGAAGGCGCGGCCCACCGAGCGGCCCGCCTCCCGGAGCGCGTCCCGCGCCGGCGGGGGCGCCCCGCCCACCACACCGCCCAGCTCAAACGCCGCCGATAGCAGCGCTGCCGTTTTCCCGTCAATCATGTCGAGGTACGCCTCCACAGAGACGCCCTCCTGCGCCTCAAAGGACGCGTCGAGGGCCTGTCCGCGGCAGAGATTCTCGACCATCGGGTGGTAGACATCGTAGAGCGCCTCGTCGTCTTCCGCCTCCACGCGCCCGAGAAGGTCGTAGGACAGCCCCATCATCAGGTCGCCCACCAGGATGGCCGTGCCCTCATCCCAGCGCACGTGGACCGTGGGGCGCCCCCGTCGTTCCTCCGCCCCGTCCATGATGTCGTCGTGGACGAGGGTAAAGTTGTGAAAGACCTCAACGGCCAGGGCGGCGGGCAGGGCCCGCTCCGCAGACGCGCCAAAGGCCTCGGCCACCAGCAGGAGCATTGTCGGCCGCACGCGCTTGCCGCCCCCCTCCAGGACGTACTGCACGGGCTCGTACAGGACCGCCGGCTCGCGGTCGGAGACGAGGGTGGCGAGCGCGGTGTCAATTCGGTCTCGATGAGCCGACACGCGGTCTTCGGGGGAGTCCGGGGCAGACATACCGGGGAAACGGGTGACGAGATGATTAGGCCGACGCACGGAGATCGTCCAGGACCTCCTCCACGCGGTCGTACACGTCCTCAATCCCCCCGGTCCCGTCTACAGTCTGGAGGAGGCCGCGCTCCCGGTAGTATTCTTCCAGCGGCTTCGTCTCGTCCCGGTACACCGACAGCCGGTTGCGCACCGTCTCGGGCTGGTCGTCGTCCCGCTGCACGATGTACTGGGGATCCACGTCGTCGGGGGGCGGGTCATGGTCCAGGTGATACGTCTCGCCCGTTTCGGTGTGGACGCGGCGACGCGAGAGGCGCCGGACGATGACCTCGTCGGGGACGGCCAGGCTTATCACGGCGTCGAGGGGACGGTCCTTCTCCTCGAGAAACTCCGTGAGCCACGCCGCCTGCTGATCCGTGCGCGGATAGCCGTCGAGCACAAAATCGTCGTAGCCTTCGTCCGCAATGGCGTTTTCGGCAAGGTCTCGGACCAGAGAGTCCGGGACGAGTTCGCCCGCCTCCACGTAGGATTTTGCCTTTTTTCCGAGTGGGGTTTCATTCTTGAGGGCCTCCCGAATGATGTCTCCAGTCGCAATCTGGACGAGGCCCCGGCGCTCCGCCAGCAGTCGGGCCTGCGTTCCTTTTCCGGCGCCCGGCGGACCAAAAAGCACAAGTCGCATAGAAGAGAAGCGTTGGTGGAAAATGTCGTTCTCGGAGGAGGCACCTACTGAAGCGCCTCCTCATCAATCAGTTCGTCGATGTCGGTGTTTGCCAGAAGCCCCTCGAGGATGTCGCGCGCAAACAGGCTCACGCCCGTCCGAAACACAATGCGGGCACTGTCGCCCAGGAGACGCGTCCATCCGCCCCCCGAGCGCCCGGCCCCCTCCGAGTACACGATCATCGGCACGCGGTCGCGCAGGGCCTTCTGAAGGGCCGGCCCGGGCTCCTCGCCCCGGTCGACAGCCGTTTCGACCTCCGCCCGCAGGGCCTCGAGGTATTCCTCCACCAGTTCCTGGTGGCGACGGCGGCGGCGACGCGAGCGCCCCCCACCGAAGAGAACCCCCACGGCCAGGCCCGCCGCCAGCATGCCGCCGACACTCTTGAGGGGATTGTTGGCCACCCAGTTACGGATCGAGACGCCCGTCGATTCAACCTCGTCGCGGATCGAGTCGAGACGGCCGGACATGGCCTCCGCGGTTTCGTTCAGCTGGGCTTCAACGTCCGCCTTTTTCGATTCCGAATCCATGATGGGACGGTGTAGGGGGTGTCAGAAAGGGCAGCGATTGTGCTATTCCGAGGGTGGGGCCTCGGACGTCTCGGAAGGGCGGGCCTCGCGGGCGGGCCGGGCCGACGAGGCCTCGGGGTCGGAGTCGCCCCGCAGTCGCTCAAACAATTCGGACGGGGGGACGAGCGCGGGGCGGGCCGAGTACAGGGCCACCACGATCAGGACAAGGGCAATGGAGACCGCGAGGAACCCCCAGAAGGGGTGCCCCAGCAACCACCCGACCCCCAGGGCCACCGTCGTGAGAACGAAAAACACAGAGAAGAGGCCAAAGAAGGCCAGGGTGAGCCCAAGGGCGACCTCGTTTCGGAGCTCATCGACCTTCTCCTCCACCTCCAGCAACGCCAGGTCGAGGCGAAGGTCCATCCATTCGCGCAAATCCTCCACGAGGCCCTGCGTGTGGCCCGCGATTCGCCCCAGTGGTCCCCCTGTGGACGGCCGGGCGGGCGGCTCCGAATCAGGCCCTGAAGATTGGTCGTCAAGCGTCTCCATACCAACCGGGCGAACTGGAATGAGGAAGGCGATGTGGATGCGTTAAAAACAACACGGGGCGGACCAGACGCAAGTGAATTCGACGTCTAACCCGCTCGCTGAACCCGCACCGGTGCGGGGCGTACGTGAGGGGCAAATTCCGTCTCGTTCCAAGGTGTTCGTGATCGTTCCATGCCCACCATTCACGCCGAGTCCACCCCCAATCCGCACAGCCTGAAATTTACGGCGGTCGACGGCTCGTTTCGAGAGGAGGGCGTGGCCGCGTTCTCATCGGCGGCGGAAGCGGAGAACCACCCACTCGCGCACCAGCTATTCTCAATCGGCGGCGTTGAGGATGTGTTCATCACGCCGACGTTCGTGACCGTCTCGAAGGACGCGAGTGTGGACTGGAGCGCGGCGCAGCCCGAAATCAAGTCTGTGCTGAGCGCGTACCTCGACGGGCAGGACTAGGCGTCGGGGGCCAGGAACTGAGCGATGGCCCGCCCCTCCGGGTCGTCCAGCGGCGGGACCTGTCCCCCACCGGGCGTCCGCAGGGGGACGTCGACGTCGAGCTGATCGTGCAGGTGGCGTCGCGCGATGAGGGCGCACACGTCGTCGTCCTGCTCGCGGAGCCACGCGCCCACCTCGTCCCGCTCCTCGTATTCAGCCCAGCGGATGTGGGCGGGCTTTTGGGGCGCGGGGTCGCCGCGGCTTACGAGAAACTGAAGGTCTTCTGCGTAGGCGTGCGACTGGTCCTGGGCCTCCAGGAACGCCTGTTGCATCTGCAGGGTGCCGGGCGTATCGGGATGCGCCGGGTAGAGGCCGCGGAAGTGGGCCATCGACTCCAGGTAGGTGTCCGGCGCCAGCCCCTGGGGCGCCCACACCACCGCCAGCCGCCGACGGCCCGTGCCGTCGAGAAGAAGCATATCCTCAGCGAGTCGCTCTCGCTCGTCGTCCGTCTCGTGACCATCCACGACCCCCACGCTGTACACCGGCCCCTGCAGGAGCCGGTCGGAGGGGGGCACCCCATGCTGCTCGCACATTGCCCGAATGGTGTCGGCCGCGTCGTCTCCCGCCGGCCGGGCAAGCACCCGATCGGCCGTCGCAAGTGCCTCCGCCGGCTCCGCAAAGGAGACGTCGAGCCCCGGGAGGGCCTCCGATAGGTCCTTCGCAAACGCCCGAACGAGCGCCGGCGAGCCGTCGGGAAGGGCGCAGGCGGTCGCGTAGCCGTGTCCCCAGGCGGCCAGCGCCATCCGAAAGCCATCCAGGGGCCCGGCAGAGCCAAAGAGCACCGCGATCGTCGGGGCGGACTCCGCGGCCCGTTCGCCGAGCCACTCCTCCAGCGCCTCGGCCGTAATCGATTGCATGCGCCGGTTGATCACGTGCGCAAGCCCCTCCTCCGTCCAGCGGTTCGGCGCGTCGAGCGTCGCCTGCACGGCGCTGGCCCGCGGGTCATACTCCGGGTCGCGCCAGCGAGCCGCGGTGGCGGCGAGGGCGTGAAGGGGCGTGTTGGGCTCGTCGGTCACTCGACTGTCGGCAGTTGAGAAAAGAGCGTGCGTCGGATGCCCCGGTAGGGTCCTGTCCGATGTATTGATCAACGGGGCGCAAGATTCTGCGGCCCTGCGGTCCGGTTCGGAATTTCGAATTCGCCTCCCTACATTGGCATCGGCTCACCTCCGCGACGACACTCACCGACACGCACACCCATGGCTGACACTGACGTTGAGCTTTCCCGAGCGCAATGGGGCTCTCGGTTCGGCTTCCTGATGGCCATGCTGGGGGCCATGGTCGGAGCCGGCAACATCTGGCGCTTTCCGTACATCGTGGGCCAAGAAGGGGGCGGGGCGTTCATTTTGGCGTATCTGGTATTGCTTCTTATCCTGGCCATCCCTGGCCTCATTGCGGAGGTGGCACTGGGACGGTACACCGGCCGCGGCGTGATTGGAGCGTTTCGGGCCGTCACCAACCGGCGCGGCCTCGCGGGATTTGGGGTGGTGGTGCTCCTGGTCAACGTTGCGCTGATGTCCTACTACGCCCCCGTCGTGGGGTGGACCCTCTACTACGCCGTCCATTCGGTGCTCTTCACGTTTACGTCGGCCGGGTTTGCCCCTGAATCCTTCTGGACCGGCTTTCAGTCCACCGCCCTCCTTCCGCTGGGGATGCACACGGTCGTGATGGCCCTGGTCGGCTTCGTGCTGTACTTCGGGATTCGCCGGGGCATCGAGCGGCTGGTGGTCTACGCCGTGCCGGGCCTCGTACTGGCCCTGGCCGCCATCGCCCTGCGGGCCGTCACGCTCCCCGGCGCGAGCGAAGGCCTGGTGTTTACGTTCGGAGTGGACTGGAGCGCCCTCCTGCGCGGAAGCACCTGGATTACCGCGCTGGGGCAGGCGCTCTTCTCAACCGGACTGGGCTGGGGCATCGCCCTCACCATCGGGAGCTACCTCCCCGAGTACGACGACATTCCGATCGGGGGCGGCATCTTTACCGTCCTGGGAAACTCCAGCGTGGGCCTGCTGGCCGCCTTTTCCATCTTCCCGATCGTGTTCGCCTTCGGGATCGACCCCGCCTCCGGCGCGGAGCTGACCTTCGTCTCCCTGCCGAAGGTCTTCCCCAACATGGCCGGCGGCGGCCTGTGGGCCCTGCTCTTCTTTGTCGGGTTCTTCCTCGCCACCTTCACGTCGGCCATCTTGATTACCGAGGTGGGCGTAAGCACCCTCGACGAAGAGACGAACTGGAGCCGCGAACAAACCGTCTTCGGGGTCTGCGGCGCCGTGTGGCTCTTGGGCCTGCCGAGCGCCTACTCGGGGAGCGTGCTCAACTTCCTCGACTTCGTGTTCGGCAACTTCGGTCTTCCCCTCGCCACCCTCGCCATTATCGGACTCATCGGGTGGAGCCTCACCCCCGAAAAGCTTCGCGTCCTGGAGGTAAACCGAAACGCTGGGCTGTACGTGGGTCGCTTCTGGAACCCGATGATTCGATTCGTGATTCCCGCCGTGATGACCTTTATCGTCGGATACTACGCGTGGACCAACCTTGGTACGCCCGAGATGCTGGGGGGCGTCGCGGTGGTTGTTCTCTTTCCGCTCCTCGGCGCCGCCACCATCGGCCTGCTTGATACGCCCCGCGATCCCGCCTCCGGCTCCTCCTGAGCCCCGTCTCTCCCTGCGCACACCTTCCTTACTTCCCCCTCCCGCCATGTTCGGACTTCCCGTCGACGCCTGGGTCATGATGACCTTCAGCATACTGGTGTTCTTCGGAGGCACCCTCTGGGCCCTGCTGCACACGCTCCGCGAAGAAGATCGGAAGCTGCGCCTCCTTCAGTCGCAGTCGTCCATCGACCCCCTGTCCCCACGGGCCCTGCGGGACCTCCGGGCGTGGATGGAGGCGCACCCCAGCGACCCCGACCTCGACGACGGAGAGGCCCTCTACCGCGAGTGCATTGAGACGCTCCGGGCCACCGATCGGCACTTTTACGACTGGTCCGAGGCGGAGATCGAGCGGCTCGACACCCCGTAGGATCGCCCGCTCACTCCTGCGCGGCGGGGTCCAAGTGCAGGACGGAGCCCCCCTGCGCCGAAGGTACGTCCGCGGGGGTGGGCGACAGGCGGTAGGGCTCGTAGCCCCCGTTGAGGTAGGTGCTGATCTGATGGTCGTAGTTTACCGGATCGAGCGGGCGGCCCGACGGTCCCCCTGGATACACGCCCCGCCCCGTTGGGGGCGTCGTCGAGAAGTCGATGATCACGCGCTGGCTCGCGCTGTGGGTGGCCGTGCGCCCCCGGCTGGGCCACAGCGTGGAGGCAAAGCCGGGAATCTCGAACGGCCCCCGCCCCAGCGGCCGAAGCGCGTCGCTGCCGGTGAGGTGGTTGAGGCGGAGGCGGTGATGGTCGCCCCATCGCCACGTCTGCGGCGTCCACCCATACGTTTCGGCCATCGTGTCCGCCACGGCCTCCAGGGTGTGAACCAGGAGGTCATCGGCCGTCTCGCGCTGCTCCGTCGCCTGGATGTCGAGCCATCGAGAACGAGGGGCGTTTCGGAGGAGATCAACGAGTACGGCGTCTTGGGGGTTGGGGGCCGCCGCAAACACTGGTTCATCCCACGCTAATTGACGGAGCGCCGACAGAAACTCGTCCATCACGAGCGGCGCGCCCTGGTCGACCGACGCCGTGCCTCCCCATTCCTGTAACAGTCGGCGCAGCGTATCGGCTCGGGGCGACAGCCCGGAACGCCCGTCCAGGAGCGGCACAAACACGTCCCGCTGCACCACCTGCACGTCCGTCTGATACGCCTTGAAGTCCGACGTGTCGTGGGCCGGCCGCGCCCGAAGCAGCTCGTTGATGCGCAGTGAGCGGTACCCGTCGCCCCAGTCGTGGCCGAGGTAGTAGGGGAACGCCGGTCCCGTGGGCACCTGATTGGCGGCGGCGAGGTAGTTCTGACGGGGGTTCCGGGCCGCGGGAAGAGAATCGAACGGCACACGGCCCGTCCAGGCGTGGGCGTCCGTCGAACCGTCGAGGAGGCCCCGCCCGTCGCCCGACCGTCGAACCGGGAGGTGTCCGGCGACCTGAATCGCAATATCGCCTTCCGTGCCGGCGTACAGCACATTTTGCATCGGCGTGTCCCAGTGCTGCAGGGCGTTCGTGACCTCCGTCACACTCGTCGCCCGGTTCATGTCCCACAGGGCGCGCAGGGTGCGCGACGGCTTGTGGGCCACCCACCGCTCCGCAATGGCCGTTTCGCCCCCGGTATCCGAAACGTGCACCGGGCCGTGGTGCGAGAAGAAGAGCGTGTCTCGGACCGGCGGGCCGTTGTTCACCTGGATCGTATCCACCGACCGGCGGAGGGCCCACCATTCTCCTTCGAATCGGTAGCGCGTGCGGGTCGAATCGAGGGTCAGGGAATAATGGTCAATTTGGTCGGCGCCCGTGTTGGTGAGGGTCCACCCCACGTGCTCGTTGAAGGCCTGGATGAGGACAGGCGCCCCGGGAATTGTAAGACCGTACGCGTTGGTTGTGGGCGTGACGATGTGGGCCTCGTACCAGATGGACGGAAGGGAGAGCGACAGGTGCATGTCGCCGGCCAGCAGGGGCGCGCCCGTTGCGGATTTCTCATTCTGCACCGCCCAGCTGTTGGACCCGTTGGCGGGATCCGGCCGGATGCCCGTCTGGCGGTGGAGTTGCTCCAGGGCACGCGCTCGTGCCCCCTGGACGCGGGCCCCCTCCCCAATCGCATCCGGCCCCGAAGTCGAACGCGCGTCGTGCTCCCCGCCCTGCTCCCCCGGCGGAACGACCGGTTCGAATACGCCGGCGGGATGCTCAGGGTAGAGGGTGCTGTAGTCCGAATCTGATAGGTGCCGTCGCAGTCGGGTGTAGGCGGGGTCGTCCGTGTTGTACGTCAGGTCGAAGGCCATGTACTGGAGCAGACGAAGCCCCTGGATCGGCGCAAAGCGATCGGGCGCATAGCCCAGGAGCCGGAACTCCAGGGGACGATCGGCCGGGGCGGTGGTCTCCAGATACGCGTTGACGCCGCGGCTGTACCAGCGGAGGGCCTGGTGCTCGATCCCATCGGCGGCCCGAATCCGCTCCAGGTTTTTCTGCGCGCCCCACTCCATCCCCGTCCGGCGCAGAAACCGATCGGTCGAGACGGCCGCCGGCCCCAGTGCCGCCGCCAGCCGCCCCGACGCCACCCGCGGAAGGAAGTCGAGCTGAAACAGCCGATCCTGAGCAACCACGTACCCGAGCGCGATCGTGGCGGCGCGGTCCGACGGCGCAAAAATGTGGGGCACGTGCCGCCCATCCCGCACGATGGTCACCGGCCGCTCCAGCCCTGGGAGCGACACCTCCGTCGTGTCGTCGGCAGGGGATGCCGAGCGGGCCGTCCGATAAAGCCCGTCCGCCGGGTCCAGAACCGTGGCGATCGACGGCCCGCCGCCGACCGGCACCGTCAGCCCGTACAGCAGTCCGCCGGTCAGGAGCAGCAGGACGATCAGAACGAGACCAGAGCGAACAGACATGGAAGGCCAGATCCCCAGAACAAGGCCTTACGAGTTGACAACTTCATTGGGAAGCGGCACATCGCCGGGCACCGCGCCGGTCGCCTCGCGGTCCTGCTCTTCCGTCTCCCCCCGAATGCGCCGCACCAGTTCGTCCGCCGCGTTCGCGTAGTCTCGCGCCCCCCGGGCCCGCGGGTCGTGATCGAACACCGTCGTCCCCCCCTCCCGCGACTCTGCCAGCGCCGTGCTCGTCCGAATGACCGACTCCAGCACGGCGGGCCCGTACTTCTCTCGAAGGTACTTCTTGTAGGTGCGGTGAATCCGTTTGCGCCCGTCCACCTGCGTGAGCAAAAACCAGCGCGACTCCAGCAGCGGATTAAGCTTGTCCTGCACCAGGTCCACCGTCTGGAACGTCTGCTCCGCCCCTACCACAGACTGGTACTCCGGCAGCACCGGCACCACCACGTGCTGGCTCGCGACCAGTGCATTCAGGCTGTAGACGGTCACCGCCGCCGCCGTATCGAAGAGCACGACGTCGTACGGGAGATCGGCCCGCTGCAGCGCCTCCCGCACCCACAGGACGTCGGTCGGCTTGTTGAGGTCGCGCATCCGCTTCGTGAGCGTGTCGGACGACGGCAGCAGATCGAAACCGCTGCGCTCCCAAAAGGGAAGCGCGTTCAGGTCGACCTCCGGATCAAAGAGCTGAGCGACCGTGCGCTCCGAGGGCGGGGCCTCAATCCCCATCGTGTGGGACAGAAACCCCTGCGGATCAAGATCGATAACCAGCGTACGCCATCCCGAGAGCCCCAGGGATGCCGCAAGGTGAATGGCCGTCGTGGTCTTCCCTGTCCCCCCTTTATGATTACAAACCGACAGGACTGTCATGTGCACTAGGACCGGTGAGCATCAACATGGACCCTAAAGTATGCGCCGGGGGCACCCGTGTCAAACCCACACCCGGGGGCCCTTGACAAAAAGGAATATAGTTCTCCTCCCGTTCCTCCCGTCCTCATGTCGTTCCCGATTCAGTTTACGTGTCCGTTCCTCCTGGCGTCCGAGTCGCCCCGGCGGCGGGCCCTCCTCGAGCAAATTCAGATTGCGTTCGACGTCACCCCGAGCCCCGCGGACGAGGCGGTTGACGGCACGCCGTCCCCGCGCGCCCTGGTTCGTGACCTCGCCGGTCGCAAGGCCGCCCCCGTGGCCGACGCGCACCCCTCGGCCCTCGTCCTGGCCGCCGACACGGTGGTGGCCCACGGCCCAGACGTGCTCGAAAAGCCGTCCGCTCCCGCCCACGCCCGGCGGATGCTCCGTCGTCTGAGCGACACCACGCACCAGGTCCACACGGGCGTCGCCCTCCACCACGCCGCCTCCGCCCGACAGGTAGAATGGGTTGCCACGACGGAGGTCACCCTGGCCCCGCTCACCGACCGCGAAATTGAGGCCTACGTCGACACCGGATCGCCCCTCGACAAGGCGGGCGGCTACGGGATTCAAGACCACACGGCGCCGTTTTTCATCGAGGACATTGTGGGCGACTACTACACGGTCGTCGGACTCCCCCTCCGCTCCCTCTACGAACGTCTCCAGGACGACTTTCCGGACCTGGTCAAGCCCTAGGCGTTCATACGGAGTCAACTTCTCTCCCGGGTGAACGTATAGGGATGTGTCCGAGTCGCGGTCGTCCCGCAGCCGCCCACTCCTCCCGGCCCCTCGCCATGATCCGTTCGCCCCTCGCAACCACTCGCCCTCAGCTGCTCCTGATTCAGGCCCGGAGTGCCCCGGACATGGAGCAGCAGGAGCAGCAATGCTTTGTTGAGCGGTGTCGGGTGGGCCCAAACCAGTTTTCCCTGCTCAACGTGGCCCGGGGCGACATTCCCGACCCGGCCGTCCTGCGCGACATCGACGCGGTATTGATTGGCGGGGCCGGCAAATACTCGGCCGCCAACGATTACCCGTGGATGGATGGGCTCCTCGCGCTCGTAGAGGACGCCGTCGATCGCGGATGCCCCACGTTTGGCTCCTGCTGGGGCCATCAGATCATCGCACGGGCCCTGGGCGGGCGGGTCGTTCACGATCCGGACCGGGCGGAACTGGGCTGTCGATGGGTGGAACTCACGGATGGCGGGCGGGCCGACCCGCTCTTCCGCTGCTTCTCCTCTCGCTTTCAGGCCAACATGGGCCACCACGATCGCGTGGTCGCCCTGCCGCCCAATGCCGTGGAGCTGGCCCGCAATGAACAGCCGAACCAGGCCTTCCGGCTCAACGAGGCCCCCGTGTACGGCACGCAGTTTCACAGCGAGCTGGACGCCAAGCGGGAGCGGGAGCGCATCCTCGCGTATCGGGAGTACTACCAGCAGGCCCTGCCGGACGACGCGACCGTCCAAAGCGTGATCGACGATCTCGCAGAGACGACGGAGGTCGACTCGCTCCTCTACGACTTCCTCGCCACGTACGTCGCGGGCCCTGCCCGCCCCGACGGCGCCGCCACCCTGTTGGCCCCTTCCACCTCGGTCCGGCGTCCGCCCACCGGGCAGCGCCGGGCGCCGTCCTCCTGAGACGGCGTGCTACTCCTCGCGCGAGGGGTTGTCGATCTGGTACGTTGCCTCGGCCCGGTCGCAGGGCCCACCCACCGGCGGATTGGGCTTTCGCACCGTCACCTCGATGCCCTCCACATCCGGGTACTCCTCCTGCACCGTGTGGGCAATGCGGTACGCCAACTTCTCAATCAGGTAGAACTCATTTTCCGTGACGAGCCGCCGAATGAAGTCGTAGACCGTCTCGTAGTCCACCGTGCGGGTGAGGTCGTCGTGGCGGGCCGCCGCCTCAAAATCCAGCTCCACCCCCACGTCGACCTCGTACCGCCCGCCGATCCGGTGCTCTTCCTGCATCACGCCGTGATGGCCGTAGAAGACGGCGTTGACCAGCCGCACGTAGCCGGTCGTGGAATCCGAGGCGGCAGGCGCCGGGGAGGCGTCGTTGGATGTGGAGGAGGAAGTCGACATCGATTGAGGGCGTCCGGATCCAGGAGGCACGGGGGCGCTACGCAGGCTCTCGTTCCAGGGGCACGAGGTTGGGAATGGCCGCCAGTTCACGAAAGGCCTGCGCGCGCTCCCCAATATCGATCGGGTTGAGATCGAGCAGGCGGTCCGGGCCGAAGGCCTCAACCACGTAGGACGCCATTACGCTTCCGTACACGACGGCGCGCCGCAGGGTCTTCTGGTCGGTCGACTCCGCGCGGATGAGGTGGCCCGCCAATCCCCCCGCGAAGGCATCCCCTGCCCCGGTGGGGTCCTGGATGTCCTCCAAGGGATAGGCCGGCGCACTGAAGACCGACTCGTCGGCAAACAGGAGCGCCCCGTGCTCTCCCTTCTTGATAATGAGCGTATCGGGCCCCATGTCCCGGATCTGGTCGGCGGCGCGCACCAGGTTCGGTTCGTCGGCCAGCTCACGGGCCTCCGCGTCATTAATCACGAAGCAATCCACCCGCCGCAGGGTCTTCCGCAGACTGTCAGGCGTGTTTTCGATCCAGAAGTTCATCGTGTCGGCAATCACGTACTCCGGCGCATCGACCTGCCGGAGCACGTCGCGCTGCACCTTCGGGTCCAGGTTGCCGAGGCAGACGATGTCGCTGTCGGTGTACGCCTCAGGAATGGTGGGATCAAACGCCTCTAGCGCATTGAGCTGGGTGTCGAGCGTATCGCGCTCATTCATGTCGTAGCGATAGCGCCCGTGCCAGAAGAAGGTCTCCTGCGACTCATCAACCTCCAACCCTTCGAGGTCGACCCCGCCATCGAGAAGCATCTCCCGATAGCGGTCGGGAAAGTCGTGTCCCACCACGCCGACGAGGCGCACGTCGTCGGTAAAATGTCGGGCGGCAAGGGTGAGGTAGGAGGCGCTCCCCCCTAGGACCCGCTCGGCGGAGTCGAAGGGGGTGTCGATCGAATCGAACGCAACGGTGCCGACGGCAAGTATGCTCACGAAAAGGGGGGCTCCGGCGAAGAATAACGAACAGTCGAACGTACGAAGGCGCGGGCGGGAGGGTACGCGCACAATTGGAATTCTAGGACAAAGTCGACCCGCCTTGTTAGAGCCACTGGCGGAGCTTGGTGGCCAGGTATCCCCCCGCCGCGAGGCCCCCAACGGTAAGCAGCACCTGCGCGACCGATCGGCCCTCCTCTTCCGCGTCCGCCCCGGCCGCCTCGGTAAGCGCCTCTACCTGCTCCTCGACCACGGCCTCGGCCTCCGACGTCGCGGATGAGCCGGCGTCGCGCACCCGCTGCGCGGCGGACTTGGTTGCCTCCCGGACGGACGCCGAGGCGGCCCCACTGGTCTTCCGGGCCCGCTCAGACGCCGACTGTGCCTCCGTCGCCAGCTGCTGCCCGATGTCCGCCGCGCGCTTCCGGAGCTCTTTGCCACTCTTGGCCGCCCGGTCGCCCCAGTCGCCCTGCAGGCGCTTGGCAATCTTCGAGGCATCCTCGGCAAACTGCTCCAGCCGCTGCTTGGCACGCTCCGAGAGGGTGCGCGGCGGGCGGGCCCGCAGTCGCGAGATCCCCACGCCGAGCGCGACCCCGGCCCCCGCAGCGAGGGACGCGGACAGGACAGGATGACGCTGGAACCAGCTGCCGCCCCCGGACTCGTTGCGGATCTGCTGCGCCCGGAGGCGCGTCACCTCGGCTCGCAGTTCGTCGAGGCGCTCTCGAAGTTCGGCGCGCGAGGGTTCTGTCTCTGAAGAGGCCGTGGACGAAGGGTCCGTTCGCTCCTCCGAGGAAGAAGAGTCGGTCGATTCCGGGGACGAGGTGTTGGAGTTGCCAGTCATGGGTCAGGAGCTGAGGTGGTCAGAAGAAGGAAGTGGTCGCCGGGAGTCGACGCCCCCGAATCAATCGCGGAGCCAGGCCCCGGCAAACACGCCCACCGCGAAGGCCCCGAGCATAGAGGCCTTCTGGTGTTCCCGGACCCACATCCGCGCCATGTCGACCGAGAGGGACACCTGCGGCCCCATCGCACTCCTCAGGTCGGAGAGGGGATCCGACTCATCGGGGCCTTCAACGTCCGAGAACGGGTCTGCGGGCGCCGAACTTGCGCTTTCTCGTGATTCGGTCATACCATGGAGGAAGAATAGACAATCGGAGCGGCGAACAGGTGCGGAGTGTGTGCGGTCCGGGGCAGCGTCTCCCATCGGGCGATTGGCCCCGCCGGACAGTGTTCGACGGCACCTCCGGCTGTCCCCTCCGTAAGGGAAGGATGCGAAGCCCGTCCGTGCGTGCACTGCCGCGAATATGATTCCCACTCCTGCTGAAATGGTTCCCCGACGGTTTCCGCTGTTGTTCGTCTCGGCGCTTGTCGCCCTCTTACTCTCCGCCCCGCTGGTGAGCCAGGCCCAATCGGCACCGGATCCGGAGGCGGCATTTGCGCACGCCGTTCGGCTCCACGAACAACGACTCTACGCCGAGGCAATGACGCGCTTCGGCGTTTTCCGCGGCGATCACCCGCACCACATCCTGGCCGGAGAGGCCCTGTACCGCCAGGCCCAGTCGGCCCTCGCACAGGGATACGACGGCGAGGCGGTTCGTCTCTTTGAGGAGCTCGAGGCCTCCTATCCGTCCCATCCACAGGGGACGAACGCGCAGCTGGGGCTCGCGCAGTACTACCTGGAGGAAGGAGAGACGGACGCGGCCCAACGCCAGCTCGACGCCGTCATTGCGGACGGGACGGGCCCGCAGGTGGCCCGCGCCCTGTACCTTCGGGCGATGACGGCCCGTGACGCGGGCAACCTGACCGCCGCGCTCCAGGACTTCCAGCGCGCACATGAGCAGCACCCCGACACGGACACCGCCCCGGCGGCCCTCTACGCGGCCGGCGCAACCCAGGTGCGACTGGAGCGATACGACGCCGCGGCGACCTCTTTCGAGCGCCTGGGCGCAACCTACGCCGACTCGCCCTACGCCGAAAATGTCGGGACGGCCCTGGCGGAAGTCTACTATCGCGTCGACGATTACGAATCGGTCCTCTCGGCCCTCGACGGCCGCCTGTCCTCCTTGTCCGACGAGGAGCGCGCCCGGGCCCTCTTTCTGAAGGCCGAATCTCACAACCAGCTCCGGCAGGGGGAAGACGCGGTCGTACACTACCGGCGGGTGATTGACGACCACCCCGACAGTCCGTACCGCACCCCCGCTCGCTACGGGCTCGCCTGGCAGTACTACCAGGCCCAGCAGTTCGGCTCGGCCGCCGACGCCTTCGCCGCGGTCCGGGACGCCTCGGACGGGGCCCTGGCCGACCGGGCCACCTACTACGAGGCTGTGAGCCGCGCCCGCGCCGGCGACCTCTCCCAGGCGCTCGACCTGTATCGGGAGGTGCCAGACCGGCTCCCGGGGGATCGGCTGGCAGCGGAGGCGCTCTACGAGTCCGGCCTTCTCCTCTACCAACAGGAACGCTACGACGAGGCCATCGAGGCCTTTCGGACGGTGACGGAGGAGTACCCGGACACGCCCCGGCAGGGGGACGCCACCCAGTGGCTGGGGCACGCCCTGCTCGCCGCCAACCGACGTGAGGACGCCATTGGGGCGTACGAGCAGGCCCGCTCGCTCGATGCCGCCCCGGACTCGCTTCTTCAAGAAGTGCGGTTCCAGGAAGGGTGGACCCACTACCAGAAGGGCCGATACGACGCGGCGGCCTCGACCTTCCTCTCCCTGGCCGACGAACAACCGCAATCCAAACGCGGCGCGGACGCCCTCTTCTGGGGCGCGGACAGTCAGTACAACCTGGGCAACGTGTCGGCGGCCCGGCGGCTCTTCCAGCGCTACCTCGACCGGTACCCGGACGGGGCCCAACGGGCCGGCGCGCAGTACGCCCTGGCCTGGACCCACTTCAAACAGGAGCGCTACGAGTCCGCCGCCCGGTTCTTTGAACAGTTCCTGAACACCTATGGAGGGACGGACGCCGACATTCCCTACCGACAGGATGCCCGCCTGCGGCTCGCCGACACCTACTTTGCCCTCAAGCGCTACGACGACGCGGTCGAGCTGTACCGCCGGGTCGAGGGGGACGGCGCAGACTACGCCACCTACCAGACCGCCGAGGCCCTCAACTACGCCGGGCGCTCCGACGAGGCCGTTCGGACGCTGGATCGGTTCCTCGATCAGTTTTCCTCGAGCTCCTGGCTCCCCGAGGCCCTCTACCGGCTCGGCACGATTCACTTTCAGGAGCAGGAATATGAGGCCGCCCGCGACGCCTACCGGCGCTTCCTTGAGGCCCACGCCGATCACCAACTGGCCCCGCAGGCCCAGTACGACATCGCGGACAGCTACTACAATGCCGGCGCCATGTCGGATGCCGTCGAGGCCTACCGTGCGGTGCTCGAAACCTACCCCGACAGCCCGACGGCTGGAGAGGCCGCGTCGAGCCTCTTCTTCGCCCTCAGCGCCGCGGGCCAACAGGATCGGGCGGAGGAACTCATCGCGTCCATCGCGGAGGCCCACCCGGAGCTAGAGGCCCAGTTGCGCTTTAGCCGGGCCCGCGCTGCCTTCCAGAGCGGCGAGTCGGAGCAGGCCCTCTCGCTATTTCGTGCGTTCGTCCGCACCGCCGACGCCGAGTCCTACCTCGCCAGCGCGTACTACTATCTCGGCCAGCTCTACGCCGATCAGGAGCAGTACACGGAAGCCATCAACTATCTCCAGCAGCTGGTGGACCGGCACCCCGAGAATGAGCAGTTTCCGGAGGGGGCGCTGCGCCTGGGCGATATCCATCTCGACCAGGAAAACCATGAGGCGGCCCTCAACGCCTACCGCGCCGCCGCGGAGAACGACCAGACGGACGAATCGCTCCGGGCACAGGCCCGATACGGCGAAGCCGTTGCGCTGCTACGGCTCGGGCAAAATGACGAAGCCCAGTCGCAGCTGAATGCGCTGCTCGATGAGAACCGTCAGGGGCCCCTCCAGGCCTCCGCCCGCCTCGGCCTCGCCCGCATCGCGGAAACCGAGGGCCGGACGCAGGAGGCCCTCTCGCTCTACCGCGAGGTCGTGGAGGCCTCGGACGGACAGACGGGCGCCGAGGGCCTCTACCGGCTCGGCCGCCTCCTTCGTCAACAGGAACGGCCGCGACGCGCAATCGAGGAACTGGACCGCATGTCGTCCCTGTTTGGGGGCTATCCGGAGTGGGTGGCCCGCTCGCTCCTCGAACAGGGGCGCGCCTACCAGCAACTCGGAGAGACCGGACAGGCGGCCCAGCTGTTCGACGAGGTGGTGGAGTCGTACCCCGGCACGCCGTTTGCCGACTCGGCCCGGACCGCCCGCGAGTCCCTCTAGCGTTCCCCCTTGCACCGCGAGACGTTTCAGTCGCTCTCCCGCTTTCTCCTGTTTATGCCGTCCCTCCCCCGCTCACTCCTGGCCTCCTGCCTGCTGCTTCTCCTGTTTCCCCTATCCGCCGCCCTGGCGCAGGAACAGGACGCCGACCCAGAATCGGAGCAGGACCCGGCCGACGCCCCCCAGCTCCCTGAGATCGCTCCCCGAGAGTTCGAAATCCGGGGCGAACTCCAGATCGCCTTTCCGGAGCTGAACCGACAACCCCTCACCGGCTTTGCCTCACCCCCCTCCCGCCCGTCGGTTCCCACGGATCGGACGCCGTACGTGGCGCCCTACAAGCAAGAGCTGGAGGGCCTGCCCGACCGCCTTCCGGTTCCCGAAACCGTTTCGGCCCCGGTGCAGTCCGCCCCGTCCCCGCGCACCGGCTTTCTGGAGGCGGGCACCGGGCGCTACTTCTCGCGCTTCGCCACGGGCCACTTTTCGGTTCCGCTCTCTCCGCACGAGCAGGTGTCCGTGCGGGCCGATTACACCGGCACAGAAGGATTCACCCCGTTCTCCGACCGCACCCTTGAAACGCCCTCGGACGCCCTCGACGGCCACATCCGACTCGACAGCCGGCGTGATCCGGTGCACCTATCGGTCGCCGCGGACGGCCTGATCGACGACTACACCCTGTACGGCGTCGCGCAGTCGCCGGGCGCCTCGTTCATCCCCGACCGCACCTTCTACTCCGGGCAGGTCTCGGGACGCCTCCAGACCGTCGGCACGACCCCGGCCGAACTGGGGGTCCGCTACGGGCAGAATCAGTACACCACCACGCGCTCGTCGAGTGCAGAGACGACGTTTCGGGAGCGACGGGTGCGCGTGGACGGGGCGCTTGGGCTGTCGCTCAATGGCCGCGAGGGCCGCGTGGACGGACTGTTTTCCCGCTCTGTCCTCGGGGGCGATGTGCCCGGCGGCACCGAGTTCGTCCTCGACGCCGGGGCCTCCGCGCAGGTGCTCCAGTCGTCCGGGCTGACCGTGCGGGCGGGGGGGCGCGTGCTGTGGACAGAAGGCCCCTCGTTCCCCGAACAGGCGCAATCGCCAACGTCATCCTCGACCTTTGTCCTCCCCACGGCCCGGGCGGAATGGGACGCCGCGCCCTGGGCCACGGTGTTTGCGGAGAACACCCCCCGCCTCGACGGCTCGTCCCTCCGGGCGTACCACCACCAGAACCCCTACACCGAGCTCGCCCCCCCGGCCCGCCCCACCGTCTACACGTCCGACGCCCAGGCCGGGGTCGACCTCACCCGGGGCTGGCTCCGCGTTCAGCTTGACGCGGGCTACCGCTATTCCCCGTCCTACCGATTCTACCAGCCCCAGAGGGGTCAATTTGCCGTGGCCTACGGATCCGCCCGCATCTTCCACGGGGGCGGTCGCCTGGCCCTTCAGGGCCTCGACCACGTGCAGGCCGCCCTGGGCCTGTCGCTCCGCGACGGCTCGCTTCCCGCCCGGAACACCGACATTCCCTACTATGCATCGGTCCGGGCCAACGGCATGCTGTCCGTCACCTTCGCGGACGGCGACGCCTCCCTTCAGGCGACCGGCACGCTGGAAGGGCCGCGCACCCCGGACCTGACCGGAACCGATGAGCTCGACCCCTACCTTGCGGTTGACGTCGAAGGGTCGTATTCAGTAACCTCAACGATTGACCTCATCCTCCGAGCCGAAAACCTGAGCCCCAACGCTCCGGAGCAATGGCTCGGGTATCCCCGCCCGCCGACCCAGATTACGGGGGGGTTTCGGATTCGCTGGTGACCCCCGACGCACGTTCCGCTGGACTCGACACGCCGCTTTCCCTGCCCCCGACACTCATGAGTGATCCGTCCCCCGAAGAACTCGTTGAGGCTGTCGCCCACCTCATCCGCGATCAACTTGAACAGGGCACATCCGTAGACCTGCCCACGCTTGGGACGTTTTCCGTCGAGCACCGGCCCAGCCAAACTACGGAGGACGGGGCCCGCCTCCCGCCCCGAAACGCCATCACCTTCACTCCGGCCGACGCGGCCTCCTCTGACCAGTAATCCGCCGGCGTCATGCCTTCCTCTCTTTCCTCTCTGCTTGCGGACACGCTGGGCCTCTCGGAAGAGCACGCCCATACGCTCCTGGAGCGGTTGGCCCAGGCGATCCGGGACCATGCGGATGAGACCGGTGTGCACGTCTCCGGGCTCGGGACCTTTCGTCGCCGCGACGGGGCACTCACCTTTGAGCCCGAGGACGACCTGGCCCAACGGGTCAATCAGCGGTATGAAGGCCTGGAGGCCGAAGCGGCCCCCTCTCCGCCACCGCCCGCTGAGGCAGACGACTCGTCGTCCCCGGCCGTCCCGCTCTTCTCCCCGCGCTTCTCTCCGCCGCCGCCCAGCCGTCTGACAACGCCCCTTGCCCTGACGGCACTGGACGAGTCGCCG
>NCRB01000028.1 GCA_002894665.1 Salinivenus iranica
CCTTCGACGACCCCTACCGCCCCCACTTCCACTACACGCCCCCTCGGCACTGGATGAACGACCCCAACGGGCTCGTCTACCACGAGGGGACGTACCACCTCTTCCATCAGTACAATCCGGAGGGGAACCAGTGGGGCCACATGAGCTGGTACCACGCCACGAGCCCCGACCTCGTGCACTGGACGCACCAGGGCGTGGCCCTCGCGGAAGAGGACAACGAGATGATCTTTTCGGGGAGCGCGGTGGTGGACCGCCACAACACCGCCGGCTTCGGCGTCGAGCACGGCCCCTCACCCCTGGTGGCCGTGTACACGAGCCACTACACCCGACCGGACGACTCGGTGAACCAGGCCCAGTCGCTGGCCTACAGCGTCGACGGGGGGCAGACCTGGACAAAGTACGAAAACAATCCGGTGCTCGACCATCCCGACCCGGAGTTTCGGGACCCCAACGTGTTCTGGTACGAGCCGGAGGAGAAGTGGATAATGGCGGTGGCACTCCCGGAACAGCGAATCATCCAGTTCTACGCATCATCGGACCTCAAGAACTGGACGTATCGCAGCGACTTTGGCCCCGCCGGGAGCACGGTGGGCATCTGGGAGTGCCCGGCGCTCGTCCACATGCCGGTGGACGGACCGCCGGACCGCACGCGCTGGGTGCTCTCGGTGGACGTGGGATCGGGCGCCGTGGCGGGCGGATCCGGCAGCCAGTACTTCGTGGGCCGCTTCGACGGCACGACGTTCACGCCGGACGACACGTCTCTCGACGATGCGCCCCACTGGGCGGACTACGGCCCGGACTTCTACGCGGCCATCCCCTGGAATAACGTGCCGCCCTCGGACGGCCGGGCCCTGTGGCTGGGCTGGATGAACAACTGGACCTACGCGGAGGCCCTCCCGACCTCCCCGTGGCGGAGCGCGCAAACCGTGGCCCGCGCCCTCTCCCTGCGGCCGATCGACGGACGCCTGCGGCTGACGCAGCGCCCCGTCGCCGAACTGGAGTCCCTTCGCACGCATCCGGTCCACCTGGAGGGGCGGACGCTCGACGACGAGACTGTGCCTCTCACGGCGGACGACCGTTCCGGACGGACGCGTGAGCTCATCGCCGACTTTGCTCTCCGCGACGCCGACACGGTGGGACTTCACGTTCGCGCCGGAGCAGACGAACGAACCGTCGTCGGGTACGACGCGACGAACAATGTCGTCTTTGTCGACCGTACGCGCTCGGGGGCCATCGACTTCGCCGACGGCTTTGCGTCCCGAACCGCCGCTCCCCTCTCGCCCATCGACGGCCGCGTGACGCTGCGGGTGCTGGTAGACCGATCGTCCGTCGAGGTGTTCGCCAACGAGGGGGCACGGGTCCTCACACATTGTATTTTTCCTGACCCGGGCAGTGACGGAGTGGCCGCCTTCGCCTCGGGCGGCTCGGCCCGGCTCGTCTCCCTCGACACCTGGTCGCTCCGCTCGATCTGGCCAAACCAGTAGTCGTCTGTCCCTCTCGCGCACCCGATTCGTGTTCCCATGAGCGACGAAATTCTGTGTGTCGGTGAAATTCTCTGGGACGCGCTCCCCGAGGGGCTCTTCTTGGGCGGCGCCCCCCTCAACGTGGCGCGGCATCTGCACGTCCTCGGCGAGGAGGTGGCCGTCGTGAGCCGGGTGGGGAACGACCCGCTCGGAGCAGAGGCGCGCCGGCGCCTGCGGGCACAGGGTCTCGCCGACGCCCTCGTACAAATCGACGATTCCCTGCCCACCGGCTTCGTAAGGGTGGCCCTGGACGACGCCACCGGCGAGCCCGACTACGAAATCGTGGAGCCGGCCGCCTGGGACGCCATCGCCTTCACAGACGCCCTCCAACAGCACGCAGAGGGGGCCGCTGCGCTCGTGTTCGGCAGCCTCGCCCAACGGGCCGCCCCCTCCCGCAACACCATCCAGCGCCTGTGCAAAACCGACGCCCTGCGGGTCTTCGACATCAACTTGCGGCCGCCCTACGTCGATCGCGCCGTCGTCGAGCACTCGCTGCGGGCAGCCGACGTGGTCAAGCTGAACGAGGCGGAACTGTCGCGGCTGCGAGACTGGTTTGGCCTCGCGGCGGCCCCCGAAGCGGCGATGGACGACCTGGGCACGACGTTCGGGTGCCGGGCCGTGTGTGTGACGACGGGCGAGGCAGGCGCGTGGCTGTGGGAGGACGGCGCGTGCTCGCACCAGGCCGGGTACGCCGTCCAGGTGCAGGACACGGTGGGGGCGGGCGACGCCTTCCTGTCCGCCCTCCTGTCCGGGCTCCTCGACGGGCGCGGCGGCGCGCCACTGCTGAACCTCGCCAATCGGCTCGGGGCGTTCGTCGCGTCGTACTCCGGGGCCCTACCGGACTACGAGGTGAACGGGCTCGACGACATCGGCCGTCTTCCCCTTTCCGCCCCCTGCTCTCCCGACTGACGACGGCTCCCGCGTGCCTTCGTTCGAACGTTCGTCTCATCGCGAGCCGGCGCCGCAAGGGGGGCGTCCCCCTCCGGAATCGGCTCGGGATCATCCGTCCGATCGTCTAGTTTCGATCTCGTACGACCGGTGAAGAGGTTGCCCCCCGGTCGCTGCGGACACCCTTCTTCCGCACTTGTCCCATGAACCGGCGGCCCCATTTGCCGCCGCCCCCTTTGCCCATGAGCTCCGCCGTCCACGACCACTGCGGCATCTTCGGCATCTTCAATCACCCCCAGGCCGCCCGGCACACCTACTACGGCCTGCACGCCCTGCAGCATCGCGGCCAAGAATCGGCCGGCATCGTCACCTCCACCTACGACGAACAGGAGCAGGCGCCGGTGATGCCGGTCCACAAGGACTTCGGCCTCGTGCTCGACGCGTTCGACGACCCGGACATCTTCGACAAGCAGCTGCTGGGCGACGCCGGGATCGGGCACAACCGCTACTCCACGAGCGGCGCCGCCTCGAATCGGGCCAACATCCAGCCCTTCGTGGTGCACCACCGCAACGGGAACCTCGCCCTGTCGCACAACGGCAACCTGTCCAACGCCCGCGAGCTTCGCAAGAGCTTCAGCGAGCGCGGCACCCTCTTCCAGACCACCAGCGACAGCGAGCTCATCCTGCACCTGGCGGCACAAAGCCGTCGCCAGAACCACCTCGACCAGATCATCGACGCCCTCATGCAGATCGAGGGTGCCTACTCGCTGCTCCTGCTCACCGACGAGCACATGATTGCCGTTCGCGACCCGAACGGCTTTCGGCCCCTGGCGCTGGGCCGGATGGACTCGCCCGGCGCCCGCGAGGGCGATGCGTACTGCGTGGCGAGCGAGACCTGCGCCTTCGACATGATCGACGCCGAATACGTGCGCGACATCGAGCCCGGCGAGATTTTGGTGGTCGACCGCGAGGGATGCGCCAACGGCGGCGACTTTGAGAGCCACGAGATCCCCTCGACGTACGGCGTCAGCCAGTGCGTCTTCGAGTACGTCTACTTCTCGCGGCCCGACTCGCAGATCTTCGGCGAAATGGTGGACAAGGTGCGCCGCCAGACGGGCGTGCAGCTGGCCCACGAGGCCCCCATCCCCGAGGAGGCGTCGGACGACGAGAAGACGCCCATCGTGGTGCCGGTGCCCGACTCCGCCAACACCTCCACGCTCGGCTTCGCGGAGGAGTGCCAGGACATGGGACATCGCTGCCGGTTCGATCTCGGCCTCATCCGCAACCACTACGTCGGCCGCACCTTCATCGCCCCCGGCCAGGATCGCCGCGAAATGAAGGTGCGCTGCAAGTTCAACACCGTGCAGGGCCTGCTCGAAGACCGCACGGTGGTGGTGATCGACGACTCGATCGTGCGCGGCACCACCGCCCGCTACCTCGTGGACATGCTCCGCGAGTCCGGCGCCAAGAGCGTGCACTTCCGCGTCTCCTCCCCGCCGGTCATCAGCCCGTGTTTCTACGGCATGGACTTCCCCGATGCCGACGAGCTGCTGGCAAACAAATTCGACGATATCGACGCCATGCGCGACTACCTAGGCGTCGACTCGCTGGCGTACCTGTCCGTGGAGGGCCTCATGACGGCCGTCACCCGCGCCAACGACAGCGACCTCGGCTACTGCAACGCCTGCTTTACGGGCAACTACCCGGTGCCGGTGGACAAGGACATGAGCAAGCACGACTTCGACCGGCCGGCCCCGGCCCCACGAACGCGGTGAGGCGACGGGAGGCGAATAGGGCTCCGCAACGACGTCGCCTCTGGGCTGTGCCGGGGGCGTCGGCAGGATGTATGTCAGTAGACACGCAGACGGGAGCAGTGTCCCGGCCCGGCGTCACTCAGTCGCCGCCCTGGTTGCGTAGGGCGGACGGTTGGGCCTCCCGTTTCGTGCGCCCTACGCAATACGCCCTACGCAATGCGCTAAAACCCCACCGCCGCGCCCGTCCCCCGCGGGTCCGACCCGCCGTAAAAGACGCGGGCCGAGTCGGACGGATGCTGCACGTGAAGGCCCTGCGCGCGGCCCCACCGCACGTACGATCCGAAGACGCCCTTCGTCACCGGCCAGCCGCGCGCCTCCAGGTTGCGGATGGCGTCCTTGGACAGGGCGTATTCCTCGTAGCTCAGGGTGCGCGGCTTCCACTGATGATGGATTCGCCCGGCGGTCACCGCCTCCTCGATGTCCATCCCGTGGTCGATCACGTTCATAATCACCTGCGCCGTAGTCGTGATGATTGTCGAGCCGCCCGGCGCGCCCACCACGAGGTCGAGCCGCCCCTCCGGATCCTCCACGATGGTGGGCGACATCGACGACACCATGCGGCGGTCCGGCGCCACCAGGTTCCGCTTCGTGCCCGAGAGGCCGAACTGATTCGGCACGCCCGGCTTCAGCACAAAGTCGTTCATCTCGTTGTTCATGAAGAAGCCCGCGCCGTCCACCACCACCTTCGAGCCGTAGCCGCTGTTGATGGTGGTCGTCACGCTCACCGCCATGCCGCTGCTGTCGGCGACCGAGTAGTGCGTCGTCTCCATCGACTCGCTTGCCAGCGCGGGCTGCCCCGCCTCCACCGAATCGCTGGGCGTGATGCGCGTGGAATCGAACGACGCCATCCGGTCCTGCATGTAGTCCTTCTGGATGAGCCCCTCGGTGGGCACCTCCACGTGGTCCGGATCGCCAAGCCACTTGGCGCGATCGGCAAAGACGCGGCGCATGGCCTCGCCCAGGTAGTGCACCGTGGCGCTGGAGTTGAAGCCCATCCGGTCGATGTCCTTCCTCTCCGCCGCGTTCAGGAGCTGTGCAATCGCCACGCCGCCGGAGGAGGGCGGCCCCATCGAGTGCACCTCGTAGCCGCGGTAGGTGGCCGTCACCGGCTCGCGCTCCACCGCCCGATACTCGGCCAGGTCCTCCCGGTCGATCAGCCCGTCGTGTTCCTGGAACTGATCGGCGATGAGGTCGGCAGTGTGCCCCTCGTAGAACTCGTCGCGCCCCCGGTCGCGGATGCGGCGGAGTGTGGCGGCGAGTTCCTCCTGCACAAACAGTTCCCCGGCGCGGTACTGTCGGTCCGCACGGCCTTTCGTGAAGTACTTCTTCGTGGCCGAAAACTCGGCGAACGTCTCGTAGCGACTGTTCAGGTCCTCCGCCAGGGAGTGCGGGAGCGGGAAGCCCTCCGCGGCCAGCCGAATGGCGGGGGCCATCACCGTTTCGCGGTCGAGCGTGCCGTGTTCGTCGAGCGCCTTGAGGAGGCCCGCCACGGTGCCGGGCACGCCGGAGGCGAGGTAGCCGCGCCGGCTCCGCTCGCGCACGGCATTGCCCTCAGCGTCGAGGTACACGTCCTGCGTGGCGCCGGCGGGTGCATCCTCGCGGTGGTCGATCGTCGTGACCGAGCCGTCGGACTGGCGAATGACCATGAAGCCGCCCCCGCCCAAGTTGCCCGCGTAGGGGTGCACCACGGCCAGCGCAAAGCCCGTCGCCACGGCCGCATCGACGGCGTTGCCGCCCTGTTCCAGCATCGCCACGCCGGCCGCGGAGGCGCGGCGCTTGGCCGAGACCACCATCCCGTTCTCAGCGTACTCGGGGGCGGGCGCGACGGACGCAGGCGCGGGGGCGGAACGGGGCGGAGACGCCCCGGTCCCGGACGCAACCGCGAGGCCGCTGAGCGCAAGGAGGAGTGCGAGGCCGAAAGCACGAACGGACGAGACGGACGGCATACCAAAACCAGAGGATCAGGGAGAAGACGGAAGATGTCCAACGTAGGCGCGCCCCGCCCAAATAGCAATCTGTCTCCGCCGTAAGGACCGTGGCCGAGCCTCTTCCCCGCCCCGAACACGCCCTGTTCTCCGGGGTACCCGCCCTTCAAGCCCCACCTCCCGATCCTCTTCCCGCTGTGCCTCCCCGTCGCCGAACGACATTTCCCCGCACGCTCATTGTGGCCCTCGTTGGGGCGACGATCCTCGCCGCCGCCCTCCTCACGCCCCCCGCCGCCCACGGCCAGCAGACCGTCACGTGGCGCGCCCATCCGCCCGCGGCGCACGGCTTCGATTCCATCGCACTCGCCGATGCGGTGGCCCGGGCCGACACCCTGGCGCCGCCCCTCACCAGCCTGCTCGTGGCCCGTGGGGACACGACGGTCGCGGAGATCTACTTCGACGGCATGACGCCCACGCAGGGAGCGAACCTGAAGTCCGCTAGCAAGAGCGTGCTGAGCGCCCTCACGGGCATCGCGATTGAACAGGGACACCTCGACGGCCTCCACCAGCCCATCGGCGCGTTCTTCCCCGACCTCCTGGCCGACCAACCGCGCAAGCAGCGGATCACGATCCGCAACCTGCTCACGCAGCAGGCCGGTCTCGAATCCACCAGCTTCGGCAACTACGGCGCGTGGGTGACGAGCACGAACTGGGTGGCAAACGCCCTTCAGCGGCCCATGGAAGACCATCCCGGCGGAGAGATGATCTACAGCACCGGCAACACGCACCTCCTGGGCGTCATCCTCGCCAACGCCACCGGCCAACCGCTCCGCACCTTCGCCCAGGAGGAGCTCTTCGACCCGCTCGGCACCACGATTCGCAGTTGGCAGCAAGACCCGCAGGGCTACTACTTCGGCGGCAACAACATGGCCCTCACGCCGCGCGGCCTGCTCCGCTTCGGCCAACTCTATCTGAACCGCGGCACCTTCGATGGGCAGCGCGTGCTCCCGGCCGACTGGGTCGACCTCTCCTGGCGCACCTACGTCCGCTCCACCTACCGCGACCACCAGTACGGCTATCTCTGGTTCACGCACACCTTCGGCGGCGAGGCGGTCGCCTTTGCCTGGGGGCACGGCGGGCAGTACGTGTTCGTGGTGCCGGCGCTCGACCTGGTGGTGGCCATGACCTCCTCCCTGTCGAACCGACCGGCGGGCAGCGACGGGCACAACCGACGCCTCGTCCGCCTGCTGTCCGAGCACATCATTCCCGCGGCGCAGGGGGCGGGACGGGGCGCACTGTGGGCCCCGCCCAGGTCCTTTGTCGGGTGGTAACCGGCGGGAGACCGTGCCCCTCTGGCCGGGGGTGCGCCAAAAGCGACACGCCCGCAAGGGAAAAAACCCCATCCACACGTCGGGAAGATCTCCCCACGATGCGCCGAACCGGACCGGGCCAATGCTGAGGGGGTCGTATGTTTTCGTTGGTGATTCCCCTGTGCCCCCTTCCCCCTTTTCTTACGTTCCAATGACGACCCGTACTTGCTCCCGCAAGGGCGCCGGCTCGATCCGTATGCTGTGGATCGCCCCGCTTCTTGTGTTCGCCGCCCTGCTGTGGGCGCCCCTCGCCGTCGCCCAGGACCCGGTGGCCCCAACCATTCCACAGTCGGAGATTGAAATCCGGCGCGGCGCCGACATCGTGCAGCCCCCCACCGTCTTCTACAAGCGCGTCAACGCCGGCCAGTCCTTCGACGACGTGGCCGACGAGTCCCTCGGCGTGCTCCGCATCCCGCGTCCCTCGGACCTCGACGCCATCCAGTACACCGACCGCAGCCGCGGCTTTGCGGTGAACCTGCAGCACGCCATGATTGTGGCCGACGGCCAGATCGTGGACGTGCAGGTGAGCGACCGGGCGGCCCGCGGAGCGGCCGCTGCCTCCGCCGTGGCCCACGAACTGCTCATCATTCGCCCGCCCGCCGACGACGCCTTCGACGTGACGGTGCCGGACGGCCTGGAGTGTGCCCGGCTGGAGCCCGGCTCCGACGAGGACCGCGGATCGCGCGGCCGCCTCTTTGACGACCGCCCCTGCAAGCAGGTCCGCGGCGTAGAGACGGTTGTGGACGTCGCGTCCTGGTACGACGTGTCTCTCACGAACAGCCTCTCGGGCATCCGCACGGCGGCCGGCTCGTCCCACAACGCCCGCGAGCTGCGCGGATGGCTGCGCAGCCTGGCCCCCGGCGGCGAGCAGGTTCGCTTCGTGCTCGTGGCGACGGGGCCGACCGTCGAGCGCCCTACCATAGTTACCACGCGCCGCGACACCACCATCCTCGGCCCCACGCTCGCAACCATTGACGGTGAGTTCCGGATCAATCGGGTTTCCACCTCCGGGTTCGAGTGGATTACGACGGCGGCCGCCCTCGGCGGGCCCAACCGCAGCGACCTGCCCGGCCTCGCGGCCCCTCGGTACCAGGCCACTCGCCTCAAGGGCGACCTCACCACCACGGTGCGGTGGAACGCGACCCCCGAGCAGCGCTACGAGCTAAGTCTGTTTGGCAGCACGCAGCCCACGTTCTCCTCACAGGACGTGGGCGACCACCACGACGTGCCCTACGGCGCAAGCGTGGCCGCCCGCTTCGGCACCCCCCAAAAGGTCGGCGTGGAGCTCCGGCTCGAAGGGAGCTACGAGGACGACCCGTTCCAGCGGAACACCCTGGCGAGCGGCGACCAGCGCGTTCGTTTCCTGCTCGGCCTGGACCGCGGATCCCTCATCACGGGCCGCACCCACTGGCGCCTGAGCGCCGGCCCCACGTACTTCGTGGACCGAAACGGCATCTGGGAAACCCGCAGCACGGCCCGCCAACTCGGGTACACCGTCGACGGCGTCTTTAGCCGCGTGGTCCGCACCCGCATCCCGACCCTCCTTACCGTGGGCGGGGGCGTCAACCAGTCGTGGGGCTACGTGCAGGACAGCGGCAACACCAACCTGTCGCTGGCCGGCCGCCTGAGCGCCAAGCCGCGCCTGAACATCGGCGGCACGATGGTGGCCCTCGGCCCAGTCGTGTACCTGAGCCACACCGACAGCGACTACGCGGAGGGTGCCGACTTTACGGAGAACAACGCGCAGTTTGGGGTCGAGCTGATGACCTGGGTTACGTTCTAACGCGCCCCTGCTCCGCTCGGCGCCTCCTCCACCATTGCCTCCATCCAGCGAGCCGTCTTCTCACGAGGACGGCCCGTTTTTTTTGATTTGCCTTCCCGTGTGTATCGGACGCCCCCAACCAGCATGCCCTGCCTCCCGCCGGTCGCTCGACAGGACCGGCATCGGACGGGGAGCGGCTCGCCCCTTTGAATCTGTGTCGCCTCGACCGGAGGGCCGCCGGCGAGCGGCCCGGAGCGGAGAGGCCTCTCCGGAACCGGCGCCTACGGTTGGTTCCGAAAGGCCTGTAGAGATGTCTCGGGCGTCCCTACAGGACCACGAGCGCACCGACGAAGAGAATGAGGAAGAAGGCCATGAAGTAGTCGTCGAAGTTCGATGCGTCGTGCGAGCGGAGGGAGTAGGACGCCTGCATGGTCGGATCGGGCGGATCAATGAGAAAGTTCGAGAGGCAGAGGGGCCTCGCGGAAACGCCGAAAACGCCCCTCGTCCTGTGTCCGGGGGCTTAGACCCCCGATCCGCGGGTTCGATTCGGGGGATGCGATGGGCCGGGGGCTGCACGCGACGAATGGCCGGACGGGGGCGACGAGGAGGGCTGAGACAAACCGGCCGGGCGCGCAGCGGGCCCTCGTCGTGAATAAACGCGTCGGGACGACCGGTGACCACGGCGAGACGGGTCGGAGGGAAGGTCCCTCCTCCACGTCAGCATTCCCCCAATTGATTTTGGCACGCCCGAGGAGATGTCTCGACTCGGTTCCCTCGCTCGACACGACCTGTAACGAACGAAAGAAGACCCTCCCTTCCGAATCCACGTCGTCTCGACCGGAGGGCCGCGGGAGAGCGGCCCGACGTGGAGAGACCTCCCCGGACCCGGCAGGCCGATTAGTTGCCGCCGCCCGGCAGCAGGTTGCGGAGGCGCCCCAGGCCCTCCTCCTTCGCCAGCGCGCGCAGCCGCTCCTGAATCGCATCGCGATTGCCCACCGACACCGAGGGCTCCCGAATCGTGCCCCCGATGCCCACCTTCACCGGCACCGTCTCGCTGCCCGCCTCGCCCCCGGCCAGCTTCTTCACGAGGCCCGCGAGGGTGCCGTCGCCCCCGCCCGCCAGGCCCGGAATCTTCGAGTTCTGCAGCCGCGACAGCGGCAGGTTGAGCGTGAGGGCGAGGTCGACACTGCCGCCGAGCCCCAGCTGCCCGCCCACCTCGCCACTAAACTGCGCCCCCCCGATCGACCACGTCTCCATCTCGATCTGGCCGTTTTGAATGGAGAACGGTCCCCCGAAGCGCCGAAAATCGGTCAGGGACGAGAGGTCGAGGCCGAGCGCATTGGTGAGGGCGTTCGCGAGCCCGGACTCCGCGACCAGTCCGCCGTCGGCCACGAGGGACGTGCCGGTGGCCGAGAAGGCATCGAGCTGCGGCAGGAAGCCCTCGCTGAGGGGCGTGTCCCCGTCAATCGTCAGGTCGAGCGTGCCGTCCACGATGCGGCCGATGGTGGTCCAGTCTTCGAGAAAGGCGCCCGCCCGCGCCCCGCTGAGGGTGACGTCGTAGTCGAGCGCGAGGGCCTGGGCCTGGGGAACAGCCGCCGCCCCGGCACTGGCCATCAGCACCGAGGAGCTCCCCCGCCGGGCCGACGTGGACGCGGTCCCGCGCTGATCGAGCGTCACCGACCCGGCCAGCGTGCCCTCGTAGGTCGTGCCCTTCAGGTTTTGGAGCTGGAGGCGACGGTCGTCCATCGTCACGTCGAACGCCAGGTCGTCGATGCGCTGCGGGTCGTTGCGAAAGGTGCCGATCTCCACGCGCCCGTCCACCGCGTAGGGCGGAATCTCCGTCCCGCCGTAGAGCGCCTCCGCCACCGCCTCGGGGTCCTGCCCCTCCACCTGGCTCCCCGAGAGCGACGCCGCAAAGAGCTGCGAGTAGTACACGTCCGTCTCCTCCGCCTCGGGATAGAGCTCGACAAGGTCGAGGCGGTCGGCCATGAGCGCAAACGTGGCCGACAGGGCCGGGTCCGTCTCCGCCAGTCCCTCCGACGTCGGAAAGAGATTCCGGGCCGTCGCCTCTAGCTCCATCGTCTGTTCGCCCGTCCGGAGCGAGAAGCGGTCCATCGACAGGCCCGTGCCGGTCAGCTCGACGGTCGCCTCGGAAATCTCGATTGGGGCGCGGAACGACTCGTAGGGATACCGGACGTCGGCCAGGTCGACGGTGCCGGTCGGGCGGAGGGCGTTCGGATCGGCGAGCGGCCCCGAAAAGCCCACGTCGTAGGTGGCCCGCCCCTCCACGCCGCTCGTGTCGTCCACCATCGACGCCAAGCGACCCAGGTCTGCACCGCCCGCCAGGCGCCCCTTCACCTGCGCATCGCCCATTGGCTCCCGGATCGTCACCTCGCCCGAAAGCGGCTCCTCGAAGAGCTGCCCGTCAATCGACGCGACGGTGACGGCCGTTTCGGAAAAGGACAGGTCGGCCCCCAGGTCGTGCAGCAGCGCCGCGCCGTCATAGTCGAGCCCCAGCCCGGCCAGCTGCCCAGTGCCGTCGTAGGTGAGCGCGCCCAGCGGGTCCTCGTCCCCCAGCGGCCCCGCCGCGGCCACGTCGAGGCGCAGGGTGCCGCGCGGATTGTAGGCGTCGGCCTCGCCCTCCGGCGCAAGGGCCGCGAGGGTGGCCAGGTTGAGCGCCCCCGTAGTGACTGTAAGGTCGAGCGCCGGCGTGTCGCGCAGGTTCTGCACGGCCGCGTGCCCGGCGAGGGACGCGTCGAGGAGGGTGCCCTCCACGTTGCGGACGGCCGCCGAGTCGAGCGAAAGCGCCAGGTCGGCCGTGAGGTTACGGACGAGGGCCGTGCCCTGGTAGTCGGCCCCGAACTCCGTGAGCCGCCCGGTGCCGTCGACCCGCAGGGAATCCGTAGCGCCGGTGCTGTCCGGGAGCGGGCCGGCAATCGTCGCGTTTAGCGAGAGGGCGCCGCGCGGGTTCAGCCCCTCCACCGCCGCGGCCGGCACGAAGCCCGCAATCTCCGCCAGGTCGGTGTCCCCGGTTTCCACCGAAAGGTCGACCGCAGGCCGCGTGTTGAGGTGCGTGAGGGCCCCGGCGGCCGTGAGCGAGAGGGGCGCCGTCGTGAGGTCGAGCGCGTGCACGTCGATCCGCCCCTCCGCCAGCGCCGCCCGCACATCGTAGGTGAGCGACGCGTCCTGCACGGCCAGCGTGTCGGCGCGCACGCCGGGGAGCAGGGCGCGCACCGTCTGGAGGTCCACCGTGCCCGTGCTCGCAATTGCGTCGCCATCCGGCCCCGCGCTCATCCGGGCGTCGAAGCCGAGGCGGGCGGCCTGCCCCGTGCTCTGATCGTCGTAGTGCAGCTGGGCGTCGGTCACGCGCACGTCGGACAGTGGGATGCCGCCGAGGGGCGGGCCGTCCGCCTCCGCCTCGGTCGTGTCCGCCGGGCCGCCGAGCGTGTCGAAGTTGGTGACGCCGTCCGCGGCCACCGTGTAGCGGACGCGCAGGCCGTCGAACCCCACGGCGGTCGGCTCGATGCGGCCGGTGACCAGGGGCCAGAGCGCCACGTCGACGCTCAGGGTGCGGGCCGCCACGGCGGGCTGGGGGCCAAACCGCTCGTCGTTGGCGAGGCGGAAGCCGGAGACGCGCACGGCGGGCGTCCAGAGCACCTGCAGGCCAATGTCGTCAATCTCGACGGTGCGGCCGGTGGCCTCCTCCAGCGGCGGCACGACGTAGCCCTTCAGCTGCTCGGACGTAAAGAGGCGCGGCAGCACGAGCGCGGCGACGAGGACCAGGACGGCGAGCCCCCCGAGCAGGCTGCCGCCCCAGATCGCGAGGCGGGTGCGGAGGGGACGAGCGGCGGAGGCGTCCGCCTCTGGGGCATCGGACGGGACATCGGACATGACGGGGAAGAGGGGCCAGCCAGAAAAAGAAGGAACGGACCCCCATGAACCTTCAAGCTCCCCAACCGATCCGTACGCGCAGCCCGCCCCTCCGTGCCGTCCTCTGAACCCGCCCGTGAGTGGCCCCATACTCCTCACTCAATGCGCGGCGGCGAGTCGCCCCTCCCCAAGGACTGGGACGCCTTCCTCCCCCTCAGGCGACTCGAGACCTGGGGACCCGCTGGTTTGAGGCGGAGCGCTCGGGGCCCGCCCGGCCCGAGGGGGACGGGTGGCATTTTAGTCCCCGCACGCATACGTTGTGGGCGGGCGCATAATGGCGCCCGCAACAACGGCCGCGCGCTCGTCGTCGTTGGCCCGGCCCCGGGGCAATCGGTTCTTCGCCGGGGACGCTCACTCTCGTTTCCGCAACCCACCTGCATTTTCATGCGTCTTCGTTCCCTCCTGGGCGCCAGTGCCCTCGCCCTGCTCCTCCTCGCCGGCTGTACGAGCACCGGCGAAACGACCGACCCCTCCGCCTCGTCGACCGGCGATCCGTCCGCCGAAGCCGCCGACGAGAAAAGCGACTTCGCCAAGGCCATCGCCGAAAGCGACACCCTCGACGGCCTCTTCACCGTCTACCGCGACACGACGGACGGCTCGCTGCACATGGCCCTCGACTCCAGCCAGATCGGCGAGGAGTACATCTACTTCACGCACACGGTCGACGGCGTGACCGAGGCCGGCACCTTCCGCGGCAACTACCGCGACAACACCGTCTTTAAGGTGCGGCGCCACTACGACCGCATCGAGTTCGTGGAGGTGAACACCAACTTCCACTTCAACGACGAAAGCGCCCTCACCCGCGCGTCGGACGCCAACGTGAGCCCCTCCGTCCTGCACGTCGAAAAGATCGTGGCCAAGGACGACTCCACCGGCCGCCTCCTCATCAGCGCCGACAACCTGTTCCTCACCGAGTCGCTCACGCAGGTGAAGCCTTCGCCCTCTCCCGGCCAGCCGCCGGGCGGCTTCGACCTGGGCCGCCAGAGCAAGGAGAAGTCGAAGGTGCAGGGCGTCCACAACTATCCGAAGAACACGGACGTGGTCGTCGACTACGTCTTCGAGAACCAGTACCCCACCAGCTCCGGCTCCGACGCCGTCACCAACCCCCGCAACGTCACGATCACGCTGCGGCACAGCCTCGTCGAGGTGCCCGACAACGACTTTGAGCCGCGCTTTTCGGACCCGCGCATCGGCTTCTTCACCCAGCAGAAGGACGACCTCACGTCCACCAGCGCTACGCCCTACCACGACCTCATCAACCGCTGGCACCTGAAGAAGAAAAACCCCGACGCCGAGCTGTCCGAGCCGGTGGAGCCGATTACGTGGTGGATCGAAAACACGACCCCCGAGCGCATCCGGCCCATCATTCGCGACGCGGTGCTGGAGTGGAACACCGCCTTCCGCGAGGCCGGCTTCAAGAACGCAATCGAGGTGAAGGTGCAGCCCGACACCGCCTCGTGGGACGCGGGCGACATCCGCTACAACGTGCTGCGCTGGACCTCCTCCCCCAACCCGCCCTTCAGCGGCTACGGGCCCAGCTTCGTGAACCCGCACACCGGCCAGATCCTGGGCGCCGACGTGATGCTGGAGTACGCCTTCCTGACCAATCAGGTGGCACAGAACAAGCTGTTTGAGGAGGCGGGCCTGCCGCTGGACGCCTCCAGCCAGGTGCCCGCCGAGCTGCCGCCGCACGCCTGCACACTGCCCGGCTTCCTGCACATGAACACCCTGTTCGGGCGGGCCGCCCTGGACACCGAGACCGCCGACCCGAGCCCCGAACAGAGCGGCCCCTCGGACCTGGAGGGCGAGATGACGCAGCTCATGGAGGAGGCGCTCCACTTCCTCGCGCTCCACGAGGTGGGGCACACCCTCGGCCTGCAGCACAACATGAAATCCTCGCAGCTGCACTCGGCCGATGAGGTGCACAATCCCTCCGTGACACGGGAGGAGGGCCTCGTGGGCTCGGTCATGGACTACCCGGCGGTCAACGTCGCCCCGCCCGACGTGGAGCAGGGGCAGTACTACACGACCCGCCCCGGCCCCTACGACGAGTGGGCCGTGGAGTACGGCTACACGCCCAACGCCTCCGAGGAGACGCTCGACGAGATCCTGTCGCGCTCCACGGACCCCGATCTCGCCTTCGGCAACGACGCGGACGACATGCGCGCGCCGGGCAAGGCCATCGACCCCGAGGTCATGGTCGGCGACATGTCGAACGAGGCGCTCGACTACGCCGAGGGCCGCATGGACCTGGTGGGCGACCTGATGGACGACCTCCTGGAGAAGTACGAGGACCCTGGGCAGTCGTATCAGGAGCTGCGCAACGCCTTCCTCAGCGTCACCGGCCAGCACGCCCAGATGGCCGCCGTCGCCTCGCGCTACGTGGGCGGCGTCTACGTCGACCGCGCGCTCATTGGCCAGGAGGGCGCCACGGAGCCCTACCGGCCCGTCTCCCTCGAGAAACAGCAGCGCGCCCTCGACCTGCTCGACCAGCACCTCTTTGCGCCCGATGCCTTCAACATTGTGCCGGAGGAACTCTACCGCCACCTGCAGCCGCAGCGGCGCGGATTTAACTTCTTTGGGCAGTCGGAAGACCCGAAGGTGCACGCCCGCGTCCTCGGCATTCAGGAGAGCGTGCTCGCCCACCTACTGCACCCCGACGTGCTGGAGCGCATGACGGACACCCGCCTCTACGGCAACGAGTACGCCCTTGCCGACTACATGCAGGACCTGACGGATACGGTCTTTGCGGCCGACGCGCAAGGCAACGTGAACACGTTCCGCCAGAACCTGCAGGTGTCGTACGTTGAGTCCCTGGCCACGGTCGTGGGCGAGGAGGGCGACGCGCAGTACGACAACGTGGCCCAGTCGGCCGCCCTGCAGAGCCTGCGGCAGATTGAGCAGATGCTGGACCGCAAGCGCGGCGTGAACGCCGAGACCCGCGCCCATACCAATCACGTGCTGCACCTGATCGACACCGCCACCGCTACCGACTAGCCCGGTCCGCCGTCCGGCGCCGCCGGGCGGCGCCCCTCCTCCGGGGCACGCCCGCCCACCCGCTCTTTTTCTCACTGCCTGCCCGTTCTATGTTTCGCGAATCGACGATCGACTCTCTCACGTCGATCGCCCCCGAGACTTTCGTTTCCCACTGGGCCGACCCCGCCCACGCCATTCTCGACGTGCGCCCCACGGCCGCCTATAACGGTTGGCCCCTGCAAAACGAGCCCCGCGGCGGCCACGTGCCGGGGGCCAAGCACCTGCCCGCCGAGTGGACGCGGTACATGGACTGGGTCGAAGTGGTCGAGGAGAAGCAACTGTCGCCCGACCAGCCCGTGACGATCTACGGCTACGAGGCCGACACGGCCGAAACCATGGCCGCCAAGCTGTCGCGCCTCGGGTTCGACGACCTCTGGATCTACGACGGCTTTGCGGACGACTGGGCCGCCGATGCGCGCCGCCCGGTCTCCCGTCTCGACCGCTATCAGCAGCTGGTGTCGCCCGACTGGCTGCACGGCCTCCTGCACGGCGGCGACGCCCCCGCCGTCAACGGCACCGATACGGTCGTCTGCCACGCCCACTTCGACCACCGCGCGGATTACGAGGACGGGCACATTCCGGGCGCCCTTCCGCTGAACACGAACTGGCTGGAGTCGCCCGAGACCTGGAACCGCCGCTCGCCCGCCGAGCTGGAGGACGCCCTCTGCCGCCTCGGCATCCAGCGCGACACCACCGTCGTGCTCTACGGCCGCTTCTCGCACCCAACCTACGAGCAGGAGCATCCCGCCCAGAGCGCCGGCCACCTCGGCGCCATGCGGTGCGCGGCGATCCTGCTCTACGCCGGCCTCCAGGACGTGAAGATCCTCAACGGTGGTCTCAACACGTGGACGGAGGCCGGCTACGAGCTGTCGACGGACGACGTGTCTCCCACGCCAGTCAATGAGACCGGCCTCGACGTGCCCGAACGACCCGAGTTCATGCTCGACCTCGACGACGCCGAGTCTCTGCTCGCAGCCGAGGACGGCGCCCTCGTGAGCGTGCGCAGCTGGAGCGAGTTCATCGGCGAGCGCAGCGGCTACCACTACATCGAGCAGACGGGCCGCATCCCCGGCGCGGTGTTTGGAAACTGCGGGAGCGACGCTTATCACATGGAGAACTACCGCAACTTCGACTACACCACCCGCGCCTTCGAAGAAGTGGCCCGCAAGTGGGGCGAGGCGGCCGTCGTTCCCTCCAAGCACATCGGGTTCTATTGCGGCACCGGCTGGCGCGGCAGCGAGGCCTTCATGAACGCCTACCTGATGGGCTGGCCCCGCATCTCGGTCTACGACGGCGGCTGGTTCGAGTGGTGCAACTCCGACCGTGCCTATGAGACCGGCCCGCCGGAGGACACAACCACGGTGGACCCGCGCCTGTGATGGCTGCTTCCGCGCCCGACTGGCTCCAGGAGATCGACCACACGGGCGACGTGGGCCTGCGGATCACGGCCGACACGGTGCCTCAGCTGTTCGAGCGGGCCGCGACGGGCATGTTCTCGGTGTTGACCGACCTCAACGCCGTGCACCCCACCGACGCGACGGCCGTCTCCGTAGAGGGGCGCGACCGGGAAGCGCTCATGGTGCGCTGGCTCTCGGATCTCAACTACCACCACACGGTCCACAACCGACTCTTCTGCGCATTTTCGGTGGACGACATCGCCCCCACCGCGGACGGCCTGCGGCTCTCGGCCACGGCCACCGGCGAGGCGCTCGACCCGGCCCGCCACACCGTCCACACCGAGATCAAGGCCATCACCTTTCACGGGATGGAGATCCGGAAAACGGCCGACGGGTGGACCGTGCAGGTGATTTTCGATATGTAGTGGGGCGTGATGCGTGAGGGGGCTCCGTCTCCTTCTGCAACCTGGACGTGAGCCTGCGCATTTTAACAGGCGACACAATCCGGTTCCATCCGCGCCTCATCATGTCCTCAACAGTCTCTCCCACGGCTACAGCCCTCCTCTCGGCCCGCCAGCGGCCCCTCACGGCTGAGGAATACCACCGCATGGCCGAGGCCGGGATTCTCGGAGAGGACGACCGCGTCGAACTGCTCGATGGCCGCCTTGTCTCCATGTCCCCCATCGGCCCCGCCCACCTCCACTGTGTTAATCGCCTGAACCAGCTGTTCTCGCATCGCCTCTACGCGGAGGCGTCTCCCTCCGCGTGGATCAGCGTGCAGAACCCCATCCGGCTCGACGACACGAGCGAACCGGAGCCGGACCTCACCCTCCTCCGCCCCAACGCCCCGCAGGACGAAATTCCCCGCCCGGACGATGTGATCCTCGTGGTGGAGGTCGCCGAGACGAGCGCCGACTACGACCGCACGGTCAAGCAGCCGCGCTACGCGCGGGCCGGGATTCCGACCTACTGGCTTGTGGACCTGGAGCAGGAAACGGTGGATGTGGGGTGGAGCCCCACCGGCAATGCCTATTCCGAACGCCGCCGCTACGGCCGCGGCGACACCGTCCCGCTCCCGCCCCCCCTCGACGGCACCCCGCTTCCGGCCGCCAAGATCCTCGGCGCCTCGGACACGTAGCGCCGTCCGCCCGAAGCCCTGGGCGCCCGCCCGAGACCGACCGTCTTTCGCCCATCGCGTCCGAGTTCCATGCCCAGCTACACGTTCGAAAAACTCGACGACTACCGCTGGCAGATCCCAAAGCAGGGCGGCATGCGCGTCCCGGCCCGCCTCTACGCCAGCGAGTCCATGCTGGACGACATTCGGTCCGACGACGCGCCCCAGCAAGCCATCAACGTGGCCCACATGCCCGGCATCGTGGGCGCCTCGCTCGCCATGCCCGATATCCACTGGGGCTACGGCTTTCCGATCGGCGGCGTCGCCGCGTTCGACCCCGACGACGGTGTGATCTCGCCGGGCGGGGTCGGCTACGACATCAACTGCCTCTCGGGCGATAGCGAGCTCCTTCATGCGCACGGCTACACGCGTTCGATTGCGGAGATGGAATCGACGTGGCCGGACGACGTGCTCCACTGCCACGACCTTGAGGCCCCATCGAGCGACGAGACGTCCATTGCCGCGTACCTGAAGCACCGTCCCAACCAACCGGTGTATCGCCTCCGCACCACCGGGGGCGACGCGGTCCTGGCCACTGGCGACCACCCGTTCTGGACGCCCGACGGCATGACCAATCTCGGCGACCTGGCACCGGGCGACCGGATCGCTCGCCACCCGTTCGAGGGCGTGTCCTACGAGGAGCCGTCCGACCGCGTCCTTGTCAGCGAGGCCGATATCCGCGACGTGCTGGCGGAGCAGGAGAAGGACACCGCCGGGAATGCCGTGGGGCAAGTCCTTCGGTATCTCCGAGGGCGGGACCTCCTTCCGCTCCGGGCGTCCGACCCTACGGTGCCCCAGCTCATCAAAATCGCCGGTTTCCTCTTCGGGGACGGGACGCTCTACTTCAGCGGCGACCGGGGGAAGGGAACGGCCTGGTTCTACGCCGAACCCGATGACCTGGAGGCGATTCGCACCGACGTGGAAGCGGCCGGCTTCACGCCGTCCCGCATCTACCAGCGTTCCCGCGAACACAGCATCGACACGCCCTACGACCACCACGACTTCGAACGGACGGAGACCTCGTTCAAGGTGGTGAGCACCTCCTTCGCCGCCCTCATGTCGGCACTGGGCGTACCGGTCGGCGACAAGGCGGCACAGGACTACTCGGTCCCGCCTTGGCTTCACGACGCCCCCCGATGGCACCAGCGTCTCTTCCTGGCTTCCTTCTTCGGGGCGGAGCTGTCGGCCCCGTCGACGATGACCAACCACGGCCGCACCTTCTACGCCCCGACCCTCTCCCTGAGCAAGCGGACTCAATGGGCCGAAAGCGGACGGCAGTTCCTCGAGGACCTGGCCTCTGTGATCGAGGCGTTCGGCGTAGAGGCGAAGGCCATCACTGAAGTTGCTCCAGAGAACAGCCCCGACGGTCGGGTGCGGCTTCGGTTGATGCTCTCATCGCGAACGGACTCGCTGCTCGCTCTCTGGAGCCGGATCGGGTACGCGTACAACCAGAAGCGGTCGTCCCTCGCGATGGCGGCCGTCGAGTACCTGAAGCAAAAACAGCGGGTTCTCCTCCAGCGCCGGACCGCCGACGAGCAGGCACAGGCCCGATACGCATCGGGCACGGCCCCGTCCGACATTTACGACGACCTGACCGGCGAGCACGTCAACCGCCGGTTCTTAGAGCGCTCACTGTACGAAACGCGCGACACCGACGTCCGCATCGGATCCTCGTTTCCAACGTTCGACACGTTTTGCGAAAACGCGCTCGACGGATTGGGGCAAAGCGGGGTGGTCTGGTCGACGGTCGACTCGATTGAACCCGTCGACCTGGAGGCCGAAACCGGCGACCCGCACGTGTACGACTTCACCGTCAAGCATGAGGACCACAACTTCGTCGCCGACGGCTTCGTCGTCTCCAACTGCGGCGTGCGGCTGATGGCGTCGAAGCTCACGAAAGACGACCTCGACCGGCAGGATCAGGAGCGCCTCGTGGATGCCCTCTTCCACCGCGTGCCCACCGGCGTGGGCTCCTCCGGCGCCCTCCGCGTGGACGCCTCCACGCTCCCGCACGTGCTGCGAAAGGGTGCGCCCTGGGCCGTACAGCAGGGCTACGGCTCCGACGCCGACCTCGACGTGATTGAGGAGGGCGGGCAGGTCGACGGCGCCGACCCGGACGCGGTGTCGGGCCGGGCGCGGGAGCGGGGGCTCGACCAGATCGGCACGCTCGGCTCCGGCAACCACTTCCTGGAGGTGGGCTACGTCGCCAACATTTACGACGAGCGGGCCGCCCGCGTGATGGGGCTCGACGAGGGCACCGTCACCGCCATCATCCACTCTGGCAGCCGCGGCTTTGGGTACCAGGTGTGCGACGATGCGCTGCAGGACATGGACCGGGCCATGAACACGTACAACATCGAGCTGCCCGACCGCCAGCTCGCCTGCACGCCCATCGACTCACCGGAGGGACAGAAATACATCCGCGGGATGCGGTGCGCCATCAACTACGCCTTCGCCAACCGGCAGGTGATGGCCCACAACACGCGTCTCGCCTTCGAGAACGCGCTCGACCTGACGCCCCGCGAGCACGGCCTGCGGACGGTGTACGAGGTGGCGCACAACATCGCGAAGTTCGAGCAGCACCGGGTGGACGGGCGCACCCAGGAGGTGTGCGTGCACCGCAAGGGCGCGACGCGGGCCCTGCCGGCGGGCCATCCCCTCGTGCCGGGCCGCTACCAGAAGGTGGGCCAGCCGGTGCTCATCCCCGGTGACATGGGCCGCTACTCCTACGTCCTGGTGGGCACCGACCGGGCGATGGAGGAAACGTTCGGCAGCACGTGCCACGGCGCCGGGCGCAAGATGAGCCGCCGTCAGGCCCGCAAGACGGCCGGCCACCGCAACGTGACCGCGGAGCTGGCCAACGAGGGGATCATCGTACGAGGCGAGAGCGGTCGGACGGTCCGGGAGGAGATTCCGGAGGCCTACAAGGACGTGGCCGACGTGGTGGAGGCCGTGGAGGGCGCTGGGATTTCGAAGCGGGTGGCCCGCCTCCGTCCCCTCGGCGTCATCAAGGGATAGCGCCGTTCCCATGCCCGGCGGTCTCCGCGATGCACCGACGGTCGTGGCGCAGGTCGTCGGCGCGGATCGGCTGCGTGAGGGCAACCGGGAGGCCGGCACGGAGGGGGCCGAGCAACCGTCGGACCGGAAAGGACGCACGCAAACAGACCGGGGAGAAGCCCCCGCAACGGCCCCGACCGCCGACGAAGCCGCGCGGCCCTACTCCGTGATTTCTACGGCCTCGTCGAACTCGACCCCCACGAGCGTCGATACTCCCTGCTCTCCCATCGTTACCCCGTACATTCGGTCCGAGAGGGCCATGGTGCGCTGGTTGTGCGTGACGAGAATAAACTGGGTATCGTCCTCGAAGCGGCGGACGAGATTCATGAACCGCTCCACGTTGGCGTCGTCGAGCGGGGCGTCCACCTCGTCGAGGACGCAGAAGGGACTCGGCTTCACCAGATAGATCGCAAAGAGAAGCGCCGTGGCGGTCAGCGCCTTTTCGCCGCTGGACAGCTGATCGAGCGTCACGGGTCGCTTGCCCTTCGGCTTGGCGATGATTTCGATGTCGGAGTCGATCGGGTCGTCCGGGTCTTCGAGCTGAAGCTCCGCCGAGGCCCCCTCGCCGAACAGCTCCGTGAAGATGTCCCCGAAGCTCTCGCGGATCTCGTTGAACGTGTCGAGGAAGCGCTCGGAGGCGGTCTCGTTGATTTCCGTGATGGTGTCGAGGAGGGTGTCTTCGGCCTCCTCCAGATCCGCCTTCTGCTCCCGCAGAAAATCGAGGCGCTCCTTCTCTTCCTGGTACTCCTCCAGGGCGAGCGGATTCACGTCGCCCAGGGCATTGATCGTCCCGCGCAGGCTCCGCACCTCGGAACGGGCCTCCTCCGCGTCAAAGTCATCGGGCACGTCGACGGGCTCGGCCTCCAGGTTGCGCTCGAAGTCCTCCTTCACCGTCTCGCGGAGGTCCTGCAGGCGCGTTTCGGTTTCGGCCAATTGCACGGCCGCCTCGTTCTTCTTGTCCAGGGCGGCCTCGCGCTCCTGCCGCAGCGTCCGCAGTCGGTCTTCCACCGAGGCCCCCTCCTCTTTCGTCGCCTGAAGCGCCGTCTCGGCCTCCTCCACAGACGCGTTGTACTGCGTTCGTTCCTCGCGGAGATCGGACAGGGTGTCCCCTAGCTCGTCCTGCTCCTTCTGGGCCTCCGCAATCGCGTCCGCGAGCTCGTCGATCTCGTCGCTCCGGCGGTCGATTTGCCGGTCCAGCTCCTCGATGCGATCGCGGGTGCGTTCCAGTTCGCCCTCCAGGTTGTCGACCCGGTTGCGGGCCTCCACCGCCGCCACGTTTGCGTCCCCGTAGGCGTTGGCGGCGCGGCGCTCTCGTTCTTCGGCGGTCTCGAGTTCCTCCTCGGCGTCGGCGCGCTTCTCACGCAGGGCCGTGACGGTGGCCTCGCCCTCGTCGACCTCGTCGCGAAGGGCGTCCACGGTCCCCTGCATGTCGTCGAGCTCCGTCGTCACCTCCTCCAGCCGATCGCGAAGCTCGCGGCGCCGGTCGTCGAGCGATTCGCGCTCGTAGCGCAATCGTTCGAGTTCTTTCTCGGCCTCGTCACGGGCCGCCGCGGCCTCATCCACCGCGGCCTCGTGGGCCGAGAGGTCGACGGCCTCAACGGCCGCCCGGGCCTCGGCGACGGCCGCTTCCTGTTCGGTGCAGGCCGTACGCAGCTCTTCTAGCTCGCGACGGGCGCGGGCCAGTTGCTCGCGGCGCCCCAGTCGGCTGGCGGCGGGCGAGACGCTCTCCGTTCGGCTGCCGCCCCGGAGCACCCCGCGGGCGTCGACCCATTCGCCCGTGCGGGCAAACACACGCACCGGCCCCTCCGTCGCCTCGGCCGCGGCCTCCGCCTCGTCGAGCGTGTCGGTGAGGTAGCAGTTGTGGAGAAGGGTGTCCGCGAGGGGGGCGTAGGAGGAATCGGGCACGCGGACGACCGAGCGGAGGGACGTGGCGCCCGGCGGGGACGATCCGGTGGCGGGCGGATCGGGGAGGCGGTCGAGCACGATGAACGACGCCTGGCCCTCCTCGGCCTCGCGGAGACGGGCCACGGCGGCCCGGGCCTCCGGGGGCGTCGCCACGACGATGCACGAGGCCAAATCGCCCAGCGCGGCGTCGAGCGCCACCCGATCGTCGTCGTCACACGCCAGGAGGTCGGCCACCGTCTGGAGGTCGTCCAGCGGCCCCTCCGTCGCCAGAAACTGCACGGCGTCCGACAGCTCGTCGTAGCTGGACACGAGCCCCTCCAGCAGATCAACCTCGGCGGCCGCCGCGTCGCGCCTGCGCTCCAGGTCCTGGAGCCGGTCTTCGGCCTCGCGGAGGGCCTCCTCCTTTTCGTCGCGCTCCGTCCGAGCCGCCGCCCGCTTCTCGCGGGCCGCCCGGTGCTCGGCCTCGGCTTCCTCGAGGGCGGCCTCCGCCTCACGGATTCGATCGTCGAGCCCCTCGGCCTTTTCGTCGAGCTCGTCCAGCTGCGTGCGGGCCCGGTCGCGCTCCTCCACCAGGAGCTCGCGCCGGTTCGTGACGCGGTCGAGGCGCCGCCGGCGGTCCGCCTGCTCGTCCTCGGCCGCCTCGGCCTTCGACCGCAGCCGCCGGACGCGCTCCCGGAGGTCCTCCGCGGCAGCGCTGGCGGCGTCCCGCTCCTCGCGGGCCTCGTCGAGGGCCGCCTCCGCCTCTTCGAGGGCCGGGCGCGCCTGTTCGAGCATCCCTTCGAGGCGCTCCACCTCGTCGGTCAGGGCGTCGCGCTGGTCGCGGGCCTCGGCCTGGGCCTCGCGGGCCTCCGAACGGTCCTCGCGGGCGCGCTCCAGGCGCTCGTGTTGCAGGCGCTGCTCCGCCTCCAGCTCCTGCAGGCGCGCCTGGTGGGACTGCAGGGCGTCCCGGCGGTCCTGCAGCGTATCCTCCTGCTCCTCCAGCGTGGCGCGCAACGACTCCAGCGCGCCCTCCGCCTCGTCCACTGCATCGGCCATCGTCTCGGCCCGCTCGGCGTGCTCGTCGCGCGCCCCCTCCAGGTGCTCCTTCTTCTCCACGAGCTGGTTGTACTCCACCTGCGAGAGCAGCAGCTCCAGTCGCTCGAGCGTCTCCTGGGCCTCGCGGTACTGCTGCGCCTTGTCGGCCTGCCGCTCCAGGCGCTCCACCTGCGTCCCCACCTCGTCGGTCAGGTCGCGGATGCGCTCCAGGTCGGACTGCGTGTTGTCGAGCTTGCGGAGGGCCTGGCGGCGGCGCATCTTGTAGCGCGTAATGCCGGCCGCCTCCTCGAACATGCGCCGCCGGTCCTCGGTGGAGCCCGAGACGAGCTCGTCGACCATCTTGAGCTCAATCACCGAGTAGGCGTCCGCCGCCATCCCGGTGTCCATGAACAGGTCCGTGATGTCCTTCAGGCGGCACTGGGTCCCGTTCATCAGGTACTCCGACGTGCCGTCGCGGAAGAGGCGCCGCCCGATGGTGACTTCGGCGTACTCGGTGGGCAGCACCCCGTCGGTGTTCTCGATCGTAAGCGCCACCTCGGCCATGCCGAGCGGCCGGCGGTCGGCCGTGCCGTTAAAGATGAGGTTCTCCATCGTATTGGAGCGCAGCACGGTGGGCCGCTGCTCTCCAATCACCCAGCGAATGGCGTCGACGATGTTGGACTTGCCGCACCCGTTGGGCCCCACAATGGTGGTGACGCCGGGATCGAAGGTGAGGACGGTCTCGTCGGCAAAACTCTTGAAGCCTTGAAGCTCCAACTTGCTCAGATACATGCACCCGGTGCTTCGTCAGTAGAAAAAACGCAGGGCCCTGGCTCCGGTGGGACGGTACCGACAGATTGGTGTAAGAAAAGAGGGGCCTCGTCATTTTGCAACCCCGCCGCGGCCCGTTGGGGTGCCGTTGTCCTTGCGGGGTGGGGCCCGCGGCCCTAAATGCCGAGTCGCAGCAGGAACGTCCAGGTGCGCGTGGTGGCCGACGAGGGGAACGGGGGCGATTCGGAAAAGATGGGATCCTCGATCGTGTTGGGAGGGTCCGCCACGTCCACGAGGCCCCAGGACCGGCGCACGACGAGGTTGAGGCGCTGCTCTCCAAACTGAACGTGTCCGCCCACGCCCGCCACCACGCCGGCGTCAAACCGGCGGAAGAAGGAGGCGTCCGTGTCGAACGAAACGTTGATCTCGCTCTCGCTGGGCTGCTGTCGCTCAAACACCTTGAGGCCCCCGAAGCCGCCCGCGAGCCCGTACGGCGTCACCGGGCCCAGCGACGGGGCCTCGGCGTTCAGAAGAACCGGCAATTCGATGTACCCGGCCCCGTACTGGATGCCGGTGCTCTGATCGGTGTCGAGGACGGTTCCCTTCTGCGACAGCAACAATTCCGGCCGCAGCGACACAGGCCCGTGCTCCCACACCCGCGCCACGATGCCCCCCGTGAATGCATTTCGGGCCGACGGCGCAACCGCCGCGTCCGACGCGGACAACGTGGCCCGGTTGAGGCCGAGCGTAAACCCGAAGCGCGGGGTGTCGTCCTGCCCCTGAGTGGCCTGCAGTCCCCCGGCGAGAAGCAGACAGCACAGGGCGAGACCAATGGGGCGAAGCATGGGCATGGGGGCGACAAATGGCTTCGTGAAAACCGACGGGCGAGGGGGCGTCCTGTTATGCGTCCTCGTACACCAGATCCTTCAGCCCCGACGGAGGCGTTCGGTCCTCCACAAACGCCCGCCCCTCTGCCTCCCCCTGCTCGCGCAACTCGATGAGGTCCTCTTCCTCGGCCACCGCCCCGTCGAGAAGAATGCCCGTCGCAATGTCGGCCAGCCGCTGGCCCAGGTCTCCCTCGCGGGGCAGGCCCTGCCGGGTGCCGCGCTCGATGGTGCGCACCGTGTGGTTCCCGACCGGCACATCGAGCGCCCGGCTCACCCCCACGGCGAAGCCGACCACGTAGGCGGCGGGGCGCGCCTTGAGCAGCGTGGGGGCGTAGTCGCCGGGCAGGTCGCCCACCTGGAGGCGCAGGCCGTCGGCAACCGTTTCGATGGCGTGTTCGTCGTCGGGCATAGAGGCAGGAAGAAACCGTGGGAAAGAACATCGATCCGGAGTACCAACGGCCACTCGCCCGCGGCGTTCACCCAGGACGCGGGGCCGCTCCGCCCTCCCGCCCAAATGGATACTCTACGGAACTGGCCCGTTGATTCCTGCGGCACCCTCTTGATCCGGCCCTCTCCCGCTAATGCCTTCCTCTTCCGGAGCGCTGTCGACGGCCGACTCGTCGGCTGTGGACGCGTCGACCACGACCTGTACGCTCTGCGACCTGCCGACGCCCGATCCGCCCATTCGGGGCGAGGACGGCGCCCCGTTTTGCTGTACGGGCTGCCGTGAGATCCACCAGACGCTGGGCGAGTTCGACGCGGAGGCCGCGGCGGCGGTGCGCGACCGGGTGGACGGCGGGGGCCGCTCGTCGGCCTCCGTCCCCGAGGACGCCCGCGAGGCATTTCTGCACGTCGACGGGATGCACTGCACGGCGTGCGAGGCCTTTCTCGAAACGGTGGCCGAGCGCGCGGAGGGGGTCCACCGTGCGGAGGCCAGCTACGCCTCCGAGATGGTGCGCCTGCACTACGACCCGGAACGCCACGCCGAAGAGTCCCTGCCGCCCCTCCTCACCCGCGGCGGCTACACGGCCTCCCTCGACCGCCCCGACCCGGCGTCGGCCTCCGACACCGTTGCGCGCCTGCTCGTGGGCGGGTTCTTTACGATGATGGTGATGCTGTGGTACATCGTCTTCCTATACCCCGTCTACGCCGGAGGCGGGGGCGTCGTCGCGTTGGAGGGCGACTTCGCGCGGTACGCACTCGGCAACGTGGGGGTCGCCACCACCGTGGTGCTCGCCGTGACGGGCTGGCCGCTCATTCGCAGTGCGGGGGTGAGCCTGCGCGTTCTGGAGCCGAACATGGACCTGCTGGTGACGCTGGCCGCCGGCAGCGCCTACGCCTACAGCGTCGGGGCCCTCCTGATGGGCGAGACGGAAGTGTATTTCGACGTGGCCGTCGTGATCGTCTTCGTTGTGACACTGGGCCGCTGGGTGGAGGGGCGCGTGCGGGACCGGGCCGCGGGCCTGCTGGCCGACCTGACGCACGAGCAAGCCGCCTCGGCCCACCGCGTGACCGACGACGGATCGGTGGAACCGGTGGACGTCGACGCCCTCGCGCCAGGCGACCGGGTGCGGGTGCGGCAGGGCGAGCGCGTGCCGGTGGATGGGACCGTCGCCCAGGGCAAGGCGACCGTCGACGAGGCGCTCGTGACGGGCGAGGCCCGCCCCGTGTCGAAGGCCCCGGGCGACGACGTGATTGGGGGCAGCGTGGTGCAAACCCGGGCCTTCGACGTGACGGTGGGCCCCGATACCGAAAGCACGCTCGATCGCCTCGTGCGCCTCATGTGGCAGATTCAGGCCTCCACGCCCGGCACGCAACAGGTGGCCGACCGCCTGGCGGCCGTCTTTGTCCCGCTCGTGCTGGTGCTGGGCGCCGGGACGGTTGTCGTCCAGCTCCTGATGGGCGTGGCCGCGGGGCCGGCGCTCCTCACGGGCCTCACCGTGCTCATCGTGTCGTGCCCCTGTGCGCTGGGACTGGCCACCCCGCTGGCCGTGACCGCCGGCATGCGGGCCGGGCTCCGCCACCGCATCGTGGCGAAGCACGCCGGCGCCTTTGAGACCGCCGCGACCCTGAGCGTGATCGCGTTCGACAAGACCGGAACCCTCACCACCGGCAAAATGGAGGCGTTGGATTCGGCGGGCGCCCCGGAGGCCCTCCGCGTGGCTCGGGCGGTGGAGCAGTGGGCGTCGCACCCCGTGGCCGAGGCCGTCGTCGCATCCGGCCCCGCCGCCGACGCCTCCGTGACCGACGTCGAAAATCACCCGCGGGGCGTGAGCGCGACGGTGGACGGCACCCGCGTCTTCGTGGGCCACCCGGAGGCGTATCAGAATCGCGGCGGGAGGCTGCCCGCCCCCCTGGCCGAACGGACCCAATCGATCGTCGAGGCCGCGCAGGTGCCGGTGGTCGTCGGGTGGGACGGAGAGGCCCGCGGCCTCTTTGCGGTGGGCGACACACTCCGCCCCGAGGCCGACGCCGTCCTCAACCGGCTGACGGACGAGGCGCGCCTGGTCGTGTGCACCGGCGACCACGAGGCCGCCGCCGCTCCCCTCCGCGCCGACAATCGCCTCGCCGAGGTGTTCGCCGACGTGCGCCCCGAGGCCAAGCGCGCCCTGCTGCGCCGCTGGCGGGCCGAGCACGGCCCCGTGGCCATGGTGGGCGACGGCAGCAACGACGCTCCCGCCCTCGCCGACGCCAACCTGGGCATCGCGTTCGGTCCCACCGCTCTGGCCGCCGACTCCGCCGACCTCGTGCTGCTCGACGACGACCTCAGCCGCGTCCCCGACGCCCTCGCCCTGGCCCACGCCACGCGCCGCCGCATCCGCCAAAACCTCGGCTGGGCCTTCGGCTACAACGCCGTCGCCATCCCGCTCGCCATCGTCGGCTGGCTCAACCCGCTGGCCGCCGCCCTCGCCATGGCCGCCAGCAGCCTGCTCGTCGTGGGCAACTCGGCCCGCCCCCTCTCCCTCTCCGACTAGAAAGGGGCCGTCGCCGGCGAGGCGTTGATCCTTTTCCGTCCCCTCCCTACCTTTTTTGACGAAGCTGGGGGTGTTCGGCGCCGCACGGCGGCCGGGCTGAGAAAGTCCCCTCGAACCTGATCCGGCTCACACCGGCGAAGGAAAGCATCGCGCCTCGTGTCTGCGTGGGCGCCCCACCTCTGGCTTCGCCTCGTTTGTTCTCGCACCGAGTTCGCGAAGCCATGCCCCCCTCCCTGACGCTCACCGATCCCCTCGACACCCGCCCCTTCCCCGTCCCTCCGTTCGCCGAGGCGTGCCTCGAGCATGCCCGCGAGGCGTGGCGGAAGGCCGTCGACCACCCGTTCGTGCACGCCCTCGCCGAGGGCACGTTGGAGGCGGAGACGTTCAAATTTTACCAGATGCAGGACGCCCGCTATCTGGAGGCGTTCGCCGACGCGTCGTCTCTCCTCTCCACCCGCTGCTCGACCCCCGACGACACCCTCTGGTTCATCGACGCCGCCCGGCTGGCGCTCGTGGTGGAGGGCGAGCTGCACGAGGGCTACGGCGACAAGCTCGGCTACGGCCCGGAGGACCTCCGCGCCCTGAAGCTGACCCCCAACAACCGCGCCTACCAGGACCACATGATCCGGCAGGCCCAGACCGGAACGCTCGTGGAGGGCGTAGCGGCGCTCACGCCCTGCCCCTGGCTCTACATTGAGCTGGGGCTGCGTCTGGAACGCGAGATGGGCGACATTCCCGCCGACCACCCGTACGCCGACTGGCTGGCGATGTACCGCGACCCGGACTTTTACGAGTACATGGACAATCTGCTGGAGCGGCTTCAACGGTTTGCGGAGGCGACCAACGCAGACGCCCGCGAGCGGGCCCGGACCGCCTTCACTACCAGCGTGCGCTACGAGTGGATGTTCTGGGAGCAGGCCTGGACCCGGCAGGAATGGCCGGTGTAACCGCCAGTCGATCGGCACCGCGTCCGCTCGGGCCCCCGATCCGAACAGGTCAGTTCGGCCCCTGCTGAATGGGGATGTGCCCCCGTGGACCGTGCGGGTCGCGGAGGCCGTGGAGTCGCGTGCCTGGGGCTCGCCATAGGACAAGTGGGGGCTCCTATTCGAGCCAGACAGTGCATGTCTCGGGGGTCCGCTCGAAGCAACGGTCCAGCTTCTATCGCCTCACGTTCGAAGCGTGGAGTTGGAGCTCGGGGTACCCGCAATAGTTAGTTCGCGGGCGCGTCAGCCGGGCGCGTGATCGGCGCGCTCCGCTAGCTCCCCTCAGGACCGACTCACTGCCTGCACACTAGCACGTGACCCACGTTGCCCCCAATCGTCCAGTTTATTGCTGACGCACGGGCACGTGTCCCAAATCCACCGTTCGCGTCGTCGTCGCCGTGGAATCGGCGGTGAGCGGAGTCGAGGCCGTGATCGTGACCGATGCAGGGCGCTGCCCCACTGGAAGCGTCCACGACGCAGTAAATGAGGCCGTGTCGGTGGGGGGCCACGTGTGGCTCGGCGCCGAGATAAGTTCAGCCCCACCGTCCAGGGCAAGCCGGTCGAAGGTGACCGTGTAGGACTGGTCGGCGAGCGAGTCGGGCCGCGCCGTGAGAGCAAACGTCCATTCGTCCTGATACGCACGGACCCGAAGTCGGTGTACCCGCACCGACGGGGCCAGGGCGGGAACGAGGAGGTCTCCTTCCCGCAGGACTGGGCGGGAGTCCACCGTTTGTTCGGTGGAGTCTTCTTCCTGATCAATGAGGAAGGAGCGAATCAGCGTCATTCCCTCGATCCCGAACGCAAGCCCGAACGCCAGTGCCAGAAGAATGCGTACCATCCACTTCTCGGTGGTTCCATCCTCTGCAGACGAAGAACCGGAAGAGAAGTCCGAATCGGGAGTGGCCACAGAGAATCGGTTTGGATTTCTTCCTCCGGCACAACGATGAAAGAGGCATTCGGCCGCCGGAGACGTGTACTCGAATAGGTTCGTGAGACGTGAATCGTGAGATGCGTGTGGTGCCACCCCCTCACGAGTCTCGCGCTTCACGCATTACGCATCATTCATCACACCGGCGAGGGCGGGGCCCCCGGAGAAAAGAGGCCGTCCATGACCATATCGACCAGCGGTAGCGTGTAAGCCAGCAGCACTAGCACAATTGCAACCCCGACCCAGAGCTTCATGTTGTCCAGAATCTTCGGCGAGTGCTCGGCTCCGCTCAACGGTGCCGGCAGCGTGTCGTCAATATTGGCCGCCGTCTCGTCGGCCCGGCTCCAGTTGGCCACCACCACGACCAGGAACATGACGAGGGAAATGAACAGGATGGTGCCGCCCACGGCCACCTGCCACTGCATCTCATCTACGGTACCGAAGGGAGGATCGTAATCGACGAGTCGATACATCGGCTCCGCCACGCGCCGCGGGATGCCAGCCAGGCCGGCGCGGTGCAGGGCGTTGGACATCAACGTCATGCCAATGAACCACATGTAGGGCTGCGCCAAGGCCAGCTTGTCGTATTTGAGGGTGCGCCCGGTCAGTTGCGGCAACAGCCAGTACGTGATGGCCATGAACGTGAGGGCCGACGCCGTACCCACCGTGAGGTGAAAGTGGCCCGGGATCCAAGCGGTATTGTGGATGAGCATATCGATGTTCAGCGACGCGTTGACCATGCCGCTAAACCCGCCCGCAGCGAACATGATGCCGGCAAGGGCACAGCCCACAAAGGCAGGCCGGTTCCAGGGCAACGCCCCCATCCAGGCAAAGTAGCCCGATCCACCGCGCTGACGCGCCCCGTGCTCCATGCTGGAAATGACAGTAAAAGCCGTCATGAGACTGGGCAGCAGAATGAGGAGCGTCGAAATGACGGCCCACAGCTTGTACCCCAGGTCGATCCCCGGATCGGCGTACTGATGGTGAAAGCCGATGGGCGTGGACAACAGCAGAAACATGATAAACACGATTCGGGTCAGCGAATCGCTGAAGAGCCGGCCTCCGGAGAGCTTCGGCAGGATGGAGTACCAGACGAAGTAGGCCGGCAGCAGCCAGAAATAGACCACTGCGTGCCCGAAGTACCAGAAGAGCGTACGGGGTAGCAGCGGGTCAATGTTTGTCACCAGCCCCAGCGACCAGGGGATGAGGAGCACCACGACCTCGAGCGCCACCCCGAGGGAGGAGATGTACCACATGAGCATCGTGAAGAGCACCATGTAGGTCTGCAGGGGGATGCTCTCGTCGGCGTTGTTCTCGCGCCATTTCCAGAAGGACCAGAACCAATCGGCGGCAGCCATCCAGGATCCGACCACCAGCCCCGCGGCACCGATATAGAAGAGCGGATGGGCCTGCAGCGGCGGATAGAAGGTGTAGAGCACCGCCGCACTGATCTCGCTGCCCGGAATGAGGCCGCCGACAATCGCAATGGTCGTAAGCGTCGTGCCAACTGTCATCACCCAGAACCAGGTCCAGGTGAACGTCATGTTCTCTGGCTCCCGATCAAGGCTTCGGGAGATGCCCCACTGGTAAAGCCCCACGATAAAGAACGTGGTGAACACCAGGGCGAGCAGCACGCCGTGGCCCGTAAGCACGTCGTAGTACTGGGTCGACGAAATAATGCCCCGGACGGTATCGGTACGGTGCAGAGCCTGAAGAAGGCCGCCGAAGCCACCGAGGCCCAGGGCCGTAAAGGCGACAAGGAAAGCCGCCTTAATGACACGCGTTGCTTTCGGGTAGTGGTCAACAAACGTCATTAGAGATACCGGGTCCGTGTCGGAGGATCGTCACGTGAGGGAGGAGCGGGTTGGCGCGGGGACTACTTCGCCCCCGTCAGGCATCCGCATCGACGAGGGTGCTCTCATCAAACTCGTCTTTCGGAACCACCTTGATCTGTCCCTGCATCGAGTGATGAGCGGCCCCGCAGTACTCGTGGCAGATGAGACCGTACGTGCCCGTTTCGGGAAAGATGGTTGTAAACGTGGCCACCTGGCCGGGGATGGCCATAGAGTTGATGTTGGTCCCCACTACTTCGAGCCCGTGAATAACATCCGGACTCGTCAGGTGAAAGGTGACCCGAGTGTCGGCCGGCAGCTCCAGTGCGCCCCCAGTGCTCGGCTGAAAGAGAAACTTGCGGGCCACCATGTAGACCTCGTATTCGGCCCGTCCGTCTTCGACCTTTCGTACCCCGGGATCGGCAAACGGCGTCTCGGTCAGGTTCATCGGGTCAACCGTCTTGCCCGAAGGATCGCCGCCCGGCACCTTCAGATCCAACACCGTGAAGCCAAACATCACGATGCCAATGAAGCACGCGATCAAAAAGAGAGACAGGCCGATCCAGAGTTTTTCGAACCGGTGTATATGCATAGTCTTTTCCGGGTAAGCGGGAAACGTAGATAAGGTGAAGGCCTCCGCGGCAGCACCGGCCCAATCGAGCCCCCTTGCCTCGCCCGCTGTAGGAGCGGCGCGGAAAGACGAGCGATGGCTGAGTGCCCCCAGACATTTCTGTTACGTCGACCCGTCCTCAAGGGCACCGGCGGCGTGCGCAGGAGGTCAGCGTGCACAAGAGCCAACTAGCCCCCCTAACCGATGATCGAGGGGCGACTAGCAAACTCGACAAAGTACATGAGGGCATACAGCACAAGGAGCAGCAGGAAGTACATTCCCGTTACGGCGAGGGTGCCATACGGGTCAAACTCCTCGTGTGACAGCTCCTTCACAATGTCATCTTGGACGATGTCCTCGTCAGTCGCGTCGGAGGGAGCAGAGACGTCATCGGACATAGTTGGATCGACGGTCAAACGAAACAGGGATGCGCGACACACTGCTTAACTGGCCGGAGCCCAGGACGTGCAGTACCCGTTCTCCGTCACGGGACCCGGGAACAGCTCGCAACCTCCGCAGCCGCTGTCGTATTTGCCCTCTTGGTAAAGCTGGCAGTTTGCGCAGTTCTGTTCTTCGTTAGGTGTCTCTTCGACGTACTGCAGCGACTTTACCATATTGCTGCGCTGCTTCTTCTCCGCGTCGGAAAGCATGGAAACGTCGGTACAGTCACCGGAGGCGGTCGCACTACTAGTCTGCGTATCGCCCCCACTCTCGTCTCCGCCGGAGTCACTGCCACCTCCACACGCCGTGAGCAAGGACGTACCCGCTCCCACCGCACCGGCAATCCCGAGCGACTGAAGAAAGCGGCGCCGGGTGACGTTGTTTTGATTGGTAGAGCTCATAGGACTGAGAAATCTGGTTCGTCGGAGGATAAAGTTCCTCGTACTGTTCTGAACATAGGCAACGGGACCTCTCGTATTCAACTCAACATTCGGTATTCTCGTAGGGCCTTATCTGATGGGGGTGTGGGTAATCCTCCTACGCCCCCAGTTTTTGCCCGTCTTCGCACGGGGAACGGACATCTCCCCCATCACCTTCAACGAGATTACAAAAACATAGTCGACATCGAACAGAAATTTGAAGGGGTGTATACTCGCCTGTACTGGGTGTCATTGGGGCTTGGCTCTAAGATGTCGTGATGCAGTTTATGGCACGCTTGACTAAGGTCCAGGAGGCTCCGACTGCCAAATGGCGAACGAACGTACAGGCCCCAGTACGCTGTCCTTCGTGCCACCCTCGCATCACCGAACCGACCCAGGCCCCCGAATACCAGGACTCCGAATAGTATCCGCCTCAACGCTGGAAGGAAACGGCCCTCCCCAGTTCCGACGCACGATCCTGCTCTCGACTTCCATCAACCAAAATTAATTCGTCATGGCTGTTGTCGAGATAAAGGAGCTTTGGACTTTTTGCGGCACCACCAAACGCGCCCGGCCCCTTAGAAGAGACCGCCCCTACAAGAGACAAGAGGATGCCGGCAGGCAAGGGAAAAGAACGGCCCCCGTCTCCCACGAATTCACCCCGTTGAGCAATCGATCATGAAGAGTGTTCTCCCTGGAGCTCCGGACTCCGTTGATAATATAAGTCGATCCGACATAGCCCCACGGGAGGAGACGTATAAGAGGAGCCCCCTCTCGGACCCTTAGATTCTGTTTTGGTTTTAGGTCAGATCAGGAGAGCGATCATCAACGGAGTGGAAATCGCAGTCTGAACGAGGTCGGTAGTGAGTACTTCGTCAAGTTAATTCTTTGGGGGCCGAATCGAACTCAAAATCCCGAACATCCAGCACGTCATGTCGAGCACGGTCGAGACATCTTCCTGTCGAGTTGACGGCGTAATGAGGGTGAGTGAAGGGATGGCCCACGGCCCGTCAAGGACGTTCGTAGCCCAGGCGATAAATTAACACCGTCTCTCAAGATTCGCGGACGTGCATCGTGCCCCGCATGGTCGACCAGTGCCCCGGATACGTGCACACATATCCGTAATCGCCTGTCTCCTCCGGCGTCGTAAACGTGACCGACACCGTTTCTCCCGGCCCCGACATGGGCGTGTGGGCAATGATTGCGTCGTCGTCCGGCACGTACTCGTTGTCGGCCCCCGCCTTCGCGCCGGCCTGTCCCACGCGCTGAAAGACCGCGTCTTCGGTCGAGTTGAGGATCACGACGTTGTGCTGCATCGACGGGCTCGTCGCCGTATTCTCGAAGACGAGCTCGATTTCCTCTCCCGGCGGGATGGTGAACTCGGTCTCCTTGTACTTCATCTGGTTTCCCTGCGGGTGCAAGGTCACGGTGCCGTCCGAAACGCTGGACCCCGAGGGTTCTCCGGAGCCGCTGGACGATGAGCCGGAGGAGGAATCGGATCCGCCGCCACAGGCCGCGAGTAGGGACGCCCCGGCCCCAACGGCACCGGCCATGCCGAGGGAGCGAAGGAAACGACGACGTGTCACGGATTGCGTGCTGTCGGACTTCGTGGTGTCACCCATACTGTCGAGATGTGGTTGTTCAGAAAACTGATATCGTGGAACCGAACTTATCGGCCCTCTGACCTAAGTACTTCGTCAAGTTAAGTCTTTGGGGGCCGAATCGAACTCAAAATCCCGAACATCCAGCACGTCATGTCGAGCACGGTCGAGACATCTTCCTG
>NCRB01000029.1 GCA_002894665.1 Salinivenus iranica
GAATAGAACTGCATCACAAGAAGCGCGCCCACCAACGCCACAAGCCCCCCAAGCACGCCCCCCCGCCACGTCGCGATCTCGTACGCGTCACTCTGCGGAACGACCACCGGCACAATTTCCCCGGCCGTGCGCTCCTCGGCCCGTTGAACAGCCGCGCGCACCCGATCGTGGTCGAGCGTATCAATCAGCGTCTGCATAACAAAAAACGACAGGCGTCTGGACTTACTGTGAGGAGGCCCCCGGTTGTTGTACAGACGAGCCTCCGCCCGACCCGGCGCGCTGCTCCTGGATCACGTCAATTGCCCGTTGGGCCTGCTTCTGAAACGGCTCTCCCTCAGCGGCGTGACGCTTCACAGCCTCAAACTCCCGCAGGGCCTCATCCAGCCGGTTGATCTGCAGAAGCGCAAGCCCTTTCTGAAACCGCGCGGGCACAAACGTCGAATCCTCCTCCACAACGCCGTTGATCGCCCGGATGCCGCGCATCGGGCTGTTCGTCAGAAGGTACGCCTCGCCCATCCGGGTGCGGGCGTCCAGGTCCTCCGGGCGCTGATCGGCGACGGCCCCGTACGCCTCCGCCACGTGCCGGGCCACTTCCAGGGCCTGCTGCCGGTTGCCCTCCCCCTGCAGCTTCCGCATCCACTTGTACAGAAGGTCTGCGGCCCGCCGGCGGTCCTCGACCGCCCCGGTCGCATCGGCCACGTCGTCCTGTACCGAGGCCGCACGGCCGGGCGCACCGGCCCCAATCAGCAAGTTGACGAGCTCGGCCTGCACCGAGCGGCGCGCCCCGTCGTCCGCGTTCTCAACCTCCTGGCGGAGCGAATCCACCTGGGTCGCCATTGCGCCCGCCAGAGAGGTGCCAGACTCGTCCACCAACGTTCCGAGATCGGTCCGGGAGGTCGCCCCGGACGAGGAAGAGGAAGACGCGGAGCCGCCTCCGCCCCCTGCCATCGGGGCGGTCCCGCCGCCCGGCGTGCTGCCCCCCTGTGGCGGACCTGCCTGCTGCTGGGAAGACTGCGGTCCCGAGGATCCGTCGCTGCCCCCCCAGTCGTACTGCTGGCTCCATCGCGTCGCGAAGAACAATCCGATGATGAGCACCAGCGCGCCCCCGATCACCAGGGTCACCTGCTGGCCCATCGCCTTCTGGCTGGACGTATCGTCCGCCACATCGGGCATGTCCGCGGTCCCCGTCGCCGTGGGCGTCTCGGATTCCCCCGTGGGCAAATCGGCCGCCACCGGGCGCGTGCCCTCGGGCGCCGACGGGGTAGACACCTCCTGCAGCTCTTCCCCGCACCGACTACAGTAGCGGGCCCCTCCGGGGTTTTCCCATCCACACTGGTTGCAGTAGACGGCCGGGGGCGAAGAGGAGGCATTCTCGTGCTCGCCCGCGGAAGGCGTCTCGTCCGCGGGCGGCGTCTCGTCCGGGCCCGGTGGTTCTTCCGAATCTGCGTCGGACGGGTCGGCCGGGAGGGCTTCGTCGTCGGACGAAAGAGACGCCCCACAGAGCGTGCATCGATCAGTATCCGCGGAGACGCGTGCGCCGCAGGACGGGCAGGTCAGCGTATGGTCAGACATAAAGGAGGGGGATCGTACAACCAAACGAAACGGAAGACGGGACGCACCTACTCGTCGGCCTGGTGCGTCTCGTCGACGTCCTCGCGAAACTGACGCGAGGGACGAAAGACCGGCTCGTACCGGTCCTCAATGTGTACCGGCTCGTTGGTCTGTGGGTTGCGCCCAGTGCGTGGCGCGCGGTGCTCCACCTCGAACACCCCGAACCCACGCAGCTCGATGCGCTCCCCCTCCTCCATCGCCTGCTGCACCGTGGTCATGAACCCCTCCACAACGGCTTTGGTCTCTACCTTGGTCAGTCCAGTGCCCTCTGCAATGCGATCAACAATATCGGCCTTGGTCACGGGAGGAACCGGGGCGAACCCGGCGTTTGTCGCACAGATAGTGGAATTGGATAGATAGAAACGCATGAGCCCCGTTCGGTGATTCCATTGCCGCTGATTGTCTTGCGGAAATCTGCCTAGGCACCCGCCGGGGGGGCAAGAAACATTCACCGGTCAATTGAGAAGGATATTCGCGGTACGAATCGCCCATCTTCCCGTTCGCGACCTTCCCCCTCCCAATGCGTTCTCGTCTTACGGCCCTGTCATTGATCGCCCTGCTCCTGGTGCCAACCGTAAGCGCCCAATCCCCCGAGGACTGGGCCCAGGAGGTTGACTACGACATGGACATCCGGCTGAACACCGAGACGCATCGGGTGGATGGTCACCAGGTCCTCACCTACACCAACAATTCGCCGGACACGCTCCACACCGTCTACTATCACCTGTACTTCAATGCCTTCCAGCCGCAGTCTATGATGGCGGAGCGGAACCGGCATCTCCCCGACCCCGACGGCCGTACGGTGCCGCGCATCTTCAACCTCTGGCCCAGCGAGCAAGGATGGCAGAAGGTAGAGTCGCTGACGCAGGACGGCACGCCCGTCTCGTACAACATCAACGACACCGTGATGCGCGTGGAGCTCGCCGAGCCCATTCTCCCCGGCACCTCCACCACCTTCGAGATGCACTATCGCTCGCAGGTGCCCCTCCAAACCCGCCGCAGCGGACGCAACAGCCGGGGCGACAGCATCGACTACTCCATGACCCAGTGGTTTCCGAAGCTGGCCGAGTACGACGAGCGGGGCTGGCACGCCAATTTCTACGTGAACCGCGAGTACTACGCCCCCTACGGCGAGTTCGACGTCCGCATTACCCTGCCCGCCGAGTACACGGTCGGGGCCACCGGCGTCCTCCAAAACCCTGAGGACATTGGCCACGGCTACGACATCGAGGGCGACGGCACCTGGCGGCCCGCCGACCTGCAGACCGACCATGACTCGCTCACGTGGCACTTCCGCGCCGAGCACGTCCACAACTTCGCCTGGTCGGCCGACCCGGACTACATCCACGACAAGGTGACGGCCGACGGCACCACGCACCACATCCTGTACAAGGAAGAGGTGGCCGAGCAGTGGCGCCCCCTGAAGAACGACATGCCGGAGCTGACGCGCTTCTTCAGCCAGGAGTACGGCGCCTATCCGTACCCGCAGATGACGGTGGCGCAGGGCGGAGACGGCGGCATGGAGTACCCAATGTTCACCGTCGTGAGCAGCTACGACGGGCCCGCGTTCGAGGAGAAGAGCAGCTACCAATCCGTGCTCGGCACCACGGTCCACGAATTTGCCCACATGTGGTACTACTCGTCCCTCGGCAGCAACGAGGCCGACTATGCCTGGATGGATGAGGGCTTCACCAGCTACGCCACAGAGGAGGGCATGGCGCACCTCCTGGGGCGCCCCGCCCGGCACGTCGGCGCGCGGCAGAGCGTCGTGACGATGCACGACCTGGGCCTCGCGGAGCCGTTCAGCACGCCCGCCGACTGGTTCTCCACAAACCTGGCGTACGGGATCACGTCGTACCCCGGCGGACAGATGTTTGTCGACATGATGGGCTACGTGATCGGCGACGAGCAGCGCGATCAGTGGCTGAAGCGCTACTTCCGTGAACGCAAGGGTGAACACCCCGACCCCTTCGATCTCGAGCTGTTTGCTGAGCAGGAGAGCGGCCTTATGCTCGACTGGTACTTCTGGCAGTTTACCGAGTCGACCCGCACGGTGGACGACGCCATCACCGACCTGGAGCAGCAGCGACGGGGCGACAGCGTGCAGGTGGACCTGACCCTGGAACGAAAGGGGTCCGTCCGGATGCCGCAGGACGTGAAGCTGACCCTGGCCGACGGCTCTACGCAGTGGATCAACGTGCCGCTCGCCTCGATGCACGGGCACAAGCCGGTGGCCGACGACTGGATCGTGGCGGACGACTGGCCGTGGGTGGCCCCCGAACACACGGTGTCGGTGACGGTGCCCGCCGAGGTCGAGGCAGCCGTGATCGATCCCAACGGGCAGACCCCGGATGTGAACCGCCTCAACAACAGCGCCTCGTTCCCCCTGGAGGCCCGCTTCCTGCGCGCCCCGCAGTCCGACTGGTTTGACTACCAGGTGGGGGTCCGCCCGCTGTTTGGCTACGCCCACGACTTCGGATTCGGAGGGGGCGTGCAGGCCCGCGGGCAGTATTTTCGCGGGGCCCACCGCCTCCGTACCACACTCACCCTGTGGCCCGAGGTGCTGTTCTCAGATGGGGCAGACCCCTCACTTCCCGGCGAATTTGCCGATCCGAATCTCAGCACCAGGGAGAGTGACATTGGCTCCTGGATCGACGGCCTCGACTACGAGCTTCACTACGAGCGTCCGTTTGATCCCTTCGGTGCCCGCGCCACCCTCGAACTATCGTCCATGAAGCACCTGGGCATCCTGGAAAACCGACTGTCGTTCCACATTCCCCTTCACTCCCCATTGGCCGACACGGAGGAGCGCCTGCAGTTTGCCCTGCTCCAGCAGTGGAACCCGAGTGACCGGGCCTATGGGCTTGATCGTACAACGACCAACCCAAGTAATCCGTGGGGTCAGTCCCACTCGGTCTCCGGCCGTCTGCAGTATTCGGTCCAGGAGGGGAGCGACCGAATCGATGTCACCGCGGAGGTCGGGGGCGCCCTTCAGCCCTATCAGGCCGCGGGCCGCACTGCGCCCTCTGCGCTGGACCAGGTGTCGCGTCTGTCCCTTACTGCCCAGCAGCAGGCCAACCTCGGCCCCCTCACCGGACAGGCCGCCTTTCAATTCGGCCTTGGCGCCGACGGGCTGCTTCCACACAAGCAATTCGTGCTGGGCGGGCGCTCCATCCAGTCCCAGTGGCGAAACGACACCTACCGCCAGGCGAGTGCCGCGTTCGAGCGTCCAGTGTCCGACGCGCACCTCGTGGGTTTCGGCCCCGCAGGACCGGTCGCGTATCTCCGCTCGGAAACCGCCGCGTTTGAGCGGTTCGGGCGCACCGGCGAAAACACCCTGGCGGGGCGCGTGTCGCTCGGCGGCCATCCCTTCGCGTCCGTGAACGCCCTCTCGCCCCTCCGGCTCTCCGCCTTCTCCGGCCTCGGCACCGTCTGGAGCGAGGGCGCCTTCCTCGCAGGCCTCGAGGCCGACGATCTGGTGGGCGACGCCGGGATTGGGGCCCGCTACAGCCTCTCCGAGATCCCGCACCTCCGCCGCTGGACGGCCCAGTCCGACGTTCTGCAGGGCCTGGATGTGGTGGCGAAGTTTCCGCTCTGGGCCAGCGACCCGGACCTGATTGAGGCTGGACAGGACGAGTTCGCCTTTCGCTGGCTCATTGGGGTCGAGCTTTAGCGACCCGGCCCGTTGTCCTCGCGCATCTCGCGCTGCCGCATCGGCATGGCATCAATCGTATCGAAGAGCGATCGGGCCGTCACGGGCTCGGGGGCGCGGCCCTCCCCACGTTCAGGGGAATCGGCAGGAGGACGCACCAGAGCAGAAGACGCGCCATGGAGCCACTCATTGCGAGGAGGAGTGACGATTTTGGGCGGACGTGGAGGGGGACGATGGATGGGACCGGGGCTGCGTGTCCGACGTCGGCCCGTCCGGATCGAACCGGTCGGCAGAAAAAAGATCGTACCCGTCCGGCTGCGATTTTCCACCGACCAGGTCGGCCAGCAGGCGCCCCATCCGAAACCCGTAGCCCATGCCGTGCCCCGTAAAGCCCGTGGCGAACACGCTTCCGGGCAGGCCGGGCACCGGCCCCACCACCGGCCGCCCGTCCGGCGAGAAGGTCATCGTGCCGCTCCACCGCCGCTCGATCGGCATGGCCTGCGTCCAGGGAAAATGCCGGTGGAGGTAGCGCTCGATAGCCGCCTGCACGGCGGGCGTAGTCGCGTCGGTCGCCGTCGCCTCCGCCTCGGTGTGCGAGTGACGCCCCCCGCCCGCGAGGACCATCCCGTCCTCCAGCTGCCGCACGTAGAACGCGCCGCCGTGGGAGTAGATTGGAACCGACGCGTGCTGGCGTTCGGCGGCCTGCGTGCTCAGCATCTGGGCCCGCATCGGCTGCGCAAACGAGCGGAGCGACGGGACCAGGGACGGAAGGGACGCCCCCATCGCGAGCACCGCCTGGTCGGCCCGGAGGCGGAGGTGAGGCGTGCGCAGGGTGACCCCCGGCTCACCGTCGTCTAGGGCCTCGACGGGGTGCTGCGTACGCACGTCAGCGCCGCTCTCCGCGGCGATGTGGTGGACGAGCCGCAGGGGATTTACAACCGCCCCCGTCGTCACGAAGAGGCTTCCGGCAAAGCCCGAGGCCCGAAGCCGTGCATTCGTCTTGTCCGCGTCCAGGTGCACAACCGGCGCCCCGGCGGCCCGGAGGCGCGGCACACAGTCTTGCAGGCGCTGATTCTCCGCCTCCGTGGCGGCCACGGTGAGGCTCCCGTCCGATCGCCAGCCAAAGGTCGACGTGTGCAGCTCGGACGACAGCAGGTCCCGATTGTCGCGCGTAAAGTGCCAGAGGCGGCGAGCGGCCCGGCGGCCGTACCGTTCAATATCGGACAGAAAATCGACATCCGTCCCCTGCACGACAAAGCCCGCATTTCGGCCGCTGGCCCCGGCCCCGAGCGTGTCGGCTTCGACAATTGCCACGTCCAGAGAGGGCTGACGCCGCCGAAGCCAGTAGGCGGTCGAGCACCCCACGATCCCGCCCCCCACAACAATCACGTCGTACACCGTTTCGTGCTTACGGTGGGCATGCTGCCAAATCGAAGTGGTCATACCGGCGGTGGAGACGGAGCAGAGAGAGCGAGCACGCGACAGGAGTACCGTACGTGCCCCCGGCACTCCCGGTTCGCCCCACCGCGGACTTCCGGCGCTGCGTACATCTGCTACGACTGCACGTCCACCACAACCCGTCCCCGAATGGCGCCCCTCAGGACCTCTCGGCTCACCGAGGGAATCTCCTCAAGCCCAATTGTACGGGCGGTCATCTGCTCGAAATCCTCATCGGACAGGGTCGTCGCCAGGCGCTCCCAGGCCGTCCGGCGCCGGTCGTTGGGGCAGGTATTGGAATCGATGCCCAGCAGGTTGACGCCGCGGAGGATGAACGGAAAGACCGTCGTCCGAAGCTCGTGCCCCCCGGCGTTCCCAAACGAGGCGACGCTTCCGTGGCGCTGGAGTTGAGCAATCAGCGTCGCCAGTGTCTGCCCGCCCACCGCATCAATCGCCCCGGCCCATCGGCCCGACTCCATCGGCCGCTCGGGACCGTCCTCAAATTCGTTTCGGGGCACGATGCGGGAGGCGCCGCGGGCCCGCAGGTACTCGTGGGCCTCGGTGCTTCCGGTCGAGGCCACCACCTCGTATCCGAGAGCGCCGAGAAGCGAAACCGCCATGCTTCCCGCTCCCCCCGACGCCCCGGTCACCACAACCTCTCCCCGCTCGGGCGTCACCGCGTGCTCCTGCAGGGCCATCACAGAGAGCATGGCCGTAAATCCCGCGGTGCCCGCGATCATAGACTGCTTGGGCGTGAGCCCATCGGGAAGGGACACGAGCTTGCGGGCCGACACCTTTGCCCGCTGCGTATATCCTCCCCAGTCGACCTCTCCGAGTTGCCAGCCGGTGCCAATCACCCGGTCGCCCTCCACGAACGCGTCGGACGCACTCTCGAGCACGCGCCCCACGAGGTCGATGCCCGGCACCATCGGGTAGTCGCCCCGGATGATGTTTCCCTTTCCCGTGACGGCCAGCGCGTCTTTGTAGTTGAGGCTCGAATACAGCACCTGGAGCCGAACCTCGTCGTCGCCGGCATCGGGCACATGGTCGAGGGTCAACGACCGCACGTCCACGGTCAGCTCGCCATCCGAACGATCTAGGACCAGCGCGTCAAACATGACTCAGGCGGGCGGATCTAGAACGAAGAACGACCCCCCTCGGCGGGCCGCGGCGGCTACTTGCACTCGGTACTCACGACCTCGCCATTATCGAGCACCGTACAGGCGTGAGTCGTGTACTCGAAGGGATCGCCGTCGAAAAGGACGAGGTCCGCCTCATTGCCCGCCTCCACTGTGCCGACGCCGCTGAGGCCCAGGATCTCGGCCGGGGTTCGCGTCACGCTGGCGAGGGCGGCCTGTCGGTCCATTCCGTGGGCGGCGGCCACAGCAGCTTCGTAGAGCACGACGCGCGTCTTCGGCACGTAGGGCTCCCATCCGCTCTGGATGGCCACCGGGACGCCGGCCTCCGCAAGCGTGGCCGCAGTGGTGAAGGCCACGTTCTGTGCGGGGCCGCCGGGACGCGTCATGGTCGGGTGCAGAATCACCGGAACGTCTGCTTCTTGCAGTTCGTCGACTAGCAGATAGGCCTCCGCCGCGCCGTCCAGAATGAGGTCGAAGCCGAACTCCTCCTGCAGCCGGAGGGCGGCCTGTATGTCGTGGGCCCTGTGCGCAGTGATGAGGGCCGGCACCTCGCCTCGAAGCACCTTCGCCAATGCCTCCATGCCGAGATCGGTCGACACGTCCTCGCCGTTCTGCTTCTTCTCAAGATAGGACTGCGCGTCGAGAAGGGTGCTGCGAAGCATGGCTACGCTCTTGGCCCGGGTGCCGGGCGTTTCGAACCGCTCCGATGCGCCGGGCCCCAGCGTGAAGGCGACTGTTGTCAGCGAATCGCGGACCGAGGTCGCGATTGTCTCGCCGCTGGTCGAGAACACCCCTGTCTGGCCGCTGATGAGGGCCCCCGCGGCATGTCCTGCGTGCACCGTGGTGACGCCCAGGTCGCGGACGAACGAAACCAGTTGCTCTTGCGGATTGAAGGCATCAATGGCCCGTAGGTCGGGCTGGATGGGCTCGGAGGTATCGAGCTGATCCTGGTTGTCGTCGACATTGGTGAGGCCCGAAAGCCCCACCGTCGCCCGAGGGTCGATGAGGCCGGGCGTCACGACCGCGGCCTCGCGCACGTCTGCCCCGTCGGGGACCGACACCTCCGACGCCGGCCCCACGGCCTGAATGGTTTCCCCCTCCACCAGCACGACGCCGTCGACAATCGGCGGCCCCGTCATGGTGTAGATCGTGTCGGCCTCAACGGCGGTCTGTCCGTAGGCCGGGGCCGTGCCCAGCAGAAGTACGGCCAGCAGGAAAAAAGAACGGAAAAGCGAGTGTGGCATCGTCATGTCCGGCGATCGTTCGGCAAAAAAGAAGAGCGGTCGGGCGTCTATTCCTCGTCGAGTCCGTGGACGTGCTGAATGGCTTCGTCCAGCGCGCGGTAGCCCCCCGTCGCAATCTCCCGGTCGGTGTCGTTGGAGCGGTCGAACACCTTCGCCCCTTCAACCCACGTCTGCTGGACCTTCGTGTAGACGCTCAGCGGGTCGCCCGAGAGCACGATGAAGTCCGCGTCCTTCCCGGGCTCCAGCGTCCCTGTATCGTCCGCAAGGTCCATCTGCCGGGCCGCCTCGATGGTCACCGCCTCCAGGGCCGCCGCCCGGTCCATCCCCGCCCGCACGCCGAACGCCGGGGAGCGCAGAAAGAGGCGCGAGTCGGTGATCGGATCGTCGGTGTGGTACGACACGCCCACGCCGGCCTCATCGAGCACGCGGCCGGTGCGGTAGACCAGTTCGTCGGCCTCGGGCTTTCCGCCGGGCGAGTCGAGGACAATGATGGAGGCCTGCGCGCCCGATTCGGCAATCTCCTCGGGGACCTTCCAGCCCTCACTCACGTGATGGAGCACGAGCCGGAAGTCAAACTCTTCGCTCAACCGGATTGCCGTGAGGATGTCGTCGTGGCGGTGGGTGTGGAAGTGCACGATTCGGTCCCCCTCCAGCACGTCCACCAGGCCTTCCATCTGAAGGTCGCGCTCCGGCATGTCCTCGGGGCTGTCCGCCTGTTCTTTTTTGCGCTTGTAGGCCTGCGCCTCGACGAACAGCTGGCGCGCCATGGCCGCGGAGCGTGCCCGGGTGCCCGGGAAGGGGCCGCTGTCTCGCTGCGGGTTCGTTCCGTTGGCCATCTTCATGCCCCCACAGTCCTCGATGCTCCGATCGTCGCACGCATTCAGATCCGCGACCGTGGTGCCGTCCCGCAGCTTGAGGTACGTCGTCTGGCCGCTCAGCAGGTGGCCGGAGCCGGAGAGGACTTGCACGGTGGTGATGCCCCCGGCCCGGGCCCGATCGAGCGAGGAGTGCATCACGTTGATTCCATCGATGGTGCGCACGCCCGGGTGCAACGCCGCGGATCCGTCTCCCCCGCTGACCTGCCCAATGTGAGAGTGGGTGTCAACGAGTCCCGGCATCACGACCTGTCCGGATAGATCGTGCGACTGGGCCCCGGCCGGCACGTCCACCTCTCCCGCCGCCCCCACGGCCTGAATCTCGCCCTCCTGCACGACCAGCACCCCATCCTCAATCGGCTCGTCTGCAATCGGATAGACCGTAGCGTTGCGGAAGACGTGAGGCTGTTCCTGTGCGTGCACCGGACCAGACAAAAGAAGGCACGCGACGGTAAAGAGGAAAAGCGCCGTTCGCATCAGACCAGGACGTGGATCGGAAAAATTGTTCACGCTAGAAGGTAGGGGCCGACACACGGACTCTCAACACCGCCCGGTCCCCACCGAACGGTGCGAAATATCCGCCAACCATAACGAGGGGTCGGCGCGGCACTTTCATCATTTGTTCGCGTAACAGAGAGGCAGTGGAACCGCTTCGCATCACCGCAGCCCGCTATGCGACCCTCCGCCCCTCGTCGCCGCCGGACGGTCCTGGATCTGCGGAGCTATACAACCCGCCTGCTCCTGAGCTACGCACTCAGCTTGGGCGTCCTGGTGTTGCTGGTCAACCTCTCCGTCTCGTCGCCGCCGGTTCCCCCCTGGCTCCTCCACACAAACCCGGACCGGATCCAGCTGTCCCAGGTGCAGGAACTATCGGACGACGAACCGGGAGCTGATGAGACGGGTCCCGCGAACGGCGCTCAGGTCCGCGAGGAGGCCCCGCCCCAAACCCGACAGGCGTCTCCCTCGACCTCTCCGTCTCCGGCTCCAGCGGGCGCCCCCCAAGAGGATACACGCTCGCCGCGGGCCCGCCCCAATCTGGAGTCCATCACCACGATTACCGAGACGAGCGCCGCCGAGCTCATTGGTGGCATCCAGTCCTACTACATGCGGATTCGCTACCCGGAGCCCGCCCGCAAAAAAGGGATTCAGGGCCGCCTGATGCTACGGTTCACGGTCACCTCGAACGGAAGACCCAGGGACATCCGCGTCAGTCGCTCCCTGCACCCCCTGCTCGACACAGCCGCCGTCCGCGCCCTGCGCAGCGTGCGGTTTCGGCCCGCCACCCAGAACGGGCTTCCGGTCTCGATGCCGACAAAGCTCCCCGTTCGCTTCCGACTCCTGCCCGACTCCACGCGGCTCCGAACCGCCGGCGGCCCCTCCCCCTCACAGTCGACCGACGCCCCGAACGAGTAGGAACGCACCCCGAGAGACGGTGTACAGTTTTGTGAACTATGGAGAAACCCTTTCTCCCCCGCCTCCGGGTTGGAAGCGCTTTTCTGAACACTCTCTCGACACAGCCTCCCCTCTTGTCATGACCCCGACGCCCACAGCCCCACGCCCCGACATCGAAACGGCCGAGGACTTCCTGCCGATCAATGGCACCGACTACGTTGAGTTTTACGTCGGCAATGCCAAGCAGGCTGCCCAGTACTACGCGCACCTGTTCGGATTTCAGATTCGTGGATACCGGGGGCCGGAGACGGGGTCGAAAGAGCAGGTTAGCTACCTGCTGGAGCAAAACGACATTCGCATCGTGCTGACGTCTGCCCTCGGTCCCGACCACTCCATTAGCAACCACGTGCAGCTCCACGGGGACGGCGTTCGGGACATTGCGCTGACGGTTGATGACGCCCGGCAGTCCTTTGAGGCCACTACGGAGCGCGGCGCCGACCCCGTCCACGAGCCGACCGTCCACGAAGACGACCACGGACGCATCGTCACCGCCGCCATTTCGACGTACGGCGACACCATTCACACCTTCGTCGAGCGGACCGATTACGACGGCCTCTTCTTCCCCGAATTCGAGCCGTGGACGAACGAGCACTGGAACGCCCCTTCTCCCACGGGCCTGCAGTTCGTCGACCACTGCGTCGGCAACGTCTACGAGGGGGACATGGACCGGTACGTGGACTACTACGCCCAAACGATGGGCTTCTACAACATGCTCCACTTCACGGAGCAGGACATCTCAACCGAGTACTCGGCCCTCATGTCGAAGGTGATGGCCAACGGGAATGAAGTCATCAAATTCCCGATTAACGAGCCGGCCGAGGGGAAGAAGAAAAGCCAGATTGAGGAGTACCTCGAATTCTACCGCGGCCCCGGGGTGCAACACGTTGCCCTCGCCACCGACGACATTATCTCGACGGTGCGCGAGCTGCGACGGCGGGGCGTCGAGTTCCTCGAAATTCCGGACACGTACTACGACCGTGACGTGCTTGCCGATCGGGTCGGCTCCATTGACGAGCCGATTGACGAGCTCGAGGAGCTGAGCATCCTCGTCGACCGGGACCCGGAGGGCTACCTGCTCCAGATCTTTACCCAGCCGGTACAGGACCGGCCCACGGTCTTCTACGAAATTATTCAGCGAGAGGGCGCACGGTCGTTTGGGGCCGGCAACTTCAAAGCCCTCTTCGAAGCGATCGAGCGAGAGCAGGACCGCCGTGGCAACCTGTAGTGTCCGGTCGGCGCGAGCTGGTACTCATTCGCTCGAGGCTCACGCCGGTGCTCCCCCGTCTAGAACCAGAACGGGCCCGTCCGAGATCAAACCGGACGGGCCCGGTGGTGTCTAAAAGGCGCAGTGGCCGAGGGCGTCACTGCGTGGGTTTTTCTTCCGCCTCGGCGGGGCCGGACTCACCCGGCGAAACGCCATCGTCCGCCTCGTGCGTTTCCGTCGGCTCCTCGGGGGGAACCTCCTCCTCCGTGCGGCCGTCCGCTTCCGCGCTTCCATTTGTGGAGGGCGCTTCGCTGAGGGCCTCGGCCTTGCCGTTGACCAAGCGGAGCACATCGTCGCCCGGGACTTCCTCGCGCTCCACCAGAAGCTCCGCGAGCTTGTCGAAGGCCTCCCGGTTTTCGGTGAGCGTCTCCACGGCGCGCTGGAACGCATTCTCGGTAATGCGGCGAATCTCCTGGTCAACCTCCCGGGCGGTCTCGTCGCTGTAGTCTTTGCCCTTGGCCAGCTCCTCGCCCAGGAAGACGCTGCCCTGGTCGCCCCCGAGGGAGATGTGCTTAAAGTTTTCCCCCATCCCCCAATCGAGCACCATCTTGCGTGCCATCTTGCGCACCTGCTTCAGGTCGTTTTCGGCCCCGCTGGTGGCGGTGTCGAAGATAATCTCCTCGGCGGCACGCCCGCCCATGATGACGGCGAGGCGGTCGAGGAGATAATCGAGCCGATACAGGTATTTGTCCTTCTCGGGGAGTTGCTGAGTCACGCCCATCGCCTGGCCCCGCGGTACGATGGTGACTTTGTGTACGGGGTCGGCGTGGGGAAGCATGGCCGCCACGATCGCGTGTCCCGCCTCGTGGTACGCCAGGAGCTTCTTCTCCTCGTCGTCGAGGGCCATCCCGTCGCGCTTCAGGCCCATAATCACCTTGTCACGGGCCTCCTCGATGTCAGAGTTTGCGATCTCCTCGTGCCCGTAGCGCCCCGCCAGGAGGGCCGCTTCGTTCAGAAGGTTTTCGAGATCGGCCCCGCTGAACCCCGGCGTGCTCCGCGCGATTTCCTCCAGGTCAATCTCGTCGCTGAGGGGCTTGTTGCGGGCGTGAATGCGGAGAATTTCGGCTCGGGCCTTCTTCGTGGGCAGGTCGACGGTGATCTGACGGTCGAAGCGGCCCGGGCGTGTGAGGGCCGAGTCGAGGATGTCCGGGCGGTTGGTAGCCGCCATCACCACCACCCCTTCGTTCGCCTCAAAGCCGTCGAGTTCCGACAGAAGCTGGTTCAAGGTTTGCTCCCGTTCGTCGTGGCCACCGCCAAGCCCGGCCCCTCGCTGCCGACCGATGGAGTCGAGCTCGTCGATAAAGATGATGGCCGGCGACGTTTCCTTAGCCTCGCTGAACATGTCGCGGACGCGGGAGGCCCCCACGCCGACAAACATCTCCATGAAGTCGGACCCCGAGACGCTGAAGAACGGGACATCGGCCTCCCCGGCGACCGCACGGGCCAGCAGGGTCTTTCCCGTCCCCGGCGGCCCGACAAGAAGAACGCCCTTCGGCACCTTTCCTCCCAGCCGCTCAAACCGCTCGGGGCTCTTCAGGAACTTGATGATCTCGCGGAGCTCCTCCTTTGCACTGTCCGCCCCGGCCACGTCGTCGAACGTGGTCTCTTCCTCGTCCTTGTCGAAGAGTTTCGCCTTGCTTTTGCGGACCGAGAAGAGGCCCTGTCCCTGCGCCTGCATCCGGCGGAGGAAAATATAGCCCACCCCAAAGAGCAGGAGCACCGGCAGTAGGCCCATGATGACGAGCCCCCAGGGGAAGGTGCTTTCGGGCTCCGTCACCACCTCCACGCTCGAGGACTCCAGTCGCTGCATGAGCTGGTCGTCCCCGAAGGACGGGATGTAGGTCACGAAGTTGGTGTACTCCACCGTGCTCCCGTCCTGGGTGCGCGAGGCGGTCGACTTCAACTCTCCCCGCACACGGTCGCCCTGGACGACCACCCGTTCCACATTTTCGTTCTGGACCTGGGAGCGGAATTCACTATAGCTAATCTGGTCGCCGCCAGACGCCCCCATTCCCCAGTAGCTGTACGCCCACAGTGCCAGGAGCGTCCCGGCAATGACCCAGATAATGAGCCGCCCACGCCCCCCTCCTGCGCTGGGCCCGCCGGGAAGTCCGGAGCCGCCCTCCTTCGTCTCGTTGTCAGAGTCTCGGTTAGCCACGTTGCTTAATTGCTTAATGGAAAAGTGCACACTGCGGGCGCGCCTCCGCCGCCAGCAATCGGCGCAAAGTTGGCCCGTTTTCAACAGATGCACCCTACATACACTCGCACGCAGTAATTGTGTCCTGCTCTACGGGAAGGTTGCGTTATGGACACTCTTTTGCGATCACTTCCCGTTCGGGCATCGGACAAACGGATGCTTGCCTCTATCGGGCGCACTCGGTTATTATGCATGCATAGGCGATTCGATATTGCGGCCCGCGTCCCGGACCGCCCTCTTCTCCACCGTCTTCCCACATCGGCCGTTCCCTCTATGCCTGAAACCGCTTCCAAACCGTCGGACGCATTTCCGTTTCACCAGGAGGTCGTCTGGACCCCCGACCCCGAGGTGGTTGCCGACTCCAACCTGCGCGCCTTCATGGATGCGCACGACATTTCGAACCTGAACGCGCTCCGTCGCCGCGCCGCGGACGATGTCGGGTGGTTCTGGGACGCCGTACTTCACGACCTCGACATTGAGTTCTACGAGGACTACGACCAGGTCGTGGATCTCTCCGACGGCATTCAGCACCCCACCTGGTGCGTGGGCGGCCGGATGAATATTGTCCATAACCTGCTGGACAAGTGGCAAGACACCCCGGTAGAGGACCGCACGGCCCTTCGCTGGGAGGGCGAGGACGGCACCACAAACACGTACACCTACGGCGAGCTGCACCGGCGCGTCTGCCGATGCGCAAATGCGCTCCGCGCCCGCGGCCTGGGGGCGGGCGACCGCATCGGCCTCTACATGCCGATGACGCCGGAGATCGTCGTCGCCTTCCTCGCCATTGCCAAAATCGGCGGCGTCCTCCTTCCCCTCTTCAGCGGCTACGGCGTGGGGGCCCTCGTCACCCGCCTCCAGGGCGCCAACGCCAGGGCCCTCTTCACCGCCGACGGCTTTGCCCGCCGCGAGCGTCCCATCCACATGAAAGAGACGGCCGACGAGGCTGTTGCCCAGTGCCCATCGGTCGAACACGTGATTGTACGCCGGCACCTCGGGCGCGACAACCCGCCGATGACGACAGGACGCGACGTGTTCTGGGACGACTTCGTGTCGGGGCACGACACGGAGGCCCGCACCGCCCGGACCGGCGCCGAGGACGTCGTGATGATCATCTACACCAGTGGCACGACGGGGCCCCCGAAAGGCACCGTCCATACCCACTGCGGCTTCCCCATCAAGGGGGCGCAGGACATGTACCACCCCATGGACCTGAAGCCCGGCGAGACGATGTACTGGATGAGCGACATGGGCTGGATGATGGGCCCGTGGCTGGTGTTCGGCACCCTCACCGTGGGCGCCACCATGGTGCTCTACGACGGCGCCCCCGACCACCCCGATCCCGGCCGCCTCTGGCGGATGGTGGACGACCACGACGTCACCCACCTTGGGGTCTCTCCCACGCTCATCCGCGCCCTCAAAACCCACGGCGACGCCCCCGTCGAGGCTGCCGACCGGTCCTCCCTCCGCGCCATCGGCTCCACCGGCAGTCCGTGGGACCCGGAGTCCTGGACCTGGTGCTTCAACACAGTGCTCGACGGCGAAAAGCCGATCCTCAACTACTCCGGCGGCACCGAAATCTCCGGAGGCATCCTCTGCGGCAACTTCCTCGAACCGCTCAAGCCGGCGGCCTTCTCCGGCCCCGTCCCCGGCATGGACGCCGACGTGGTGGACGCGGACGGCACCCCGGTCCGGGAGGAAGTGGGCGAGCTCGTGCTTCGCACGCCGTGGATTGGCATGACGCGCGGGTTCTGGAACGGCGACGACCGCTACCTCGATGCCTACTGGAACCAGTTGCCGGACACCTGGGTGCACGGCGACTTTGCCGCCATTGACGCGGATGGCCTCTGGTACATCCTGGGCCGCTCGGACGACACCATCAACGTTGCGGGCAAGCGCCTGGGCCCCGCCGAGATTGAGGCGCTGCTGAACGCGCACGAGGCCGTGGCCGAGAGCGCCGCCATCGGCGTGCCCCACGAGGTGAAAGGACAGGAGGTGGTGGCCTTTGTGGTGCTGGAGCCCGACTACGACGAGCAGGACGCCCTCCGGGAGGCCCTCCTGCAGGTGGTGGTCGACGAGATGGGCAAACCGCTGAAGCCCCGCGAAATTCTCTTCACCGAGGCCCTCCCCAAGACCCGCAACGCCAAGGTGATGCGGCGCCTCATCCGATCCGCTTACCTGGGCGAGGACCTCGGGGACACTTCCAGCCTCGAAGACCCTTCCACCGTCGAGGCAATCAAAAACGCCCGCTAGCGCGCCGCGCCGGCGTCCCGGCGGGCCGGTAGGGGGGCAGGGGCCCCGGGTCGGCTCCCCTATCGGCCTAGAAACGCGTTCTCGTAGTGGGAGATTTCGGGCGCGTCGCCGCCCAGAAGAATGCCGATCACATCGAAGCGGGCCGGGGCCCCTTCCTGCCCGTGTTTATGCAAATACGCCTGCGCCACCTCAACGAGGGTCGCCTGCTTTTCAGCCGTCACGGATGCTTCAGGTGGGCCGAACCCCTCGCCGGTTCGGGCCTTCACCTCCACAAATACGATCTCCCCCCCCTCTCTCGGGTCCGCGCACACGAGGTCCACCTCGTTCCGGCCGTGCCGGTAGTTTCGATCGAGGATCTGATAGCCTTCCTCCCGCAAAAACGCCGCGGCGAGGGCCTCCCCTCGGTCGCCGATGTCGTTCGTCGTGGTCATAACCCGGAGTACTATGAGGTCGACGAGTCCGGCGACGACGCGCCGCCCAGGGCGGGCCCGTCGAGCGACTGTATGAACGCGACCAGGCGTTTGATGAGGTCGGACTCTCGGTTTTTGAGCAGGGGCAGCAAGGCCTCCGACACGTCCTCCACGACCTCCATCAGCTCGACCAAATTCTGGAGCCGATCGTGCAGCGCACGATCCGCATCGGAGATCGCGTCGGCATCTGCGGGATCCAACTCGTCCACACAGTCCCGAAGGTGCCGCCGCACCGGCCGCAGCTCGCGACGCTCGCGCTCCTCCACAATCCGAGCCATGATGTGCCACACGTCCTTCTCGGCGGTGTAATGGTCCTTCCGGGAGCCCGCGACCGACATCTTTTCCGCCAGGCGCCAGTCGACAAGGGCTCGCAGGTTCATGTTGGCACTTCCGCGGCTGATCTGCAGCCGGTCCATAATCTGGTCGGTGTGGAGGGGTTCCTCCACACAGTAGAGCAGGGCGTGAATCCGCGCCATGGTTCGGTTGATGCCCCAGCTGGAGGCCATCTCTCCCCAGAAGGACACGAATTCATCCACCACCGCCCGCCGGCCCTCCGTGTTCGGGGCGGCACGGGGGCCGTCGTTCGAACAGGAGGCTGAGTGGGAAGACGACATGACCGACGGCGGACTCGGTAGAAACAAACGAAGATCGGGACCCTTCTGTCGAGTCAACTTACCTGCCCCGTCCGGTTGTTTCCACCATCCGGCGGTCCCTATGAATCGTCCCCGCGGGTTTGTACGTTGGGGATCAGCAGTTTTCGTCTCACGCCTTTCCCCCGCCATGCCCACGGGCTCGTCCCTCGTTACCCTCACCACCGACTTCGGCACGCAAGACGCCTATGTCCCCGCCATGAAGGGGACCATGCTGTCAATTTGCCCCGATGCGCGCCTGGTTGACGTGACGCACCACATCAGCCCCCAGGACGTGATGGAGGCGGCCTTCGTGCTGCGGGCCACGGTTCCGTACTTTCCCGACGGGGCGGTGCACCTCGTGGTGGTCGACCCCGGCGTAGGCACTGATCGCCGCGCGGTTGCCCTCCGGCACGAGAATCAGTGGTTCGTGGGGGCCGACAACGGGCTGTTTCCCCTCGTCCTCGACGACCCATCCCCCGACGCGGTCGTTGAGCTCGACAACCCCGACCGCTGGCGCAGTTCGTCTCCCAGCACAACCTTCCACGGTCGCGACATTTTTGCGCCCGCCGCGGCTCATCTCGCCAGCGGGGCGCCGCTCGACGCCCTGGGCTCCCCCGTCGACACGCTGGAGCCCCTCCGCTGGGCCCGCCCGAGCGTGACCGAGGGCACCGTACAGGGATGGGTGGTGCACGTCGATCACTTCGGAAACTGCATCACCAACATCCGGCGGTCGCACCTGAACGATACGCTAGACCGAGCGCCCAACAGCGACCTCTTGGACTCTCTCCCCGCGGTGAAAGGCTACGCCGGCAGCCGCGTCATTGAGCAGATTGGCCCAACGTACGGAACCGTGCCGGAGGGCGACCCGCTCCTGCTGGTTGGCAGCACGGGCTTCCTTGAGATCGCCGTCAATGGCGGGAGTGCCGCCCAGCTCCTCGACATCCAGAAGGGCGACTCCGTAAAACTCGCCTTCGACGAGGCGTCGTAGCCCGTCCTGTTTCGTCCCCCCTGGTTTCTTTTCCCCATGCCGTCCGACGACGCCTCGCTCACCCGCCATCTCGACACGCTCTATCCGCTGGCCTGCGTGCTGGCCGGGCCCGACGCGGCGGACACCCTGCTCCGACACGCCTACGAGCGCGCCGCCGAGACGCCCCCCGACGCCCGCCCCGAGGACACCCAGGGATGGCTCCTCCGGCTCCTGGTCGATACCCGAGCGCAAGCCCCCGACCCGGCGCACTCCCACCCCCGGCAACACGCCCACACGCTCCGACGGGACGTGGCCGAGCGCACCGTGGCCCGCGTCCTGCCCGTGGCCTTTGCCGCCGGCTCCGAAGAAGAGCGGCTCGTCCTCACCCTCGACGTGCTCGACGCCCCCATCGACACGCTGGCGCAGGCCCTGAACACCCCGCCGGACGCGGCCGCCGACACTCGATCGCAGGCCTGGTCCGCCCTCCAGGACCGCCTCCGAAACAGCCTCCACGGCCCCGAGCGCGCCCTGGTCGAGGAGACGATGTCTCAGGAGCTCCTTCGGTCTGCCCTCCGCGAGGACCTCACCGCCCGCTTTCAGTCTCCGCCCGCCTCGCTCCGCTCCGTGCTGAACGCCATTGAGGAGCGGGCCGAGGAGCAGGTCGATACGGCCCCGACCGCGGCATCGCCGTCCACCTCCCCGGAGGAAGAAGGCACCCCATCGGGAGCGAACGACCCGGCCGACACCGCGGGGGGGACCCGGCGACGCGTATTCGGCGGCGTGCTCCTGCTCGTGGTTGCCATCGGGATTGCGTACGGGGTGTCGCGCCTTCAACCGTCGTCCCCGCCTTCTTCCACCGCCCCCGACCTTCCCTCCCTCTCCGCACGCGCGGCCGACACCCTTCGGCCGACGTACGAGACCGCCGATCCCGCCGCGGCGCAGGCGTTTATCCGTACCACCTGGCAGCGACGAATCGCTACCCCCTCCGTGACCGGTGCGACCCTCCAGGGGGTTGGGGTCCTTCGGGTGGGAGAGTCCGGCGTTCCGGCGTTCGTATTCGCCGAGGACGACGGGACGGAATCCATCACGGTTTTGGCGTTCAGCTATGCCGTCGTCGACCAGCTCGGAGACCAGGTTCAGTTGGACGCCTCCCTGCGAGACGACCTCGCCGAGAACGAGGCGCCCATCCCCCGCACGTCGGACGGACAGGCCGTGGTGTTGTGGCGCCATCGCGCCGACATTCTGGTCGCTGTCGCCCCCCATCTCGCCCCCGACGCGCTGAGGAGCCGCCTCGTCCCCCAGGCGGACTCAGTCCGGTAGGTCGATCCGAAACGTGGCGCCCTCCCCAACCGAGGTCTCCACGAGTTCCAACGCCCCGTTGTGGTACGTCTCCACCACCCGGCGCGCAAGGCTGAGTCCCAGTCCCCACCCGCGGGTTTTCGTGCTATAGCCCGGCCGAAACACGTTCTTCCGCTGGCTGCGCTCAATGCCCGCCCCGGTGTCTTCCACCGTCACGTAGGCTCCATTGTCGGTCCGTCCGCCCCTCACGCTGATTCGTCCCACGTCGTCCTCAATCGCGTCGAGGGCATTCTTGAGGAGGTTCTCCAACACCCATGCGAATAGCTCTTCGTTGACCGACGCCTCCATCGGTCGATCCAGCTCCACCGTCAGCGAAATGTCCTGCCCCCGCTGGGGAATGCGCCGGCGAATGTACTCGACCGTCTCCTCCACGATTGGGGCGAGGTCCTGCCGCTCCCGCTTGGGCTGCGACCCGATGTCGGAAAAGCGGTCGGCCACGCGCTGAAGCCGCTCCACGTCGTTCTCAATCTCGTCGATAATCTCTTCTTGTTGCGCCGCCTCCCCGTCGGCGGACCGCAGCATCTGCACCCAGCCCATGAGGCTCGAAAGGGGCGTGCCCAGCTGATGCGCCGCCTCTCGGGCCATCCCCATCCACAAGTTGCTCTGCTCGCTCCGCCGCACGTACGAGAAGCCGAGGTACCCAACCACCACGAACAGGCCCACAAAGAGCAGCTGAACCCACGGATAGATCCGCAGCTCCGTCACGAGGGCCGACTCGTCGTAGTAGACGTATTGCGTAAGCTGCTCGGACCGCCCCGGAAGGGCAATCTGGATCGGGATGGGCTCGAAGGTGGACGCCATTTCGCTCTGCCGTTCGCGCAGGCGCTTGACGGCCTCGGCGGAGTCGGCGGACGACAACCCCCCCAGCGACTCCGAGACCTCCACATTCCGCCAAAAGAGGGGCTCGGTCCGGGTCGAATCCATAATGATCGCGGGGACCCCAAACGGATTCGGTTCCAGGATCTCGTCCAGGATAAAGTTGAGGGCCCCGGTAGGCGGCATCGTCTGTGCCCAGTCGACAGCCTCCCGGTAGCGTTGCACCTGCTCAGGAGGCAGGGCGGGCGACATGGGCGCCTGCTCCACCGACTGCAGATAGGTGTCCAGCCGCTGCAGGTCCGCCCGATGCGGATTCGACGTTTGGCGCTGGGCCTGCACGACCTCGGCTTGCGCGTCGGCCCACAGTTCGATTACGCGCTGCTCCCGCTCGCGCAGGCGGTCGACGAGCCGCTGGGTGTAGAGCAAAGAGGCCAGGGCGATGCCCACCGCGAAGACGATGAGCCCGAGCTTCAGACGAACGGACCAGCGATACGCTTGCATGGGGACACTGCGCAGTTCAGAAGGGGATGGCGTCGTTCCCCCTCCACCGACCGGGCCATCCGGGCGTTCCGATCCGGTCCGGATCGACGTCCCGGCCCTAGGCCGTAGCGGCCGGCGCCACATCCTTAATAATCTGTCCCCGCCGCGGTCCGTTCGAGAGAAGCCCAATCTCTACCCCGATGTATTCGGCGATGAAGCGGAGGTAATCCTGAGCCTCGGTGGGGAGGTCGGCGAAGTGTCGGACCCCTGAAATGTCTTCGTCCCACCCATCGAGCGTTTCGTAGAGCGGCTCCACCCGTTCCAGGGTCTGCGCTTCGCTCGGAAAGCGGCGGGTCGTCTTGCCGTCGTACCGGTACTGCGTGCAAACCTTCAACTCGTCCATGCCGGACAGAACGTCCAGCTTGGTGACGGCAAGCTCGTTAAACCCATTGATCATGCTCGTGTAGCGGAGCGCCACGAGGTCGAGCCATCCGCAGCGACGGGGACGCCCCGTCGTGGCCCCAAACTCGCCCCCCTTCTGGCGAAGCTCCTCCCCGGCCTCATTGTCGAGTTCGGTCGGGAAGGGCCCGTTCCCCACGCGGGTACAGTACGCCTTTGCAATGCCGAGCACCCGCTCCACCTCGGTGGGCGGCACCCCCAGCCCCGTGCAGCACCCGCCCGCCGTGGGATGGCTGGAGGTCACAAACGGATAGCTGCCGAAGTCGACATCCAGGAGCGACCCCTGCGCGCCCTCGGCCAGCACGCGCTTGTCACGGTCGAGCGCCCGGCAGAGGTACTTGGAGGTGTCCGTGACGTACGAATCAATTTTCTGGTCGAACTCCACGTACTCCTCCACGATGCGGTCCACGTCCAGCGCCTCCGCGTCGTAGACATCACGGAGGATGGCGTTCTTCTCCTCAATCGACCGGCGGAGCTTCTGCCGCAACACGTCCCGGTCGAGCAGATCCACAACCCGAATGCCCGTCCGGGCAAACTTGTCGGTGTAGGCCGGCCCGATGCCCCGCCCCGTCGTCCCAATCTCATCGTCGTCGTTGGCGGAGGCGCGCTCCTGCTCCTGCGCCGCCTCGACGGCCTTGTGGTAGGGCATGATGAGGTGGGCGTTGTGGGAAATCTTCAGCCGATTCTCCACATCCACCCCGAGGGCCTGAATCTTTTCGATCTCCTCCAATACGGCTTTCGGGTCCAGCACCACCCCGTTCCCAATCACACAGGTCACGTTGTCGTGGAAGATGCCGCTGGGCACGAGGTGAAGCACAAACTCCTCCTCGGCCCCGGACTCGTCCTCCCACGCAATGGTGTGCCCCGCATTCGCCCCGCCCTGGTATCGGGCAACAATGTCGACGTCGGGGCTGAGGAGGTCGGTAATCTTCCCCTTTCCCTCATCGCCCCACTGGCTTCCAATGACGATTGATACCGGCATAACACTCGGCGTAATCTTGATAGAAAAAGATGTAGAACGGTTGCCACGGGGCCCCTACCGGCGCCGGATGGACCCGCGCCCTCCGAACGCATCCGGCAGGCCCCTCACTTTCCGCTCCCTTACGTGGTGGCCGTATCGAGCCGGCGATCGAGCTCCACAATCGTCGGCGACGCGACAAAGACCGACGAGTAGGTTCCGATGACGACCCCGATGATCAGGGCAAAGGAGAATCCGCGGAGCACCTCGCCCCCGAAGAAAAAGAGAATTGTAACGACAATCAGCGTCGTGACGGACGTCACCACCGTACGGCTGAGCGTGGCGTTGATCGAGCGATTAACAACATCGGGGAAGTTCTCCGTTTTGAGCAGATTGACATACTCGCGCACCCGGTCGAACACAACCACCGTGTCATTGAGGGAATATCCCACAATGGTGAGGAACGCCGCAATGATGCTTTGGTCAATCTGGAGGGAAAAGGGCACCACCCCCGCCAGCAGGGAAAAGATGCCCAGGGTAATCGTGACGTCGTGGATAAGCGCGGCCACCGCCCCCATGCTGTATCGCCATTCAAATCGGACCAGGATGTAGAGGAAAATGACCGCAAGGGCCCCGAACACCGCATAAATCGCCCCCTGTTTTAGGTCTTCGGCAAAGCGAGGGCCCACGATGTTCGTCTTCTCAATTCGCGGCTCGGCCTCCGGAAACTCCTGCTTCATGGTCGACAAGATGCGCTGCTGCACCTCGTTAATGTCCCCCGCGGCGGAGGCCCGAATCAGAACCCCCGTGTCGCCGTAGCGCTTCACTTCGGGCTGTCCCCCCAGCGGCTCCGTGAGGGCCGACCGCAACTCGACCGTGGAGACGTCCTGCGTATTGCCCACCACAAATTCCATCCCGCCCCGAAAGTCAATGCCGAGCGAGAGGCCCCGGACGAGCAGCGACGCAATACTGAGGGTCAGCAGAATCCCGGAAATAATGTACCCGATCCGGCGATTCGGAATGAGCGTGTAGTCAGCGTTCTCGAAAAGGCGCATAACAGTCCGTCGTTCGGTGAAATCGCATCACGATGCGCGCCGTAGAGGCGCAGGGGAGCACAGTACTACCCGTAGCTCACTTCCATGCTTCGCTCCTCGACCATGTAGTCGAAGATGAGGCGGGTGACGATGATGGCCGTAAAGAGCGAAGAGAGGATCCCCGCCATAAGGGTAACCGCAAACCCCTGCACGGGCCCGACGCCGAAGGAGTACAGAATGACTCCCATGAAGAAGGTCGTAATATTGGCGTCGAGGATGGCGCTCAGGGACTGCTCGTACCCTGCGTCGATGGCCGCCCGAAGCGTCTTGCCCGTGGCCTGCTCTTCACGCACGCGGTCGTAGATGAGCACGTTCGCATCTACGGCCATACCGATGGTGAGCACAATGCCGGCAATCCCTGGCAGGGTCAGGGTGGCGTTGAACCCGGCTAGAATGCCGAGAATCAGAATCACATTGAGCAACAGGGCGATGTCCGCCACCACCCCCGCCGTGCGGTAGTACATGATCATGAAGAGCACGACGAGCAGAAGCCCGACGACCACCGAGATAAAGCCGGCCCGGACGGACTCTTCTCCCAGGGTCGGCCCCACGGTCCGCTCCTCTACGATGTTGACTGGCGCGGGGAGTGCCCCCGACTTCAAGACCGTCACGATGTCGGAGGCCTCCTGCCGGCTTTCAAGACCCTCGATCTGGGTCCGCCCACCTGGGATGCGCTCCTGAATGTTGGCGTAGGAGTAGACGATGCCGTCAAGAACAATGGTGACCGGTTCTCCGACGTTGGCCCCGGTAATCCGCGCCCACTGACGCGCCCCGGTCGAGTTCATCGTGATCGACACCATTGGGGCATTCGTCTGCTGCCGGAACTGCACGCTGGCATCTGTCACCACGTCGCCCGTCATTTCCGGCTCGGCCCGAACGGCGAACAGGTTGAACGCCTCGCGGCCATCCTCGGTCGTCACGACCGGATTGGCGCCCCACATCAATTGCACCCCGGACGGGAGCAGATCCTGCACCTCGGGGCGGGAGAGAAGCTCCCGGACGGTCGAAGTGTCGCTTGCAAAAACGCGCCCGGCGATCGGGGCCTGCTGCCGGGGCAGCGGCTGCATTGCGGCGAGAAGGGGATTCTGGGGGCCGGCTTGGCTCGCGTCCTCTCCGGGGCCCGTAAGGGACGTGCCCTGTTCGCCCCCCTGCTCATCCGTCGCAATGGCCGTTCCGTCCTCGGTCTCTCCGGTATCCGCTTCCGCCATCTGCGCGTCGGACGTATCGGCGGGCTGTGGCATCTCCTCGCCCGCGGCCTCTCCCGCCGCCGTGTCGGCGGCCGCAATCTGGGCCGAGTCCTCGGCGCTCGGCTCGTAGTACTCAATGATCCGCTGCATCGCCCCCTGTAGCTGCTGCGGATCCCCCGTCAGGTGGAAGGTGAGCTGCGATGCGCTTTCCAGAAGGTTGCGCACGCGCGAAGGGTCCTCCACGCCGGGAAGCTCCACCGCAATTCGCTGATCGCCTTTCGCCTGAATGGACGGCTCGGTGACCCCGTACCGGTCCACTCGATTCCGAACGATCTCCATGGCGCGCTGAACCGCGTCGTCCACCTGCGCCTGCAGGTACTCCTCGACCGCCGAGTTGTCCGAGCGTCGGGTAATGTTGTCCGACTCGCTCCGGAAGTAGCGCGACAGCCGCCCATCCGGGTTCTGCGCCTCAAACTCCTGGAGGAAGGCATTCAGCACCGTCACGTCCGCCTCCTGTGCCTGCTGTCGGGCCGTGCGAAGGATGTTGTTGAACGATTCATCCTTGTTTCTCGCCAGCTGATCCAAGAGGGACGCCACCTGCACCTCCAGGGTCACGTGCATGCCCCCCTGCAGGTCGAGGCCCAGGTTCAGGGAGTTTTCCCTGATTCGCTCAAGCCGCTGCCGGTTGTTCTCCTGGTACTCCACCCGCTCGGCCTCCTCCATCTGCCCCATCTGGTAGGAGACATACAAATTCTGCACCGAGGGGTAGAGGTAGTACCCACACAGCCCGACGAAAAATACTGTCAGAGCAATCCGAAAGCCGTTTCCTTGCATCAGTCGTTGCTCGCTCGATTCATATACTGAGATCAGTCCCTCCGCACCGTACCGTCTCCCCACGGCCATCCGCCATATTCCACCTGCACATCAGGGGATTCGCTAGCCCCGCCCCCCAGGGGGCAACCAAACCAGCAGCGGCGGGCCGCTACGGCGTGAGGGGCCGAGTCGCCGCGAGCATACGCGCCAGCCACCGGGTCCGCGGAAGCAACATCCGCGGGTCATCGAGGGGCGGAACGAGAGAGAGAAGGAGCGGTCGCGTTCCAACCTTCGAGGTTTGATCGTCGTACTGACGACGGGCCCGTGACAAGGCCCCTCGCGCCGCACCGCGCACCAATACCATCACCCCAATCGTGAGGAGGGCCCGGAGGCCGTAATACGGCTGAATGGGATGAACGATAAGCATCGGTGGGTGCACAAGCGAGCAATTCGCTGACCGCGACGGAAATAACGTATTCGTGCGGATTGTTCCCCTCAACGACCCACCCCCGAATTGGTGGGGCCTTCACTCCGCCCCCGATCCCGGTCCGCTCTCCTTCGGTCTCTTCACGCCCTCCGCACCGGCTCATTCGTCTTTCTCTCCCACTGCCCTTCCGACCACGATGTCTTCTCCCTTCCTTGTGACCCACGACGGCCTCCGCCTCTTTACCCGACGCTGGTTGCCCGAGGGGCCCGCCCGGGCCGCCTTCGTGCTGATCCATGGGTATGGGGACCACTCCGGGCGCTACTCTCATGTCGCCGACACCGTTGCCCAGATCGGGGGGGCCACGTACGCGTTCGACCTTCGGGGCCACGGCCAGTCCGAGGGGCGGCGCGCGCACGTCGATTACTTCGAGCAGTACCTCGACGACCTGGGCCAATTTGTCGAATCCGTTCGGGGCGAATGCCCGGACCGCCCCCTCATTCTCTTCGGCCACAGCATGGGGGGCCTCATCGCCCTGAAATACGCTCTGGATCGGGACCCGGAGGTGCACGGGCTGGTCCTTAGCTCTCCCGCCATTGAGGTCAATCCGGACCTCGCCCCGTTCCTCCGCCGCGTGTCCCACATCATCGGGCGGGTGGCGCCTACGCTCCCGACCGTGCGGTCGCCGGAGGGGGCCATCTCGCGCGATCTCGCGGTCGTGGCCGAGGCGGAGGCGGACCCCTTGAATTACCACGGCCGCCTCCCCGCCCGGACCGGCGCTGAGCTCCTGCGCGCCGGCACATCCGTGCAGCACCGCCTCGATGCGGTCACAACCCCCTTCCTCGTCCTCCACGGCACAGCCGACATACTCACGAGCCCCGACTGGAGCAAACGGCTCTACGAACGCGCTGCCTCCACCGACAAAACCATTAAGCTCTACGACGGCCTCTACCACGAAACCTTCAACGAGCCCGAAAAAGACGAGGTGCTCCAGGACCTCGGCGACTGGCTCGCCGCCCGCTGCCCGTAACTGGAATCAGACGCCTCCCTCCCGTTCCTGGCCTCCCTCCCGTTCCTGAAACGTCTTGGGTGTCACCCCCACCGCGTCCCGAAACTTCGTAATGAAGTGGCTCACACTGCGAAACCCCAGCTCGTAGCTAACCTCCGTCACCGTCCGTTCCGCATCGCGCAGCCGGGCCTTCGCCCGCTCCATGCGCTTCTCATTCAGGTACGCGAGGGGCGTCATGCCAAGTTCGTCCCGGAAATATCGGTAGAACGTAGATCGGCTCATGCAGGCGACCTCCGCCAGCTGGTCGACCGTGATGTGCCGGTCGAGGTGGTCGTGGGCGTACTGGACGGCCGCCGCAATACCGTGGGAGGCCGCGTGCTCCTCCGGCGCCCGGAGCAGCACCTCGCGGGCCTCCGCCTGCAGGAGACGAAGAACCAGCTGCGTGGCATTGAGGTCGATGAGCGCATCCCGGTACGGATGGTCCTCCGCAAACAACTGAACGAGCGTCTCCAGCAACGACTCGATCGCCTCCGTATTCTGGAAGTGGACGCACCGGTCCTGCGTCGACCAGACGCCCGAGGCCGGAGACCGGGGCATCGTCTCGTTCATCCGGTCGATGACCTCCTGCACCTTTTCTTGCCGGATCGCCAGCGTGATGCACGTGGTGGGCTCCCCGGTCGAAGCCTCGGGGAAATCAATGTCGATGCTCCGCCCCCGGGGAACGACCAGCGACTCGCCCGGGAGAAAGTCGAAGCCCTCGTCCTCATCGACATGAATCCGCTTCCGGCCCGTCACCATGCCACAGTACAGCACGCTTGAGGCGTGCAGGGCCACCGACTGAGCCGGCTGGTAGGTGTCGTAAATGGAAAACTGCAGGTCGTCGCCGCCCACGCTCGTCCGGTTTTCGACAAGCACCCGCGGCGACTGCGGATCGCGCAGGGCGGTTAGGTCAGTCATGGCGGGCATCACGATGGGGAAAGGAGGTGGGTGCGTAGAGCGCGCTCCCCGCCGGCCGCGAGATTGACACGATCGTGGCATCGACCCCGGACAAAATCGAAAGCGCTTTTCGGAAGCGCTTACGTGCTTGGACTTCTGCAAATCATTAACGTTTCTTCACGACGCGTTGATCCCATGATCTACGACCGCCCCGACCTCCAGGACACCTACCTCAACTACATCGGCGGCGACTTCGTCCCGCCCGTCGACGACGAGTACTTCGACAACCCCTCCCCGATCGACGGGGAGCCCTACTGCCAGGTGGCTCGCTCCAACGAGAAGGATGTGGACCGTGCCCTGGATGCCGCGCACGAGGCCGCGGCGGACTGGGGACAGACCTCCGCCGCCGAGCGGGCCAACATTCTCAACGAAATTGCCGACATTACGGAGGAGAACCTCGAGTTTCTGGCGACCATCGACACTGTCGACAACGGCAAGCCGATTCGCGAGACGCTCAACGCGGACCTGCCCCTCGTGGTGGATCACTTCCGGTACTTCGCCGGCGTCATCCGGGCGGAGGAGGGCTCCATGTCGGAACTCGACAAGGACACGGTGGCGATGCACGTGCCCGAGCCGCTCGGCGTGGTGGGCCAGATTATCCCGTGGAACTTCCCGCTCTTGATGGCGGCCTGGAAAATTGCCCCGGCCCTTGCCGCCGGCAACTGCACAGTCGTGAAGCCCGCCGAGCAGACCCCCGTCTCCATCATCGAGTGGCTGAAGCTCCTCGACGAGGCGGATGTGCTTCCCCCCGGCGTCCTCAACGTCGTTCAGGGCTACGGCCCGGAAGTGGGCAAGCCCCTCGCCCAGTCGGACCGCATCGCCAAGGTCGCCTTTACCGGCGAGACCACGACCGGCCGCCTCGTCATGCAGTACGCCTCCGAAAACCTGACGCGTGTGACGATGGAGCTGGGCGGCAAGAGCCCGAACGTGTTTTTCGAGAGCGTCATGAACGCCGACGACGAATACTGGGACAAGGCGCTGGAAGGCGCGGCCATGTTTGCACTCAATCAGGGCGAGGTGTGCACCTGCCCGTCGCGCATTCTCGTGCAGGAGTCGATCGCCGAAGAGTTTACCGAGGCGGTCGTCGAGCGCGTCAAGGACATCACCGTGGGCAACCCCCTCGACACCGAAACGCAGGTCGGCGCGCAGGCCTCCAACGACCAGTACGAGAAGATCAAGAATTACTTTGAGGTCGGGCGCGAAGAGGGCGCCGAGGTGCTCGTCGGCGGCAAAGTGGCTGAGCCCCGTGGCGTGGCCGTGGCCGCCGGGGGCGACGGTGAGCCCGCCAACAAGGGCTACTACATCGAGCCCACCATTTTCCGCGGCCACAACCGGATGCGGGTCTTCCAGGAGGAGATCTTCGGGCCGGTTACCAGCCTCACCACCTTCGAGGACGAGGAGGAGGCCATTGAGATCTCCAACGAGACCCTCTACGGCCTAGGCGCCGGCGTCTGGACGCGAGACGCGCACCAGCTCTACCGCGTGCCGCGCGCCATCAAGGCAGGCCGCGTCTGGGTGAACTGTTACCACCTCTACCCGGCCCACGCGGCGTTTGGCGGCTATAAGAAGAGCGGATTCGGACGAGAAAACCACAAGATGATGCTCAACCACTACCGCCAGACGAAGAACATGCTCGTCAGCCACGACAAAGACGCGATGGGCTTTTTCTAACCGGGCCCATCCGAACCGGACCCGGCCGGCCCCCGCCGGCCGCCCCTGGAATGGAGCGGAGGACAGGCCGGTATCCTGTGGCCTGTCTTCCCTCCAGTTGGTCCGCTTTCCGCTGAGAAGACCGAAAACGACCGCGTGCTCACCGCATCTATCCCCCCTGAACAATCCTCTCCAGCACCATGAAAGCCGCCGTTGTTCACGAGTTTGGCGCCCCCCTTTCCATCGAAGACGTCCCGCGGCCCGAGCCGGGACCGGACGAAATCCTGGTCGACGTGCGGGCGAGCGGCGTCTGCCACACCGACCTACACGCCGCCGACGGCGACTGGCCGGTTAAACCGAAGCTTCCCCTCATCCCGGGCCACGAAGGCGTCGGCTACGTGGCCGGCGTCGGCCGCAACGTGAGACACGTGAAGGAGGGAGACGCGGTGGGCGTGCCTTGGCTCTACACGGCCTGCGGCGTGTGCGAGCACTGCCGGGGCGGGCGCGAGGCCCTCTGCCCCGACCAGGAAAACGCCGGCTACAGCGTGGACGGCGGCTATGCCGACTACGTCGTCGCCGACCCCGACTACGTGGGCATCCTTCCAGACAACCCCGACTTTCCGTCGCTCGCGCCCATCCTCTGCGCGGGCGTCACGACCTACAAGGGCCTCAAGATGACGGAGGTGCGGCCCGGACAGTGGGTGCTTGTCTCCGGCATCGGTGGACTGGGACACCTAGCCGTGCAGTACGCCCGGGCGATAGGCATGCAGGTGGCCGCCGTCGACATCGCCGACGAAAAGCTGGCGCTGGCTGAAGACCTCGGCGCCGCCTTGACCGTCAACGCCAGCGAGGAGGACCCGGGCGAGGCGGTCCAAGACGCCATTGGGGGCGTGCACGGCGCACTCGTCACGGCCGTCTCCACGCCCGCCTTCCGCCAGGCCCTCGGCACCCTGCGGCGCGGCGGCACCCTCGTGCTCAATGGGCTTCCGCCGGGCGACTTTCCGCTCCCGATCTTCGACACGGTCCTCAACGGCATCACCGTGCGCGGCTCCATCGTGGGCACGCGCAACGACCTGCAGGAAGCCATCGATTTTGCCGCCGACGGGCAGGTGCAGGCCCACATCGAATCGACCGAGCCGCTGGAAAACATCAACGACATCTTCAGCCGCATGCACGACGGGGCCATCACCGGCCGGGTCGTGCTCGACATGACGAACGGCGCTGAGTAGCGCGCGCCGCCTGCGACGATGCCCTCATCCAACCTTCTGCACTGCCATGTCTTCTCCTCCCCCCCGCGTCGTGGCAACCGACGACGCCAAAGCTGTCATCGACCGCCTGCGCGACCGGTATGGCTCGCTTATGTTTCACCAAAGCGGCGGCTGCTGCGACGGCTCCTCGCCCATGTGCTTCGAAGAGGGCGACTTCCGCCTCGGCACCAGCGACGTGTATCTGGGCGACATTCACGGATGCCCGTTCTACATGGCGCGCGACCAGTTCGAGTACTGGAAGCACATGCAGCTCACGATCGACGTGAAGCAAGGACGGGGCGCGAGCTTCTCGCTCGAGATTCCGCTCGGGGTGCGCTTCGTGGTGCGCTCCCGCCTCTTCAGCGACGAGGAATACGAACGCCTCCCGCCCGTGGAGCGCGTCAACGCGTAGCCCGCAGCTACCCCCTCCCATTACCATTCAAATGCAAGGCGGGATGACTCGCTGTGCCCCAGCGGGAATCCGTGATTCGTGCAACGCAATCGACGCTCCAGGTAGACTCGGCTGCCGGTCCCGAAAACGGCAACCTCACGCATTACGGCTCACGCACCAGCAACCGGTGCTTCCAGGCAGCATCTGAGAACCAGAATACAAGCCTTGATCGCGACTACTCCGCCACGAGCTCAAACACCACCTGCACCTGCGCGGCGACCTCAATCTCTCCCGCGGCGTACGCGTCGGGTTCTCCTTGCGCATCCGCCTGGGAGGCCCGCGCAAACTCCATCTGAACCCGGGGCGAGGGCTGATCGAAGGAAAAACTCTGTTCGTTGATCTCGCGGACCGGGCCCAGCCGAGCGTCGAGCGTCTCGGCCAGGAGCCGGGCCTTCTCGCGCGCAGTCGTGGCGGCCTGACGAAGCGCCTCGTTTCGCGTAGTGTTGCGGTCGCTTAGGCCGTAATCAATGCCCTCCAACCGGTTGGCGCCGCGCTGGACCACCTGAGCCACGAGACGCGGCAGCAGCTCCAGACTGTCCACCTCCACGACCACCTGCCGGGTGGCCTCATAGCCCTTCTCCTCATGGGTTTGGGTTTCGCGGTTGTACTCACGGCGCGGGGCCAGTCGCAGGGTCTCCATGCGAAGGTCGGCCTCCGGTACCCCCAGCTCCCGGACGGCATTCATGGTCTTTTTGGCCGCCTCGGCGTTCTGGGCCCGTGCGACCTCCGGGCTGTCGGCGCGCGTGACGATGCCAAATCGCACGGTTGCCTGATCCGGGCTGGCGTTCACGGTGCTCTCCCCGCTCACGCGCACCGTGCGGGGCGGGCCCTCCGTGTTCTGTGCCTGAACTGTCCCGACGAGAAGGAGAAGCCCCGAGCAAAGAAGCGCGAGGCGAAAGTAAGAGGCAGTCATGGGACGAAGGGATCTGTATGGAAGATGTGCAGACGAGGGAACGTGTCCCGCCCCCTCGTTATTGCCGCCCTCCCGACACACGCGACCCGGTATGGGCGCCTGCGCTACGGGTGCAGGCGTGTCAGCGTGCGGGGGAAGGGAATGGTTTCGCGGACGTGCTCACGCCCCGTCAGCCACGAGATCGTCCGCTCCAGGCCCAGCCCGAAGCCACTGTGCGGCACGGACCCGAACTTCCGAAGGTCCAGGTACCAGTCGAAGACCTCTTCCGGCAGGTCGTGCGCCTCAATCTGATCTTGCAAAAAGTCGAGATCGGTTGCCCGCTCGCCCCCGCCCACGATCTCCCCATACCCTTCAGGCGCCAACACGTCCATGCCCATGGCGAGGCGGTCGTCGTCCGGGTCGCGCTTCATGTAGAAGGCCTTGATCTTCGCCGGGAAGCGGTGGACGAGGAGCGGGCGGTCGAAGTGCCAGGTGAGCACCGTCTCGTCACTGCCGCCAAAGTCACTGCCCCACTCGAAGGTTCGAGCCGACTCCTTCCAGTCCGGGAGGTTGCGGAGCACCTCTTCAATCTCGTCTACGCGCTTGTTGATTTCGATCTCGCGGGCATCAATCTCGCGCTTGACGTGCTTTTTGGCCTGCCCGCGCCGCTTCTGGTTCTCTTCTTTCTCCTCCAGCAGCTCGGCCTTCTCTTCGCGAAGGGCCGCCATGCGCTCGTCGATCATCTCGGCGGTCTCGTCGCTGCGCAGGATGTCGACCGCCTCGTCGTATGAGATGCGCGGGAACGGGGCCTGCACCCGCTCCAGGGCCGTCGTGTCGCGCCCCAGGGCCTCCAGCTCCTGCTGGCAATCCGCCAGCACGGCCTGCACGATGTAGCTCACGAAGTCCTCCGCGAGCTGCATGTTCATCTCCAGGTCGTAGAACGCCATCTCCGGCTCAATCATCCAGAACTCGGTGAGGTGCCGGCGGGTGTCCGACTTTTCGGCCCGAAACGTGGGGCCGAACGTGTAGATCTTGCCGTAGGCCATGGCCATGGCCTCCCCGTGGAGCTGGCCGCTCTGGGTGAGGTAGGCCGTCTCGTCGTCGAAGTATTCAAGCTCAAAGAGCGTGGACGTCCCCTCCACGGCGTTGCCGGTCAGGATCGGCGCGTCGGTCTGCAGGAAGCCCCGCTCCTGAAAGAACTCGTGGATCGCCGCCACCACCCGGTTCCGCACCCGCATCACGGCCCACTGGCTTTCGCTGCGGAGCCACAGGTGGCGGTGCTGCATCAGAAAGTCGATGCCGTGCTCTTTGGGGGTAACGGGGTAGTCCCCTGACTCGCCAATACGCTCGATGGCGTCCACCTGGATCTCGTAGCCGCCGGGCGCCCGATCGTCGGCACTCACCGTGCCGGTGATTTCGAGGGCGGTTTCCTGCCGCGCATCGTCGGCCACGTCCCAGCTGTCCTCGTCCACCGCGTCCTGCGGCACGACGCACTGCACGAACCCCGACCCGTCGCGTAAAATGAGGAACTTGATGCCCCCGGACCCGCGCTTGTTGTGGAGCCACCCCTTCAGGGTCACCGTTTCGTCCACGTGGTCGGAAAGGTTTTCGATGCGCGTAAAGTCCTCGATGGGGCGGGTCGGCGTGGGGTTGGGGGCGTCGGTCTCAGACATGCAGGACGGGGAAATGAGACGAGAGTGAACGAGAAGGTTCTGGCGAATCGACACACCGTCAGGATGATACCAGTCCGGAAAGTGAGGTTCCACTCGCCGTCCGACGTTAACCGATTCCCCACGCCACGGCGGCCGTCACCGCAGGCCACGCCACGATGACGTCCAGGATCAGTCGGTGTGCACTCCGTTCGGGGGTCAGCGTCCACACCCCGCCGAGCAGCAGCGTCGGCCCCACGGCGTCGACAAGCAGCAACTGTGGCGGCCGGCCGAGGGTCGCCCCGACGGCGGCCAGGGCGAGGGCCCCCAGCAGCAGGATTGTCGCCCCCCACCGCACGGTGCGTCCGCGAACCCGCTGCGTCCAGGGATGACGCCCGGCCGCCCGGTCCCCTTGTCGGTCGCCCCAGTCCGAGAGCAGCACGTTGGGAAGCACAAAAAGGGCGCGGTACGCCCCCAGCCACGCCACGGGGGCTCCCTGGAGGGCGGCAGCCTCAATCACGGGCACCACCGCACCGCCCACCGCCCAGACGAGGGCCACGACAACGGGCTTGGTCCACCCCGTCGTCTCCCCCGCCCAGTCC
>NCRB01000030.1 GCA_002894665.1 Salinivenus iranica
GAGTGGGGGACAGCGGGGCCGGGGGCTCGACTACGTGGTCGAGATGCAGCAGCAGGTGGCCCAGCAGCGCATCGAAGCGAATGGCCTGCGCGCCCAGCTCAACACGGCGCAGGATCGCCTCGACGAGTACGAGCAGGAACTGGACAACCTGCCCGAGCAGTCGCTCCAGCTGGCGCGCCTGGAACGAGAGCGTCGCTCCCGAGAGGAAATCTACCAGTACGTCCAGCAGCAGCTCCAGGAAACGCGCATGGCCGAAGAGTCGGAGGTGGGCAACACGGAGATGATCCATTCGGCCGGGGTGCCCGAGGAGCCCGTCGCCCCGAACACCCGCCTCAATCTTGTGCTTGCGGCCTTCCTGGGGTTGCTGGGCGGCGGGGCGCTCGTGTTTCTTCGGGAGGCCCTGGACACCAAGCTCCGCACGCCGGAGGACCTCGAGGCGTACGGCCCGAAGGTGCTGGGCACCATCCCGGACATGGAACGGCAGCTGGCAATGGACTTTGAGGGCAAAAAGACGGTCGACATCGACGGCCGGTCGGTGCCGGTCGAGTTCGTCATGCTCACCAGCCCCATGTCGGGCGCGGCAGAGGGATACCGTCGCCTCCGGGCCAACCTGCAGTTTGCCCGGCCCGACGACCCGGTCCAGACGCTGCTCGTTACGAGTGCGGACAAAGGGGAGGGAAAGACGACGACGACCGTCAACCTGGCCGTGTCCATGGCCAGTGCCGGGAACGAGACCCTCCTCATCGACGCGGACCTCCGGCGCCCGCGCCTCCACCGGTACGTGGACCGGCAGAAGAGCCCCGGACTCACGGAGGCGCTCTACGATCGCTCGATCCTGGAGGAGGGGCTCGAGACAGGAATCGACCGTCTCTCGGTGCTTACGGGAGGGGGCGACGTACCGAATCCGTCGGAGCTTCTGGGCGCCGAGCGGATGGGACAGTTGATCGAATGGGCGGAAGAACGGTTTGATACGGTTATTGTCGACACTTCGCCCCTGCTCCTCTTGAGTGACCCGGTGAGCTTAGTATCCCACACGGACGGGGCCCTGCTCGTCGCGGAGGCGAACGCGACGGACGGACCGGCGGTCGAACAGGCGGTGTCCCTCCTCCGAGATGTTGGCGACCCGCCGCTGGGGGCGGTGCTCAATCGGTTTGATCCGGAGGAGGCGCAATCGTACGGCTACGGGTATGAGTACGGTTATGGCTACGGATACGGGTATGGGTATGGGGAAGGGGGGCGCTACGAGGATCCGCAGGATTACTACGACAGGGGCGAGGAAGAGTCTTCGGGGATGCTCTCCTTCCTGAAATCGCGTTGAGCGTTCTGCGTGCTCCAATAGCATCGATCCTGACGACGAAGAGGCCCTGCACCGCCGCACGTGCAAGCGCAATTCGGCTGCGAACCGGCACCTGAAAGAGCTGGCCGGGCAGGCCGGGATCGAGAAGCGGGTGACGTTTCACCTCTCCCGCAACGCGTCGGTGTGGAAGCTCTATCAGAATGTTGGGGACATCTACAAGGTGAGCAAGTTTCTTGGCCACAGAAACGTGGAGCAGACGAAGGACGACATTGACGGCTTTGTCGACGCGAGTTGGGACGAGGCCCTTATTGTGTCGACGAGTTAAAAACCGCCCTGTGCGACGAAGAAAGATAGGCGACCGAACAAGAAGTGACGGGGGCACTCAGTACTTCGTCAAGTTAATTCTTTGGGGGCCGAATCGAACTCAAAATCCCGAAAATCCAGCACGTCATTTCGAGCACGGTCGAGACATTTTCCTGGCGAAGCCGCCGCTTTCGGGGAGGCTTCTCGACTGTGCTGGGAGCGAAGCGCCCTGAGCGTAAGCGAAGAAGTGCTCGTGGAGTGCGACCGAATAGTCACCGGGCTGCGCTGGGGGCGAGAGCACACGGATGTTTTAAGAACCGTAGCGCACGTGCTCCTCGCGAGTGCGCCCTCCGCCACCGAGCGTTTCCAACAGCGGCTGCATACCCTATCAAATATGTCCACTTCAGAGGATAAGCCGAAATAGAAGGTGTAGGCCGTTTGGATAGGTCCGTTTCGGGTTTCGTGGACTGTCTGCAGTGTGGGTGCCTTCGCATCAACTTTTTGTAAGGAGATTTTAGTTCCATGGGAAAGGATGGGTTGGTTGATGTCAGACAGAGACGACGGGAACTCGAAGGGACGCCTGTCAAAACGATGCTCCAGTGGACCTGGAACACCTTCGGCGACCAGGCCGCGGCGACCTCGTCCTTCCAGACGCAGAGCGTCCCGCTGCTGCACCTAATCTCGCAGCATGTGCCAGACCTTCCGATTCTGTTTCTGGATACCGGCTTCCACTTTCCGGAGACGCTCGAATTTCGGGACCAGCTCATTGACGAGTTTGGTCTGAACGTGCGATCGCTGGAGCCGCGGCTGGGCCACGACGGGTTTCGGGAGAAATACGGCAAACTCCACCAGCGAGACCCGAACATGTGTTGCTACCTCAACAAGGTGGAGCCGCTGGAGGACGCGATGGAAGAGTACGACGCGTGGGTGAGCGGCATTCGGCGGGATCAGACGAAGAATCGGGCGGGGACGCCGGTGCTGCAGCGGGAAGACGACGGGACCCTCAAGGTGTGCCCGATGGTCGAGTGGACGAGTCGGGACGTGTGGACGTACATCGACGAACATGATCTCCCGAAGCATCCGCTCCTGGAAGAGGGGTATCTCAGTATTGGGTGTGCCCCCTGCACCCAGGCGCCGGGCGAGGGGGATGGAGAACGGGGGGGGCGATGGTCGGGAAGCGACAAAACCGAGTGTGGACTCCACACGGACTTTGGCGAAGACAGTGAGAACGATACGGAAGCCGCGAATTCAGAAGGCGACGAGACATGATGCGAATTCTGGTCACGGGCGGATGCGGATACATTGGATCTCAGCTCCTGCGGGACCTCCCGGAGCATTTTGAGGAGGAGATCAGTGTCCGCGTTCTGGACAATTTGCAGGGCGGTCGTCCGGAGGCGTTGATGGACCTTCCGGACGACTGCGAGTACGAGTTTATAGAGGGGGACGTGCTCGATCCGTCCGTCCAGCGGGCGGCGCTCCGCGGTGTCGATGCGGTCATTCATCTCGCCGCCATTGTCCAGACGCCGCTCAGCTTCGACGATCCGAACTGGGTCGAGCAGGTCAACCACTGGGGCACGTCCCACCTGCTGGAAGCGTGCCTGGAAGAAGGCGTCGAGGATTTCATTTTCGCCAGTAGTGCGGCCGTCTACGGGCCGGGCGGGCCCTACGACGAAGAGGGTCCGTGCGACCCGATGGGCGCCTACGCGGAATCGAAGCAGAAGGCGGAGGAGGCCGTGCGCTCGGCCGGGCGGCGTGGATTTCGCGCAACGGTGTTGCGGCTGGGCACGGCCTACGGACAAGCGCCGGTCACCCGGTACGAGGCGGTTGCCAATCGATTTGCCCTTCTGGCTGGGACGGGGCGTCCCCTGACGATTTTCGGGGAGGGAACGCAAACGCGTCCCTTCATCCACGTGCGAGATGCCAGCGACGTGCTGTGCTGGACGCTCTCGCACCGGGACAAGACCGCGGGACGGACGCTGAACGCGATGGAGCAGAATGCCTCGGTCGTCAACCTCGTGGAGGCCATCAAGGAGTCGCGTCCGAGCGTTGACAGTCGACGGACGGAACAGGATATCCGGACCCACCTCTCGTTTGAACTTGATGGTAGCCGACTCCGATCGTTAGAATGGGAGCCGTCTGAGAACCTTGCGGATGGACTCGGCGAACTTATTGGTCGGTTGCAAGGGTTTTCGTCCCCGTCTCATCTCAAAAGCGACTCCTTTGAAAACGCCTATTTTGGGTAAAGAGGGGCACCCCTTTCAAGGTCTTGCGTAATTGATAGTTGAAAGCGTAGCTCCCCACAACGCCGGGGACGCAAGCGGTCCCCGGCTATCTATTCGTCGGTCCCTTCGGGACGAACCACGTCTCCGCAAGGAGACCGACGAAGGAATAGCACTCTGGAAAGCACTCGGTCCCTTCGGTCCCAGCGCCCGAAACTGGAAGCGAAGCGGACGTTTCGGGCGTGTTTCGAAGCAAACATTGGGTCTGTTTTGGATTTCCTTCACGCGCATGCGTCACCCGTCGGGACGAACTGCTCTTCGCCTCCGGTGTAGGTTTGCGAGTTTGTCGGCAGGACACCCTGCTTTTTCAGACTCTCATCGTCTGGATAGAAGTCGTTCCGGCCTCGAAGAAAATGCCGCCCGGACGGCTGCAAAGGCCCGAGCGTCCGGAAATTCTTCGCTGTCTGAGCGACCCTGGGAGCGAGTTCGAAGAATTTCAGCGAAGCCGGAGCAGACGTCAGGCATTTTCTTCGCAGCCGTGATCTTTTTGGTTCGTTTTTGCATCTAGGCAAAAATGAACGTCCATGGCTGGAAGGAATCGGCTCGCCTCGTTTGTAGGCAACAAGTCCTCAGAGAAAACGATGGAACGTACTGCGATTAAACGTAAAGTGTCACAGAGGAGACCGAAAAATAGAAGCACCGAAAGCTTTCGGTAAACGAAGCGCTGGGAGCGTTAGCGACCGAGTAGTCTCCGGGGTGTGGACGTTCCGGGCAAGGCCGGATGTTCGTCATCAAATCTCGAAATTGAAAAATTCCAGCTCTCTCATGGCCAATAATCTGTGGGCGGACAAGCGAGTCCTGATCACAGGCATCTGTGGAACGGTCGGGACCCGTATCTTCGAGCAGCTCTCGAAGCGGGACCCGGAAGAGATTGTTGGAATTGACAACAACGAAAGTGAGCTCTTCTTCTTCGAGGAGAAGTGCCGAGGGGACGACTGCGTAAATCTGCACCTGTGTGACGTGCGGGACCGGCAGAATCTGAAACGGCGGATGAAGGGGGTCGATATCGTTCTCCACACAGCGGCGCTGAAGCACGTCATGCTTTGTGAGAAGTCTCCGGGGGACGCCGTGCGCACAAACATCGACGGGGTGCGGAATGTGGTTGCGGCGGCGATGGAAGCAAATGTTGAGCGTGTCTTGTTCACCTCCTCGGACAAGGCGGTGAACCCGACCAACGTGATGGGCACCTCGAAGCTCATGGGCGAGCGGCTCCTGACCGCCGCAAACGCGCGCAAGCGGGATAAGGACGGCCCGATCTTCGCATCCACCCGCTTCGGCAACGTCCTCGGCTCGCGGGGCTCGGTGATCCCGATTTTTAAGGAGCAGATTGCGGAGGGCGGGCCCGTGACGCTGACCGATCCCCGGATGACACGCTTCATCATGACGTTGAAGGAGGCGGCGCGCCTCGTGCTCGACTCAGTCTTTTTGGCGAAGGGCGGGGAGGTGTTCGTGACGAAGATGCCGGTCGTCCGGATCGAGGACCTCGCCCACGTGATGATTGAGGAGCTTGCACCCGTACATGGCTACAGCCCCGACGCAGTAGAGGTCGAGGTCATTGGGGCGAAACCGGGGGAGAAGTTCTACGAGGAGCTGATGAACAACGAGGAATCTCGGCGCACCGTCGAGATTCCGGAGTATTTTGCCATCCTGCCGGCCTTCAAGTCACTCTACCACGACATCGACTACAGCTACCCCGGCATGAACGGCGTCGGCGTCGATGAGGTGTACAACTCTTCGACCGAAGAGCCGATGTCGAGGGAGGAACTGCGAACCTACCTGCACGAGAAGAACCTGCTCGAACCTCACGAAACAGAACCCCAGAAAGCACACTCATGAACGTTTTAGTTCTTGGCGGCGACGGCTACCTCGGGTGGCCCACGTCGATGCACTTTGCGGCGCGCGGTCACGAAGTATTGACCGTCGACAACTACCTCCGGCGCACGATTGCCCGGCAGACGGACTCGGAGGCGCTCATTCCGACGCCGAACCTGCAGAAGCGCGCCGAGATCTTTGAGTCGGTCTCCGGCCACGAGGTGCAGGTAGAGATCGGCGACTGCACGAATTATCGGTTCATGGAGCGGATTTTTTCCGAGTTCCAGCCGGATGCGGTCGTCCACTACGCCGAGCAGCCGTCGGCTCCGTACTCGATGATCGGGTATGAGGAGGCGCGGGAGACGCTCAACAACAACCTCAACGCGACGCTCAACGTGATTCATGCGGTGAAGGAGCATGTGCCGGACTGTCACATCATCAAGCTCGGGACGATGGGGGAGTACGGCACGCCCGACATCGACATTCCGGAGGGCTGGATCGAAATCGAGCACAACGGGCGGAGCGACGAGTTTCTGTTCCCCCGGCAGACGGGGAGCCTCTACCACACGACGAAGATCATGGACACGGACCTGCTCTGGTTCTACGTCCGGATGAATGATCTTCGCGTGACGGACCTGATGCAGGGGCCGGTCTACGGCCTCTCGACCCCCGAAGCCGACATGGACGAGCGGCTCGTCCCGAACTTCCACTACGACGACATCTTCGGGACGGCGGTGAATCGCTTCCTGACGCAGGCCGTGGCGGGGATCCCGTTGACGGTGTACGGGGAAGGGGGACAAATCCGGGGATACCTCAACATCAACGACACGCTGCAGTGCGTGGAGCTAGCCGCCGAGAATCCGGTCGCGCCCGGAGAGCTACGGATCCTAAATCAGTTCACGGAGACATTCTCGGTGAACGAGCTCGCCGAGCAGGTCCAGCGCGTGGGCAACGACATGGGGTTGGGCGTTGAGGTCCAGCACATCGAGAACCCGCGCCAGGAGCCGGAAGATCACCGGTACAATCCGGACAACTCGGGCCTCTTGGAATTGGGCCTCGAGCCGCACTACATGACCGATGAGGTCGTCGCCGACATGCTAGAGCGTCTCCTACAGTACGAGGATCGAATTGAGGAGGATCGGATCCTGCCGCGTGTCTCATGGAACCCGGAGGCGGAAGCAGAAGACCCAAAGCCCGGTAGCTAATAGTTGCTGTACTACTAAAATGCAGTTGAGGGCGGGTTTCGGCAAGCAGTTCGGTGGTCACCGCCCAGTCGTACTGTTCTCGACGCCATTCGCGACGCGACAGCCTAGAATGGAAATTATCAAAGTCTTTTTCGATCTGCTCACACCTCGGGAGCGGCGTAACCTATACCTCCTCTTCGGTGCTGTTATCATGATGGCCGGTCTGGAGGTGGTGAGTGTGGGGTCGATTATGCCCTTCCTACAGGTCGCAGCCGACCCGGGGAGCGTGCACGATAATGCCTACTTAAGCTGGGGCTATGAGACGTTCAGGTTTGAAAACACGAACTCCTTCCTCATCGGGTTGGGACTAACAGCACTTACCGCCCTCATAATAAGTAATGCTTTTATCGTCCTGACAACCTGGGCGCTCTATCGATACGCATGGGGGCGTAACCACGCTTTATCGAAGCGTCTCATGCGGAGCTACTTGCACCGGCCTTACGAGTACTTTCTCACCCGCAACAGCTCCGAACTCGGGAAGAACATCCTGGAAGAGGTCAAGGAGGTGGTCGGTCAGATGTTAATACCAGGATTGAGGGGACTATCGAAAGGCGTCGTGGCGCTCTTTATTATCGGCTTTCTTGTGTTTATTGATCCGGTCGTGGCGGTAATGGTCGCCGCCGTGCTCGGGGCAGCCTATATCTGGATCTACTTTTTGGTCAAGAACCGGCTTGATACTTATGGAGAAAAGCGCGTGGCAACGAATACGCAGCGCTACCAGTCCGTGAGCGAAGCCTTTGGAGGTATCAAGGAAGTCAAGCTGAGGGGGAAGGAAGATGCTTTTCTGGACCGTTATAACGAGCCTTCAAAGTGGTATTCGCGCTACCAGGCACGTTACCGGGTAATTAAAAATATCCCGCGATACGTACTGGAGGCAGTGGCATTCGGGGGCATTATTCTAATTGCAGTCTATCTCATTGCGGCACAGAAGAGCATCCGGCAGGTGATACCAATGCTTGGGCTCTACGCGTTTGCAGGCTACCGGCTCATGCCTGCGCTCCAGCAAGCGTTCAGAGGTCTTGCCAGTGCGCGTTTTAACCTTGCGGCACTTGAAAAGTTACATCAGGGACTAAAAAAGACGGACGCATCCGCGCCGCAGAGTTACAAGGCTGTGGATAGGATGGAGCCCCTTACGCTAGACGACAGCCTCGTGCTTGATGGCGTACACTATACTTATCCCGGTGCCGACGAGCCTGCTATCCAGAATCTGACACTGGAAATACCGGCTCACACCACGGTTGGTTTTGTAGGTAAAACAGGGTCGGGCAAGACAACCACGATCGACCTCCTGCTGGGCCTCCTACGCCCGCAGCAGGGCACCATCGTGGTGGATGGCACACCACTTCAAAACGATAATGTCCGGCGCTGGCAGAAAGACATTGGTTACGTTCCACAAGACATCTATCTTTCGGACGACACGCTGGCGCGTAATATCGCCTTCGGGCTGCCTGATGAAGAGATTGACATGGACGCCGTGAAAGATGCTGCGCAACGAGCCCATATCTACGACTTTGTCGAAGGCCAGCTTCCTAACCAATGGGACACAAACGTCGGAGAGCGAGGGTTGAAGCTCTCGGGCGGACAGAAGCAGCGTATAGGTATTGCCCGAGCCCTGTACCACAATCCCTCCTTGCTCGTTTTTGACGAGGCGACAAGCGCGTTGGACCAGGCGACTGAAACGAATGTAATGGAGGCAGTTTATAAATTAGATAAGCATTACACAATACTGATAATAGCACATCGGTTAAGTACAGTACGTAATGCCGATAAGATTATAAGTCTCCAAGACGGAAGGAAGGTTAAAGAGTATAAACATAGCGAATTAGATAAGATAGAAAATAGAATCAGTCAAACCCAGTGACATAGGGCTGAGACATCATCAACGCAAGTACTTTAGCACGATTAGTATTTCGAGGCAGACTTTGCCTGTTATGAGACAAAATATTAAGCATGTACTGTTCTGAAAAGCATTACAAGGCCGAATCGACGTGATCAAAAAATTTCCGTACGTATTATTAGAATGACAGTTAGTACTAAAACATCACAAGTTATATACATCAAAGTGAAATCAGCCAAAAAGCATCTTGAAATCAGTCATATAACAAATTTATAATGAACCAAATAGTGAGTGTTGTCATTACTACATATAATGAGGAAAATAGGTTATGGGAAAGTATAAATAGTATATTAGATCAGACATATAAAAATATAGAGATAATTATAGTTGATGATGGATCGACAGATAAAACGAGACAAATTATTCAAAAATTTGAAAGGGAGTACACGTGTGTAGAATCGATTTTGAAAGAACATACAGGAAGAGCTGATTCACTGAACAGAGGAATATGGAAAGCGAGCGGTGACTATATTGCTATACATGATGCAGATGATGTTGCTAGAGAATATAGAGTACGTACCCAAGTAGATGTGCTGGACAATAGAAATGATATATCAATAGTAGGTGGAGGTATAAATGTAATATATAATTCAGGCAATAAAGTTGAGATCGAAATGGATAACGTATTGGAGGTTAATGAGTTAAGGCAAATGGCCATATATGGGATGCCATTTGCTCATACTACTATGATGTTTCGGCGAGAAGTTGCATATACATTAGATGGCTACCGGTCAAAAGGGTATAGGGATTACGACTTTGTAACTCGCGCACTCGTAAAATATAGTGCAGTAAACACCGGCCAAGTTCTTGCAGACGTGTATAGGGACAACGACGGTGTTATGTATAATCAATCATTTTTTTCTTATTTAAAACGATCTCTCTATTCGAGAGTCATGGCGCCGATACGTTTAGCTCCCATATACAGTATGCCGATATGTGTCGTATATTCGCTGGCAAGAGTTATATATGGGGCGGCAAACTTTGTGTTGAAAAAGTAAAAAGTTTTTGATCTAGTAAATTAATAAGCGTAACACCAGTCGAACTATAAAAATATGAACAACATGAAAAATGTAAGGAGTATGTGTAAAAACACAAGTGTTCTTTCTACAAGCCGGTGCTAAACCCTCGTTTTTCAGACGAGCCGCTTTAGCCTTTATGTTCAGGGGAACGAGATTTTGTGCAGAGAGCGAGTTCCCCTGGAGAACCGATGAGCAAATACCGGTGCGGTGCCCATACGATGTACGAGATCAAGTATCATCTGGTATGGGTGAAGAGGGACCGGCATCAAGTACTGACGGGGGAGGTGGCCCATCGGGCCCGCGCGTTGGTTCGGCAGACATGCCTCATCAGTCTGGACGTACGGATCGAAAAGGGGCTTGTGAGCAACATGTGCATAAATCCTCCGGCCGTCAGTCCTTCAAAATTGATGCAGAGGATAAAAGCTCGGTCGTCGCAAAATCTGCTGCAGGAGATTTCCATCTTCAGAAGAGGTATTGGGGAAGGCACTTTTGGGCCGGGGATAAATTTTTCGCGACGAGCCACCGGGTGACCGACGAGCAGATAAAGGACTACATCGACGGTTACGACGAGAAGCCGGCCGATCCGGAGTTTGCGATAGACTAATGACTCTTTAGCCGGCTTTTAGCCGGATAACGACCCCCCAACTTCCAGTCGGGATTGGCTCAGATTTTCAAAAAAATATTGATAAAGACGCTAACCTGTATCAAGCACCAGATAATTATTGGATTAATGAGATCTCGTGAGCTTAGACAGACAAATAATTTTGGAGCAGTATAAACCAAAACTCAGTTATTTATAATGTACGTACTACACATAACCCCGTTTTTTCCTTCGGAGGAATACCCCCATCATGGTACGTTTGTTAAAACTCAGGTAGATGCATTATCGAAGGAAGAAATCGAAATAGGGGTTGTGCAGATATTTCCTTATGTACCCACTATTTTGTCAAAAGCTATCCCTAATATTACCAAGTATGCAAGATTGAGCAAGGGTGTTGAGAAATATGATCGATATAAGTTACTGCGTCATCCATATATTGACCCGAAATGTGATTTGCCCTGTTTGAGAACAAGACTTCTTAAAGATTCTGTTGGTAAGGTGTTGTCCAAAATAGGGGAACCTGACATTGTTCATGGTCATGCCGTATATCCAGCTGGGGAATACGCTAACCATCTTGGCAAGTTACTGAACATCCCGTCATTAATTACCTGTCATGGATCGAAAATACATACATATCCACACAAAAGCAGAATAAATAAGTATCGAGTATTGAAGGCATGCCGCTCAGCAAGTCACCTTGTTGCAGTAAGTGACGATATAAATAGAAAGCTTTGGAACCTAACGAACAGAAAAGGAACTGTAAACTATATAGGTATTGATACTGGGCGTAACCATGTTGCCTGTAAGGATATAGAAAGTAGCAACTTATATCATGTGCTATATATTGGGCGAGTTACCAAGCAAAAGGGTGTACATGACTTACTTAACGCTTACAAAAAAGCAAATATTGGTAGAGCAAGTAAGCTTGTCGTGGCAGGCCCTCGGAGTTATAACATTGGACGCAGTGTTGATGGGTGTAATAAGTCTTTAGAATTATTAGGTCCTGTGAGTAATGATCAGGTTTGGAGACTTATCTTCAAATCTGACGTTGTCGTCCTTCCGTCTTACGCCGAAGGACTACCTACGGTAATCATAGAAGCTGGTGCTACGGGTACCCCTGTAATCGCGACAGATGTAGGCGGAATAGATGAAGTGATAACAAATGGGTACAGTGGCTTTTTATTTCGTCCGGGCGACACATCAACTTTGGCGAGATATCTCGAAGTGCTTGCTTGTCATAGCGAGCTGAGAGAGTTGTTTGGAAATCGGCTAAACAGTACTGTAAAAAAGAGTTTTGATGCCCGCCGTAATTCGCAGAACTTGATAAAAATATATGAGGAGCTAATCAACAATACTAAAATCACGAGATAAAGAGTACAACGGCTGTTATGAAATATGACGGACAGCAGAGCCCAAACATATGGAGAAGTGTATTCACTTTGTTTTTTTGTATCTTTGTGTCAAGTATACCGTTAAAGCCTTTATTATCAGTTGGTTTTATTAACGCTACCAAGCTCTCAGCACTTGGTGTTGTATCTTCTGGGATAATGTATGGATTGGTATCTAGATACAGTACACATTACAAAACAGTAAAAGTGATACTTGGTTTATTTGTATTATGGTCTGCTTTTATAACAGCTTTTGTCTCACCGTCGCTACGTGCTTCATTTGACTTAATCCGTCAAGCATCACAAGTAACATGTGTATTACTATTACTATCAGTTAGATTATCACGAAACGACGTCACAAAAATACTGAACTCACTATTATATGCGTCTCTATTATCTTCAATCTTCCTGATTAGTAACGCTCAGACATATAACGTATACTACCTTATAATAGGTATAGCTGACCCAAATACTATCCCTCCTTTAGATCCTAATCAGCTAGGCTTAATTTATGCCATAGCATTATCGCTCGCCCCTGTATCATATATATATAGCAACACAACGCCTCACAAGTTTCTGATTTTGTTGTCAGTCCCAGTTGTTGGTTTTGCAGTACTTATCACAGGGTCGAGGGCAGCAATTATGGCGATTAGTTTGGTCGCGCTTTCTTTTGCCCTTTATTGGTTGGTATATGGCCAAGTACATAGATTTACAAAAATTTCGTTATCGATCATATTTTGTGTCGTTGCTTATGTAAGTTTAAGCCCTACCAATATTAGTAAAGAAGCAATCGATATCAGCAAAAGACTTGCAATATGGAAGAGTGGGCTTGACCTATATTATACCAAGCCGTTGACTGGGGTTGGAATTGGGAACTATGTCAATGAGGTAAGACCTATATTTACGGGCAACGCGTATACCGCACATAATACGTACTTGTCGGTCCTAGTAGAGCGAGGCTTAGTAGGCTTGTCTCTACTTATTAGCTTCGTCACTGCCTCGCTCTACAAAATCCTCGGCGTGTATAGCAACAAACTGTGGTTTATCCTGCCGATATTAGTCGTTCTTGCGGGGGGGGCTAGTCTAACACTAGAAATGAGGCCTTTATTCTGGTTATGTCCATCTCTCGTTCTGTTGTTATCAGGTCACCTCAATACAAAACGTTACCGATGATGTAAGAATATAGTCGGTGGTCTGTCGCTGCTGTCTCTGATTTCTATACTATAATTTTGCTCACGGCGTATGCCTGTATATAGTAGTAAATATTATTATCTTCACTGTTTTAGAATAAGGATGACACTAAGCACGGTATCCAATGATATACGATTAACCAACCACGCAACTCGGTTAGGTTAATCCTGTACTCTTGTATATAAGCGCTTTTGTGTAATACCCGGCCCAACAAAAATATTTGTTGCCGCTCGACTGAACAGTCAGTGTCATACTCTAAACGTTTGGTTTTCTTTTTCCCCGTCCGGAACTTTGTCCCGTCCAGGTACCTTTGGCTCGGTAACCACTGCTTGTGGTTTTTCGCTAGCACGACACCAATTAACTACGAGTGAAGTCTATATTGGTGTAGGTCTGGATGGCGTTCTCCCGCCGAAAGACTTCGTCGATCAGCTGTTCGAGGACGTTTGTCTTCCGCCTGGTCGAACGGATCCTGGCGTCTCCTACTTATGCGTCGCTTCATTTAGTAGGGCGATCGTGCGATATGAGGTGCGCCCGATAAGTTGGACTGGGCGTTCGACTAAGAGAACGAGGTTGGATCGCAGCCTGCTTAGTTTCAATCTTGGTCAAACAATCCAACGATACGCGCCATGGGTAATCGCACCTACAGTCCCGATTTCAAGCCTCAAGTCGTGCTTGAAGCTCTCTAGTCGGATGGAACCGACGCGGAGGTAGCATGGGCCTATGACATTCATCCCGTCACTTTGTCGAACTGGAAAACGAAGGTGAAAGAAAACGGCTCCAAGGCCTTCGGTGGCGGAGACGAACTGAAGGAGAAGAAGGACAAGATCGCCAAACTGGAACGCATGGTCGGTAAGAAGGAGGTTGAGATCGCTTGCCTGAAGAATTTTTTGGGCGAGAGCTGACCACGACCGAGAAGGTCCGCCTCGTGGATCAGCACAAAGAAGAACGCGGACTGAATCGGTGCCTTTCGGCAATCGATCTGCCGAAAAGCACCTACTATTATCGACAAAACCGTCCCGACGGCCTCTCCGAAAAAGATCAGAAACTGATGGAGCATGTGCGTGAGACCATAGACGAGCATCCAGGGTACGGGTACCGGCGGATCCTGCCGGAGCTTGAGGGCCGCATTGGGGAGCGAGTCAACCATAAACGGCTCAGACGCCTTCTTAACGAGCATGAGCTGGCTCTGCCCCGTCAGGTGTCGAAGTCCGAGCCCTCGCCGTGCAGGAAATTCTGGAGGAGGCCTCCGGGCAACTCAACCTCTTGATCGGCCTTGACCCCGGCCCATTGGAGGCATTCTCGACCGATTTTACCGAGATCCGCTACGCAGGTGGAAACCGCAAGGCACACTTGATGGCCGTCGTCGATCTGGAGAGCAAGTTTGTGCCAGGCTGGGCCGTCGGCCCGAGCGCCAACGGAGAGTTGGCCATGCGCTGCTGGGAGCGTGTCCGCGAGCGGATGAGCGGACTTTCTATGCCCCTGCAAGAAAGAATCATCCATCACGATCAGGATAGCGTGTACACCAGCTATCGGTGGCTCAGGGCGGTTCTACTGGAAGATGGCCTGCGCGTGAGCTACTCAGAGAATGGAGCGAAAGGCAATCCCTGGATCGAGTCGCTCTGGGGACGGACGAAGGCTGAGATCGGATCTCGGATTGCGGGAGCCTCATCCCTTCCGGACCTGCTAAGCGTGTTCGAGGACCGCTTTCGGTACTACAACAGCGAGCGGCGGCACTCCTCGACTGGACACATTCCGCCCCGAGAACATATCGGTCAAACTCTCGATATCCTCGAATCACAATCTCAAATTGCTGCTGCGTCTTAGCCTGAAATAGTCGCTCAACTGGTCCAAAAATTCGGGCACCCATCCCAGAGCTTGAGGAGAGGACCGGTCAGACGATCAACCATAAACGTCTCCGTCGGCTTCTTAACGAGCATGAGCTGGCTCTGCCTCGGCAAATGCCAAAGAAAAGCCCCTCGCCTGTGGAGAAGATCCTGGAAGAAGCCTCCGGCAGCCTTAACCTCATGGAAGGACGGGATCCGGGGCCGTTGGAAGCATTCTCGACCGACTTCACCGAGGTTCGCTACGGGGACGGAAACCGAAAGGCTCATCTGATGGCCGTCGTCGACCTGGAAAGCAAGTTTGTACCGGGCTGGGCCGTTGGTCCGAGCGCCAATCGCGAGCTGGCCCTGCGCTGCTGGAAGCGCGTTCGCAATCGGGTGAGATCCCTCGGCGTGGATCTGAACGGACGGATCATTCACCACGACCAGGACAGCGTATACACCAGCTATCGGTGGCTCAGGGCGATCCTACTGGAGGACGGCATGCGGGTCAGCTACTCCGAGAATGGAGCGAAAGGCAATCCCTGGATTGAGTCGCTCTGGGGACGAACGAAGACCGAGGTCGGATCACGGATCGCCGAGGCCTCGTCCCTGCCGGAGCTGCGAGATGTCCTCGACGGGCGCTTCCAGTACTACAACCAGGAACGAAGGCACTCCTCGATCGGGTACGTGCCGCCTCGCCAGCATCTGAACAATGTTCTCTCCACCTGCGAATCAGAACCGAGAATCACCGCTGCGAGTTAACCGAAATTAGCCGCCCAACTGGTCCAAAAATTCGGGCACCCATCCGTGGGCCTTGATCTCCGGATCTTCCCAAACGTGGAGTCAGCCTATCAGCTCGTCGGGGCCCTCTGCGCAGAGACCCACGAAGAGTTGTCGACCGGTCGCCGATACCTGAACATGGACGAATACTTCGAGTGGAGAGTTGATCGATCAGGCGAGGACATCCTCGAAGAGGAGGCTTCGCTCAACGGACAAGAGGCCTCCCGATCAGCCCCTGTACCTGCCTAAATTGAAGATCTGGTAGAACGCCAGTTACACACTTCTCGGGCCTTAATCTAGGTATGGAAGTTTGGTCATATTACTTGATCAGATGGGCTGTATAAGTCTCAGTAAATGATTGTATACGATGCGGAGTGGAAGGGGGGGTTAAAAAAATGTAGCTGTAGTTATCTCACGTTACCCTAGGCGACATATACGCTCAGTACCAACCAATCGTGCCATCCAACCTGCCTGATAGGCGGCACGTTCTACACAGCAAGTTTGACTTTGTGGCTGTAAGTCGAATTCGGCACCAGATCGAGTCGCTTTTCAACTAGATCGACGAGAAAACCGGAATTTAGCAGGCTTCAGAGGTGTGATCATACCAGAGACTTCTCGTCCCCACCTCCGGTCGGTTGCCGATGCAATGCTCTTTCTCACCCTCAATCCCTGATTCGTCTTGATTATAGTTTTTGAGCAGTCCATTCCACATTATCGGGTGCGGGTGTATGAGAAACTGCAGAAGGTCACCGGAGAACGCGTTCTTGTATGCCACGGGCGTGCAAGACCGGGCTCTGATCTGAGGGTAGTGGAGGAAGGTGACCAGTGTTTGTTCGACCACCGTCGAATTAAGACATTCTGGTTCGGAAACGGGAAATTCTACGTGCAGAATATATTTCCCGTCGTACGGTCGTACAAACCAGATGCGGTGCTCATAAAAGGAGCCGTTCGCAATCTATCATTTTATCCGCTTATAGCCTATTATAAGTACAAGAACGTACCCGTCGTAGTCTGGGGGCATGGCTACAGCAGAGAACGAGGGTTCTCGCCTGAGAGAAATCCTTTGGATATACCTCATCTGTATTACAATCGTTTATCAGATGCATATGTCTGTTACACAGAAGAGTCGAAAAAAAAGATTTCACCTTACTGTCAGTCCGATAAACTCTTTGTGGCCAATAACACAATTGATGTGGATGAGATTATTGATCACAGAAGAAAGCTCGCGTCAGTTGGCAAAGACGCCCTTCGAAAAACTCTCGGACTGGAGCGAGAAAATTACTTAATTTTTATCGGACGTCTTCACAAGCGGAAAAAAGTTTCTGTGCTTTTGGAGGCGTTCAGACATCTGAAATGCGACCAGAAAATAGACTGTGGTCTCCTCATTGTTGGGGACGGCGATCAATCGGAAAAACTTGAAGCGAAAGCCACTCGAATGGACCTTGATAATGTGCACTTCGTCGGAGAAAAGTATGGAGAAGAGGCGGGACGTTATTTGTTCGCCTCCGATGTCATGGTGATGCCAGGTTGGCTTGGCTTGGCAGTAAATCACTCTCTTGCTTACGGTCTACCGGTTGTTTCGCAGATTGCAGCGAATGGGGGAGCAAATGATATCCGTGGAAATGCGCCGGAGGCGGCTCACGTAATTCATGGTGAGACAGGATTTCTAACTAAGCCTGGGGCGGAAACACTGGCCCAGGGGATATCTGCTGTCCTCAATGAAATTACTCGCTATTCAGAGAGGGCAAAGCAATACGCTGAGGAGAACTTGACGATAGACCGTATGATGGAGGGATTTGACCGCGCATTTAAGCGCGCGCGCGAGGCTGCGTCACAGAAAGCATAACGGTAGTACTACAGTTGCAGTTAGCTGCTATCGAGCAGGTCGTGTCCGGAGCGCCGCCTGTAATGAGCCTCTCGGGCCCGACGCTTATGGTGGCGTCGCCACAGGGACCAGCGGATCACAGCGGTTGTTTCCGGAACCTTCTTCCAAAGCAGTCGCTCTAGCAGGCGCCCTGCTTCAGGCACCGTGATCGGAATCAGGTCTTTCGGTTGTGGGGAGCGATTTTCCTTGTGGGAGCAGCCTTCGAGGGATGTGTATCCAATATTTTGGACCAGTTGTGCGACTATTTTGGGCTAAGATGCAGCAGCGATTTGAGGTTCTGGTTCGAGAGAATAGAGAGACTGACTGAGATGATCTCGGGCCAGCCTACGAGCAGCTTTATGTGTCCCGGTCCGAGGATCAGCGGGATGGGAATACAACCGAGTACATCACAAATACTATTAAAGTGAATACATGATATGACTGAAAAAAAAGTAGTAGTTTCATATGCTTACGGTACGACTAACGCTGGAGATCATGCTCTTGCACTTGGTGCTTTACGGCTTTTAAAAAGTATCTCTCTGGAGTTAGACATTACGGTGATATCAAGATATCCTCCACGACGTGAGCCATCTGATGCTATTAAAGATATAAACTCGAAGTTTCCAGGTGTTGAGACTGTTCCGAGTCCCTTTTCATTTACTCGTAAAAATAGAGTTACTAGACTTTTGGAAAAGGTTGATGGCGGTGTTACAGTTACGACAGCGCTAACGTCTCCGTTGTTCGCTAAAAAAATTTTCGGAAACAATGCAGCTTTGAGGAAAATCATTGATGCGGACTTGGTTCTGTGCAATGGTGGTAATCTGTTTTATTGGAATAGTCATCGAAAATCGCTTCCGCGATTGATTGCTTTGTCCTTTCCTCTTATGTTGGCCCGTCGTCTTGGTATAAGGTATGGATTGTTACCTCAAACAATGGGTCCTTTTGACGGGCCTGTACCGCGCTTTCTATTCAAGAATCTTTTTGAAGATGCATCGTTTATTCAGTTTCGAGAGCCGATATCTGAGAAGCATGCATCAGATATTATAAACTTATCACGTACGAGAACGTCTGTGGTTCCCGACTTGGCATTTGTTCCAAGTGATAATAGTAAGAAAAGTGACTGCGATGATGTTATATATAGTCAGGACACTGGTGATAGAGAACGAGAATTTCTCGCCGTTACTCTTCGAGCGAGTCAACTTGGGGATCCGGAGCTAGCAAAGGGGGACTCTGTCGACAACGACTCGGTCGAGAGCACCGCCAATTACATGTTGGATGTGGTCGGTCCTGTCGCAGAACGACACGGTCTAGATATTCGCACTGTAGTTCAGACGGATGTTGACAGAACGGTTTCACGACGATTTGTTGAACTCTGTCGTAGGGAACTCGACTCTTCGGTAGAGCTTGTCGACGACCGCGATTCAGAGAGACTGAGTTCCTTCTATAGTGGTGCAGCACTCCTCGTCGGGATGCGCCTCCACTCAATGATTTTTGCGCTCCGGCGTAATACACCAGTGGTAGGAATATACAAAAAAAGATTTGGCCCTAAGATAGAAGGCACATTAGACATGTTTGGATTAGGAGAATACTCAGTATTGCAGTCAGAAACAGAAAAAAATGAGCCCCTAAAAATTGTTGAAAAGGCCTACTTAAATAGAGAAAAAATATCTAAAAAAATAAACCACAAAAAGACAGAGTTAATAAATATTATGGAAAAAGATATATCTAGCGCTATATAGGAATAAGAAATGTACTAATTTAGATTCATAAAATTAAAATATATATTATATATGCCTATTCGAGTTAGGTATATGTGCTGACTTATTATTGGTGGTTAGTGTATTATTTTACTATTTAAGAGTACTTGTTTCCACCATATTATGGTTCCCGAAGACTTGTTGTCCGTATCAATACTTGAGGAGTATGACTACTCTCTCAGGTCTGCCATGTCGTGGCTGGAACGCTCCATTGAGGTTTGTGACGGAGGGTCCTCCCACTCGTTCTGGGTCTGGGGCCGGTGGTCTCCCCCATATCCGGAGACCACAGGCTATCTCATTCCCACACTTCTTGACTATGCTGAATACACCTCTTCAGAGGCTCCTGCCCAGGCCGCTTTTGGACTGGGCGAATGGCTCCTGTCAATCCAGGCAGAGGAAGGTTTCTGGCACGGGTTGACGCATCCGCCTCCAAAGCCAAATCCGAGTACCTTCAACACGGCCCAAATTCTTCTCGGCCTCTGTTCCCTTCATCGGGCTGATCCGGACGGCCCCTGGCTCTCTGCGGCACAGAAGGGGGCGGGCTGGCTGGTTGACGGACTGGACTCGGAGGGGCGGTGGTCGGACGGAAATTACCAGGGAGACTTTAATCCGTCCTACTACACGCGGGTCGCCTGGCCGCTGCTGGAGGTCTGGGCACTGACCGGCAATCCCGCCGTTCGCGACGCCGCGGAGCGCGTGCTCTCCAGAATTTTGGCACGACGGCGCGATACGGGTGAATTCCGCGGGTGGGGATTCGAACCGAACGCATCCGCGTTTAGCCATACCATTGCGTATACGCTTCGGGGATTCTTGGAGTCTGCGCGGCTCCTGGAGGATTGGTCGACGTATGGGGAACCGGCGGAAGAAGCTCTCAACCTTTTGTATCGACACGCGGAGCTGTCCAACGGAACGCTTCCGGGGGAATACGGAGAGGGGTGGGACAAGAACACTGATTTTACGTGCCTGACGGGCAACGCTCAGGTTGCAATCTGTCTGCTAAAGTATGAGTCGCAAGAGTCCGACCTCCGGCTCGTAAATTCGGCGTGCAAGCTCGTCGATTCTCTGATGGACCACCAATCACAGTCGCATCCGGTTTCGGGCATACAGGGGGCGATTCCGGGGTCGAGTCCGCTATGGGGGAAGTACATGCGCTTCCGCTATCCCAACTGGGCGGCGAAATTTTACTGTGACGCCCTTCTTCTTCTCATCCGGCGACTTCGAGACGAAGGACTATGAGCACACCTCGCATCATTCTCACGGCGGGATTTAACCATGCCCGGAACGTTCTTGCCATGGCGGAGCTTCTTCGTCGCCGAGACATCCGCATCGAAGGGCTCCTCGTTGTCAGTCCGTACAGCTGGGGCCGCCTCCGTAGATACGTTCGTCGGGAAGGGATCGGGGCTGTGTGGGATGCCGTGCCCCGTCTCCTTGGGTGGGAGGACTCTGCGAAGGATGAGGAGGCGCCCGATCCGCTAATGCGGCTCTACGAAAAACACGACATCGAAAGACAATCTCTGAGTTCTTGGGCGAACTCGCATGACGTTCCGTTTCAAAGCGTGACGTCAATCAACGACAAAGAGGCAGTCGGTGCCGTAGGAGCTGCTGATGCGGACTGGGTCATTTACGGAGGCGGGGGAATCCTGCGCGAGTCGTTTATCGATGCGGCGGATGGCCGCATTCTGAATGCCCATTCGGGACCCCTGCCGGAGGTGCGCGGAATGAACGCCTGCGAATGGTCTCTGCTTCTCGGCTATGAACCGGCCGTCACCATCCATCTGATTAACCATGGCATTGATACTGGGGGGATCATTTCTGAATATCCGGTGCCGGTGTGTGAAGATGACACCGTGGAGCATTTGCGCAAGCGGGCTGTGGCGATCGGGGTGGAGGCGCTGTGTCAGGCGGTTCTCGATCCTCCAAAGCAGCTTCCCGAATCCCGAACGGACGCCGCAACGCATCGTCAGTGTTTCGTTTTGGCTCCTGCCCTGCGCGAGCTGCTGGAGAAAAGACTGGAGCAGGGAGCGCACGGCGAAGACGTCAGGGCTTCCTCAAAATAGAAATGAGAACTCGTGGCCAGTCTTGCTCGATGGTATCGTACGGTCCGCCACATCCCGCTCCGGCAGCTGTCCAGGCGCCTGTACCTGAAAGGGCGACGAACATGGCGGGTCCGGCACGCCGATCGGTATCGCGACCGACTTGCCTCGCCGTCGTTTCCAGTCTCCGCACTCCGGACGTCTCTCCCTCAGCCCTTATTCCCGGATCGATCCGCCCTCGCTCGGGAAGAGCAGAATACCTGCACCCTTACGTTCCTCAACGAGTCGTGGACATTTCCTTTAGGGGCGTTTGACTGGCACCCCACTGATCTCCAGTACGGGACGCGGCTCTGGCTTCTGAATCTCCACTACATGGAGTTTCTGGAAGGACTCTCCGATGAGGCGTTTACGACAATCGTCGATGACTGGATTGCCCACGTTTCTCCGTACCAGTCCGAGTACTGGCTAGATGCGTGGAATAGCTTTGCCCTCTCGACACGATGCGTCGTTTGGTTACAACAGTATGCCCGTCGCCGGGAGCGATTGCCCGATGCGTTCGGGGAGCGTATGCTAACGTCGGTCGCTCGGCAACTGCGGTTTTTGACCGATCACCTGGAGACGGATATCGGGGGGAACCATCTCATCCGAAATATCAAAGCCCTCCTCTGGGGAGGCCGGTACTGGGACAGCGATGAAGCCACTGAATGGCAAGATCTCGGGAAGCAACTCCTCGCTCAAGAGCTGGAGACTCAGATTTTGGGCGACGGAATGCACTACGAGCGTTCCCCGGCGTACCACGTGCAGGTCTTTGCCGATTTCCTGGAGTGTTACTCTGTATTGGAAAAGGGACCGCTCAAAGAGCGGCTGGGGGGGCGACTGTCAAAGATGGCCCAGGTGACGGCCCACTTCACGCACCCTGATGGTCGAGTCAGTCTCTTCAATGACGGCGGGTTGGAGATGGCCCGGGATCCGAAGACGTGCCTGCAGGCCTGGGAAGAGCTTTCGGGAGAAGATGTCCATTCTCCTGATATATTCGCGCTTCCGGACGGGGGGTACTACGGACTTCGCCGAGAAGATGAATATGTGCTGGTTGACGCGGGGAAGGTGGCCCCCGACGAGCTGCCAGGGCACGGGCATGGAGATGTCTTTTCCTTCGAGTGGACCATCGAGGCCCAGCGTGTCGTCGTGGACGCCGGTGTGTACGAGTACAATCCCGGTCAGCGTCGGACCTACTCCCGCAGTACGCAGGCGCACAATACCGTAACGGTCGATGGTGAGGACCAGTGTGAATTTTGGGACGCGTTTCGGATGGGTCGACGGGCCCGAGTGACGAGAAAGAACTTTCAGAACTCCGAAACGGGCTTTCGACTTTCGGGTCGGCATGATGGGTATCGTCACCTCGCCGGTCGCCCTGTGCACGAGCGAACCTTCAAAGTGGAACCGGGGGACATTCGAGTTGAGGATCAAGTGACAGGGGGAAAGGGGCAACGGGTGGAAGCCCGACTGCTTCTCCATCCTGAATGCTCAGTCGGTCTGGGGAACGAGGACATTGTAATTTCAAGCGGGGACATTGAGGTTTTTCTCGAAACGAATGCAGCCGTCAGTCTTCGCGATGCAATGTGGTTTCCGAATTTTGGGGTCGAGCGCTCGTGTAAGCAGATTATTCTCCGCTACGGGAAGGCGCCCTGCAGCGGTGCATTCCGCCTTGTGCGGTGCAGGTAAGGCATGAGATTCCTTATCTTGATGATCCTCCCCAGTATGGGGGAGGACCACTGTAAACAAACTTCTTCTATATGCGCGTTCTTGTCGTCTCACAGTACTTTCCTCCCGAATCCGGGGCCTGTGCTAATCGCGTTCGCTCGTTCGTCCGAGGGCTCAAGGCGGAGGGACACGATGTGGCTGTCCTCACCGAAAAGCCGTGCTATCCCGAAGGCGTTATCGACGAGGAATACAGAGGGGGGCTTTTTAAGGAGCGCATTGTCGATGGGGTCTCGGTGATCAACACCTGGGTCTATACACGTCCGGAAGCGAGTTTCCTTACCCGGCTTTTGTCCTACCTCACCTTCATGGTGATGGCCGTATTAGGAGCGGGACGCACCGAAGGCCCCTTCGATGTTGTGCTGGCGTCATCCCCCCCCCTGACCGTAGGTATGGCCGGATGGGCCGTATCGAAGTTGAAGCGTGCCCGCTTCGTGCTCGACGTACGCGATCTCTGGCCCGACGTTGCGGTGGCAATGGGCGAGGTGGAGAACCCGGCCGTCATCCGCGTTGCGAAAGCCGTAGAGCGGTTCCTGTATCGGCAGGCCGACGGCATCACGGCGGCGACTGAAAGATTTTGCGAGCATATTGGCTCGACCGTCGACGGCGCCCCGCCGCTGAAGCGCATCATGAATGGAACAGTCCCGGAAACCTTCGACCAGGGAGACCGGCGGGCCGAAGTGCGCGATGCTCTCGGCGTGGATCCGGAGGACTTTGTTGTGACGTATGCGGGGATTATGGGACGGGCACAGGGACTCCCCCACATTTTGGAGGCTGCTGATCAACTTGAGGATGAAGACGATGTCGTGTTTCATCTCCGAGGTCGAGGGGCTATCAAAGATCAGCTCGTGGAAGAAGCCCATACTCGCTCTCTTGATAACGTACGATTCTTCGAGTACTGCCCGTTGGAGAAGGCTGCGGCTCACATGGCGACGTCCGATGCACTTCTCGTGCCGCTGGCTGACGATGACCTGTACCGATCATTTATTCCGTCGAAGCTGTTCGACAGCATGGCGAGTGGGCGCCCTGTTCTTCTATCGGTGGATGGAGAAGCCCGAGAGATTTTGGAGGAGGCCGAGGCGGGCACATTCTATCCACCTGAAGATGGGGGAGCGCTCGCCGAGCGGATCCGATGGTTGCTGGATCACCCCGACGAGTGTGCTGAAATGGGTCGACGAGGAAAAGCGTACGCGAATACGCACTGCACGCGTCGGGCACAGGCCCGGGAGATGACTGACTTTCTCGAATCTCTGACTGAAGCTGAAATTTCTGTTCCACAACCTCAATGATTGCGGAAATGAAAATACTCAGTGTCGTCGGCGCTCGGCCCAACTTCATGAAGGTCGCTCCGATCCATGACGAGTTGACGAAGCACGACCGATTTGCGTCGCAGATCGTCCACACCGGGCAGCACTACGACGAGGAGATGAGCGACATCTTCTTCGAGCAACTTGGGCTCCCTCGTCCCGACGAGTACCTCGGTGTGGGCAGCGGGGACCACGCCGACCAGACGGCCGAGATCATGAAGGCGTTTAAGACCGTGGTGGAAACGGAAGCCCCTGATCTCGTCGTCGTGGTTGGGGACGTCAATTCAACGGTGGCCTGTAGCCTCGTGGCCACAAAAAGACAGATTCCGGTGGCTCACGTAGAGGCAGGTCTCCGCAGCGGGGACCGCACCATGCCGGAAGAGGTCAACCGCATCGTCACTGATCGAATTGCGGACCTGCTGTTCGTGACCGAGCAGAGCGGCGTCGACAATCTCCGATCAGAGGGAGTGTCGGACGACAAGATCGCCTTCGTGGGCAATGTAATGATCGACGTCCTCGTCCGCTTTCGCGAGAAGGCCGCCCAAACGCCGATTGTCAACGATCTCGGGCTTGAGGAGGGGAACTACGTCGTCATGACCATGCACCGGCCTTCCAATGTGGACGAGAAGGATCAACTTGAGGTGGTCCTTCAAACCATCCAGCAGATCTGTGAGGAGCGTCCTCTCGTGTTTCCGATGCACCCACGCACGGAGGCTCGGATTGAAGAGTTTGGTTTGGCCGAGGAATTGGATCGCATCGACGGACTGTACGTGCTGCCGCCCCAAGGATACCTCGAGTTTCTCGCCCTCATGGATCAGGCAGGCGCAGTCGTCACGGACTCGGGCGGCATTCAGGAGGAGACCACATTTCTGGGCGTGCCCTGCATCACGCTGCGTCCGAACACCGAGCGGCCGGTCACAATTCGGGAGGGAACCAATGAACTCATGGGCCTTGCCCCGGATGCGGTGTCCCAGCGGGTCACCGAGCGAATGGGCCAACGAATGAATGGGCAGACGCCGGAATTGTGGGATGGACGGACCGCCGAAAGAATTGTAGAACACATCGAGTCTCGATTTCATCCCGACCCGGCTCCCTTTCACAAAGAGTCCCGCTGACATCACTTCAGGATAAACTAGCCAGAACACTCCCGATCATGAGCCACAAGTCTCAGACGCAAGGTGAGTCTCCCTCGTCCCTCGTTGATGGAGCAGAGTCGTGTCAGAAACTTCAGCAGAAAATCCAGCAGCAGACGGCCACAATTGGCGTCGTAGGATTGGGTTACGTTGGCCTTCCCCTCGCCGTCGAATACGCAAAGGCGGGCTTCGAGACTCGTGGAATCGACCTCGATGCCGAGCGTGTTCGTCGCCTCAACCAAGGTGACAATTACAACGATGATCTCGACGATGAGACGGTCCAACGAGTCGTAGGGGAGGGCTTACTTTCTGCCGACGAGGGGTTTGGGCACGCCGGGGATGTCGATGTCTTCTTTATTTGTGTCCCGACGCCGGTCACCGAGCACAACGAGCCGGACACTTCGTTCATCGAGGCCGCGACCCGCTCGATCGGAGAGCATCTCCGACCGGGGCAGCTCGTCGTGCTCAAAAGCACGACCTATCCGGGCACGACCGAGGAGGTCGTTCAGGACGTTCTGGAGAAGACCCAAGAGGACTTGCAGGTAGGCCACGACTACTTCGTAGCGTTCAGCCCGGAGCGAATTGACCCAGGAAACGAAGAATACACCACAGCGAACACGCCGGTTGTGGCGGGAGGAGTGACTTCACGCTGTACAACGCTCGCCGAGCAGGCTATCGGGCAGGTTGTGCAGGAGGTGCATACCGTCTCCAATCCCAAAGTCGCGGAGATGGAGAAGCTCCTGGAAAATATCTATCGCTCGGTCAACATCGCTCTGGTAAACGAGCTGGCCCAGCTCAGCGAGCGGATGGATGACGTGTCCATCTGGGAGGTTATCGAGGCTGCATCGACGAAGCCGTTTGGGTTCGACCCGTTTTATCCGGGGCCGGGCCTTGGTGGACACTGTATTCCTGTCGATCCCCATTATCTCTCATGGACGGCCCAGCGGCACGATTTCGAAACGAGCTTCATCACCCTGTCGGCGCGGGTGAACGAGGACATGCCCTTTCACGTGTGCCAGTCCGTCACGGAAGCGATTGCGCAGCAGCCCGTTGCCCTTCGCGACGCGACGGTACTGATTCTCGGAGTGGCCTTCAAGGCCAATGTGGACGATACGCGCCATTCGCCAGCGGGAACGATCATTCGGCTCCTCCAAGAGAAGGGGGTCGGGACGATCCGCTACCACGATCCGCACGTGGAGTCGTACAGCGTGCCTGAGTCAAAAGGAGAGGCAATCGACGTTCCATCGGTGGCCCTCACGCCTGAGGCGCTTCAAGGCTGCGACGTGGCGGTGATCACAACAGGACACGACGCGTTCGACGCCGAGATGATTGCCGAGCATGCGCCTCACATCGTCGACACCCGAAATGCACTAGCAGACACGGAGAAGCGGTATCAAGATAAGATTCGCCTTCTTGGGGAGAAGTAGCTGTAGCGAGGAGAATCTTCAGGAATGTCCGCTCAGCCCTTCCCACGGATCCGTGGCCAGGCTCATCCCCGGGCAGTGCTTCCCGGGCAGTGCTTAAATCCTGTCGAACCTGTGTATGCCTGAGACAGAGATTCGACGATTTCAAATCGGTTATAGTGCCCAGTTTTCCGTATGTCGGATGTCGAAAACCATAGTAATGACTGCACCACGGCCGCAATTATTCCTGCCTACAATGAAGTGGAGCGCATTGAGAAGACTGTAGAGTTCGTCGGCAAGTATGTGGATAGGATACTGGTCGTGGATGACGCCAGTACCGACGACACAGGGGCACGGGCACGAGCGGCAGGGGCGACAGTGCTGACCCAGTCACACAATCAGGGATACATCGCCGCCAGCAAGCGGGGGTTTCGGGCCGCGGACACGGATATTGTCGTCACGATCGACGCGGATGGGGAATTCTCACCCGATCGAATTCCTCACCTCGTCCGTCCGGTGTGCAAGGGAGAAGCAGACATGGTTCAGGGGCACCGCGGTAAGATTGTTCGCCCCTCCGAGCAATTTCTGACGTGGCTCGCCGGTTGGGGCGGTCCCGTCGGGGATTCAGGAACGGGATTTCGGGCCCTGCGCACGGACCTCGCCCAGGCGCTTGACCTTGAGGGGAAGTGTATCTGTGGGATCTTTTCCCTGGAAGTCTTGGGGCGGGGAGGGAAAATCCAGGAAGTCCCTGTCCGTCTCAATGAGATCGATAAGCCCCGAGGAATTGCCTGGTACCATGGGAAGCAGTTCTTTTATGTGGTGCAGGCGCTCTTCCGAACTGCCTTCTCGCTATGGAAGGACGACGCCTGATCGTGACCGTCTTTGTGCAGCTTTCATCAGTTCTTTTTGGATTCCCCTCGGAAGTGGCACACCGTGTGAAGTCCTAAGATTAGACGCACTACGACGGTTTGCTTTCCTCAGACGTTGTGCTTCGCGATGAAGCAATTGCCCGGTTTCAAACAGGGGCGTTCATTTTTCGCTGGATCGAAAAACGAACCAAAAAGATCACGGCTACGATGACTCGGGCTGACGTCGGCTCCCCCTCCGCTAAAATCATCGAAACTCGCTCGCGGGCTCGCACCCCAGGAGTACTCGGTCACTATGTTCCCAGCGCTCAGACACCGATGATTTTGGCCGCTTCGTGTCCGCCTCCGTCCGGGCGCCCGACTCATCGAGGCCGAAGTGTATTCCCTCCGGGAAGGTGGCACTCAAGGCGGTCGTAGCATCCATCCGACGTTTAATCTTACAGGACCAAAGAATACTATGAAGTGGCTTATTACGGGCGGGTGTGGCTTTATCGGCCGAAATCTCATCCGCCATTCGCTGACGGATGACGAACAGCACTCCATTCGCGTCCTCGATGATCTCTCCGTTGGCACACGAGCAGATCTAGAGCAGGTTGCCCCGTCGCGCGAGGAGCTGTCGCTGGATGGCGACGAAATCGAAGAGTCCCTCCAAGACGGAGGTGTCCAGTTGATCGAAGGGGATCTCCTGGACGCAGACGGGGTGCAGAAAGCGGCGACAGGAATCGACGTAATCGTACATCTTGCGGCGAATACCGGTGGCCCCCTCCGTCGAAGATCCGCGTCACGACTGCGAAACGAACGTCATCGGCACGCTGAATATGCTGGAGGCGGCGCGGCATCAAGACGTGTCCCGCTTCGTGCTCGCGTCGAGTGGCGCGCCGATTGGCGAGTGTGAGCCTCCGATCCATGAGGAGATGGCTCCCCATCCCAAATCCCCGTACGGCCCGAGCAAGTTGGCCGGCGAAGGATACTGCTCGGCCTACTACGGATCGTTTGACGTCGAGACGGTGGCGCTCCGATTCGGAAACGTCTACGGTCCGCTGTCGAGCCACAAGAGTAGCGTCGTGGCCAAGTTTATTCGGCGGGCCCGCGATGGGAAGGTGTTGGAAATCTACGGCGACGGGCATCAGACCCGCGATTATATCTTCACCGAGGATCTTGTGCGAGCGATTCGACTTGCCGCAACGACACCCGGCGTTGGGGGCGAGCTGTTCCAGATTGCCACGAATTCCGAAACCAGCGTCAATGAGTTGGTCGATGCCCTCGTTCCGGTGCTTCAGGAGGCTGGAATCCAGGACGTAGAGGTCACGAATACGGAGCCGAGAGTGGGGGACGTGCGCCGCAACTACTCGGACACGTCCAAGGCCAAATCCATGCTCGGTTGGGAGGCGCAGGTTGATTTGACGGAGGGACTTCGACGCACGGTGGCCGATCTCGTCCCAAGCGCAGAGTTGGAGAGCCCGGAAATTGGTTGAGAGGTGACTGGGGACGCTAATCTGCAGCAGATGGCGACTCCTCGGGACAAGTTCGAAGATGGGTGGTCACGAATGTGTCGTCCTTCGCCGACTACACGACGTGAGATGCCCCTGATTTCTGTACCAAGGTGAATGTTAGTCCGGTGCTGGAGTGAGGGCGGAGGTAGCAACGTAGTTCGCGGAATACTCCGCCGGGGTCTGGTAATCGAGTGAGCTGTGTGGGCGTTCGGTACTGTATTCCTGACGGTTACGGGCTCACACTGCTCGCGCCGCGATCATTCTGACAATAGCAAAGAAGTGCTCCCGATCAGAGACGAACGAATGAGAGTATAGAGAAAATCTACACGATGAGTGTAGGAGTTGCGCTTCTACGCATTATCCCTAAATTTTGCCCTCATTTCCTCTCCCGCGTCCTATCCCGTTCAATCTGACCGTACATGTCTCTTTTAAGCTCAGAGAAGGAACCGGCGACGGATGTAGTATCGACAGAGCATCCGTCGACATCCGACCGGGGGAAGGATACCAAAACAGAAGGGCCAGTTCTGGTCTCCGTCCCGCTCCCTCCGGATCGGGTGATTCGGACACGGAAGGTGTGGTCAAAGCTGCTCCATGCGGCCGCCCTGCCGCTGATTGTGGGCCTTTCCATCTGGGCGCTTGAAGGGCAGTTCTCCATGGGCCTGTTTCAGCGCGCGTGGCCGGTGATGGCCCTGCTGGCCGTGGCGTACCTGACGGCCTGGCGCCTGAGCTCCTCCTTCGAACGATTTCCTTTTCTCAACCAGTTCGAGGGCGCGTTGGTGAGTGTGGGTACCACCCTGGTGCCGGTCGGGCTCGTCCTGGCGACACTGCCCTACTCGCCCATCAATACCCTGGCTCTCGTGGCGACAGGAGGGAGCATCGTCTGGTACCTGGCCGACAAATTCCTGCACCGGTACCGGATGTCCCAGCTCGTCGTCTTGCCCGGCGGCGTCACGAGTCGGTTGCTCTCCATTCCAGAGGTGTCCGAAGCGAAGCGCGAACGACTCCTGTCGGGCACCCTCGACGGCATTGTCACGGACCTACACACGTCCCTGTCGGAGTACAAAGAGCTGTTGGCGGACTACAGCATGAAGGGGCTGCCCACTTACCACGCCGGGTACCTGTACGAGCTCCTTACGGCCCGCGTCCTTTTGGGGGCCTCGTGCAAGCGGAGCGTCGACGTGCGCAAGCGCCGGTACTACCCGTACGTCAAGCGAGGCATGGAGCTGTTCATTGTCCTGTGTACGCTTCCCATTACAGGTACCATCGCGGGACTGACGGCCCTTGCGATCCGGCTCGAATCAAAAGGCCCTCTCCTGTTCTGGCAGGAACGCATCGGGCGCAACGGCGAACGATTCCAGATGGTGAAGTTTCGGAGCATGTACGCCGGCAACGAGGGGGAGGACGACGATGTCTTTGCGGAGGAGGGAGACGATCGGGTGACGACTGTGGGCCGCATCATCCGAAAGCTTCGCATCGACGAGCTTCCGCAGTTCTGGAACGTGCTGAAGGGAGAGATGAGCCTGATTGGGCCTCGGCCCGAGCAGGTGGGCCTCGCGGAGGACTTTTCCGATGAGATTAAACTCTACGAATACCGTCATCTGGTGCGGCCAGGCATCACGGGGTGGGCCCAGGTGCTCCACGGGTACGCCGCCGATGAAGATGAGACCCGGCGCAAGTTGGAGCACGACCTCTACTACGTCAAGCACCAGTCGGTGACCCTGGACCTTCTGATTGTATACCTGACGGCAAAAACGATTCTCACGGGGTTTGGCGCCCGGTAGCCCTGGAGGGTCCAGGGCTGCTGTTCGGTTGGCGCATCTTTCTCTCCAGTTCGCCTTCTTCGTATTCTGTTCTAAATGCTCTTCGTACATGACCATTCTTGTGACTGGTGGCGCCGGGTTTATCGGCTCGCACGTGGCGGATGCCCTTCTTGCCGACGGCCACGACGTGCACGTCCTGGACAACCTGTCGACGGGCCGCCGGTGGAAGGTGCCCAGCGCGGCGTCTTTTTTCGAACGCGACATTCGCTCGGATGCTGCGGCGGAGCTTGTGGCCGAGCACGAATACGGCGTGCTCGTGCACCACGCCGCCCAGATGGACGTGCGGAAATCCGTCGAGGACCCCCGGTTCGACGCAGACGTGAACCTGGGAGGCCTGCTGAACTTGATGGAGGCTGGCGTCGAAAACGGACTGAAAAAAGTCATATTTGCCTCGACCGGCGGGGCCATTTACGGCGAGCCCGAGCACGCCCCTCAGACCCTCGACCATCCCCTTCGGCCGGTGTCGCCGTACGGCGTGGCCAAGCTGGCGGGGGAGAAGTACCTCCATTTCTATCGTGAGCAGTACGACGTGGAGGCAGTGTCCCTCCGGTACGCCAACGTGTACGGCCCGCGGCAGAACCCGCACGGGGAGGCCGGGGTCGTGGCGATTTTTGCGAACGAGATGTTGACGGGCGGCCAGCCGGTGATCTACGGCGACGGGACGCAGACCCGCGACTACGTGTTCGTCGGCGACGTGGTGCGGGCCAACCGGGCGGCCCTTGCCTACGAGGGGAGTGGGGTGTTTAACGTCGGAACGGGGCGGGAGACGAGTGTCAATGAACTGTTTCGCATTCTGCGTGCGGCGGCGGGGAGCGACGCAGAGGAAACCCACGGCCCGGCTAAGCCCGGCGAACAGCAGCGAAGCGTGCTCGGCTATGAGCACACGACGAATGAGCTGGGCTGGGCGCCGCAGGTGGAACTGGAGGACGGGCTGCAGCGGACGGTCGACTGGTTTCAGGACGAGCTGGTTTCGTCCGACGGTGTGAGCGGGGGACGGACGGGGCGTGTGTAGAGGTCCCTCCACGGGGGCGGCGGTCCCGCGTGCTGCCGGCAGGCCCAGGGAGATCTCTCGACTCCCTTCGCACCCCAGGAGTACTCGGTCGCGTTCGCTCCCAGCGGTCGCTCGAGATGACCAGTATTGGAGGGGAAGAAGCAGCCCCTTCCGAATACACGTCATGTCGACCGGCGGCCCGACAGCCGGAGGCCCGGAGTGGAGACATCTCCACGGAGACAGCACGTCCGGGCGCTTCCGGCAGGACCGAGGAGGTGTCTCGACTCCGCGCTGCTTCGCTCGACACGACCAAGGGTCGAACGGGGAAGCGGCACTTCCCTCCGAAAATCCGTCGTGTCGACCGACGCCTCGACCCGATCGAGGCGAAGTGGAGACACCTCCACGGGCGGGGCGACACCAGTTGTTTTCAGCAAGACGGAAGAGATCTCTCGACTCCCTACGGTCGCTCGAGATGACCAGTATTGGGGGGGGAAGAAGCAGCCCCTTCCGAATACACGTCATGTCGACCGGCGGCCCGACAGCCGGAGGGCCGGAGCGGAGACATCTCCACGGGAACAGCGCTCCCAGACGGGTTCAGCGGGGCCTATGAGGTGTCTCGACTCCGCGTTGCTTCGCTCGACACGACCAGGATCGGGCCGGGAACGGCACGTCCGTTCGAAGTCACGTCGTCTCGACCGGAGCGGAGAGACCTCCACGGGAGCGGCGGTCCCGCGTGCTGCCGGCAGGCCCAGGGAGATCTCTCGACTCTCTACCGTCGCTCGAGATGACCAGTATTGGGGGGGAAGAAGCAGCCCCTTCCGAATACACGTCATGTCGACCGAAGGGCCGCCGGTGTGCGACCCGGAGCGGAGACATCTCCACGGGATCGGCGGTCCCAGACGGGTTCAGCAGGGCCTATGAGGTGTCTCGGCTCCGCGTTGCTTCGCTCGACACGACCAAGGGTCGAACGGGGAAGCGGCACTCCCCTCCGAAAATCCGTCGTGTCGACCGTAGTCTCGTCTTCGGACGAGACGGAGTGGAGAGACCTCCACGGGGGCGGCGGTCCCGCGCGCTTGCGGCAGGCCCGGGGAGATCTCTCGACTCCCTTCGCACCCCAGGAGTACTCGGTCGCGTTCGCTCCCAGCGGTCGCTCGAGATGACCAGTATTGGGGGGGAAAGAAGCAGCCCCTTCCGAATACACGTCATGTCGACCGAAGGGCCGCCGTCGTGCGGGCCGGAGCGGAGACATCTCCACGGGATCGGCGGTCCCAGACGGTTTCAGCGGGGCCTATGAGGTGTCTCGACTCGGGTCCCTCGCTCGACACGACCAGGATCGGGCCGGGAACGGCACGTCCGTTCGAAGTCACGTCGTCTCGACCAGAGGGCGGCCGTCGTGCCGCCCGGAGTGGAGAGACCTCCACGGCGTCGGGGTCCTCGCTTCAGAAGAGATCAGAGAACCTGTCGTACACGGATTGCGTTCGACATCGCCATTTGTTTTCCAACCGTGCTCCCTATACGGTGCCTTCTACGAAGGACTTTCAGTTGCGCATTCCACGCTCAGTTGCCGACGCGCTGGCCCTTCCCGAAGAACGAAAGGGAGACGAGCTTCGGCGTGAGTTGGCCGTCACCTTGTATCGAGAAGACATGCTCTCTTTTGGGAAGGCCCGTGAGCTTGCTAAGCTGAGCAAGTACGAGTTCGGTCGATTGGTAGGCGAGCGATCCATCGAGCGTCACTACGGGTCTGAGGAGTTGGAGGAGGACCTGCGCTATGCATGGGGCGACAGTGATCGCCACGCCAACGAGGGATCGGGAGCGTAGGAGCCGGGAGGTGCGCCCTCCCCTTTCTTCTTCTCGCCCCCACACCGACTGTTGACATGTCGACGGTACGCAACACGTCGCCGCTGCTCAACCTCGCGATTATCGGCAGACTGGAGCAGGTCCGATCTCAGTTCGGACGCGTGTCCGTTCCCCCAGCTGTAGTAGAGGAGTTTCACCTTGGGGAGAATCGTCCTGGCTCCGCTCCACTCCGTCGGGCCGTCGAAGAGGAATGGATTGTCACAGAGGGCCCTTCTGACGACGCCCTTATTTGCACGCTTCGGCAAGACCTTGATGAGGGAGAATCCGAAGCAATTGCGCTTGCGGTGGAGCAAAAGGCCGACCGCGTCCTACTCGACGAACGGGAAGGGCGCCGCAATGCTCGGAATGTGGGTCTACACGTGACCGGTGCACTGGGAATTCTCCTCCGAGCAGATGAGGAGGGGGAACTCAGTTCGCTTTCTCGTGCTATCGACCAGCTGGAGGAAGAGGCAGGATTCTGGATTGGGCCCGATCTTCGGGAGCAAATCCTCAGAAAGACCGATTAGTTGTTCGCAAGTCGCTCCACGAACGCCCGGTGATCCTCCGTTCCGGTGGCCGCCTGCACGGCACCAAGCACCGCCGATAGGTCCTCGCCGAGGAGCGCCTCCACGTCCAGCACGAGGCCCGGAAGGGCGCGGCTCGTGAGCCGCCCGTCTGCGCTGGGCGACAGGGGGAGATATTCCCCGCCCTCCAGCACGAACCAGTCGACCCGCTCCTCCTCGATCTGCCAGACGACGTATTCCTGCACCCCGCTCCGGCGGTAGACCTGCTTTTTGTCGTGCAGGTCGTACGCCGCTCGCTCCGTGGAGCACTCGGTCGCTCCGCTCCCAGCGGAGCTGTGGGCGATTTCCACGATCAATTCCGGCGGGCCTTCGACGTAGTCATCGTCGCTGATGCGGGACTGGCCACCGCAGTCCTCGTCGATGCGGAGGAGGGCATCCGGTTGCGGTTCATTGTCGAGGTCAAGACGCACGGTCGCATTGTCTGCAACCTGCACGCCGGGCGTGGCAGCCGAGTAGGTGCCGAGCCACGTCATGATCTGCGCGTGTGGTTCGCCGTGAGTGGTGGCGTGAACGGGCGAGGGCATGTAGACGGTGCCTTCGATGAGCTCAGCTTTTTTGACGTGGGGCAGGGCCTCGTAGCGACGCTCGAACTCGTCGCGGGTAAGGCGGTCGCCGTTGGCCAGAACCGGGGCAGTCGGAGACGAAGGGGACGACATAAGCGGACAGCAGTTTTGTATTGAGCTGTCGTGAAGAAACGGTCGAGGCAACGCCGTGATCCGCTTCCACTCTCAGAACGGAGGGCGATTGCATGTTGAATTTCTCGGGGCTGAACGGGTGGCGGTTCTCCACTCAGCCGACACATGCCTGAGGGTGGGCGAAGCGTCATTTCTGAACTCGATCAGTGGAGCACGGTGAAGAGGGAACGGACCGTTCTCTTACCAGAATTTGCTTAACATGCAATCGCCCTGTCTCAGAACGAACGACTGGGCGGGAGAGGCGTTTTCCATACACCGATACTGTCATCACACGTTGGCTCATCATGTCCCCCGCGCAGCAAAACCGACTGAGGGCCTTATTTGCTCGGATGGACGAAGTGGAGTTGGCGTATCTCTTCGGGTCTCACGTGCGAGGCGAAACCGGGCCGATGAGCGATGTGGACCTCGCCCTTCGCGTCGACCGGGAGCGGATGACTGATGGGGTTGCCCTACAGGCCCGGTTGGCACACGAAACAGCCGGTGTACTCGGGGGAGAAGATGTGGATCTCACGCTGCTCCGGCGCGCACCGGTTGAGTTTGCGTACCACGTAATCGCGCACGGAACGCTTCTGTACCGGCGAAGTCGGGTCGCCCAGGTAGACTACGAGGCCCATGTGCTTGGCCGCTACGGAGACTATCTCCCCGTGCTACGAGCACAACGAGATCAACTCACGACCGAAACGTCCCATGACGCCCGAGTTCAGCGGTATCGAACGGCGCTTGGACGAACTGAACGAACGCTTAGCGCGATTGGCTCCCCTTCAGGAGAAGGAGAGAACCGCGTTTGACGAGGACCCGTATCTGCGGGACATTGTCGAGCGAAATTTAGAGGTTGCCGCGCAGTGTTGTATTGACATCTGCAACCGGATTATTGTCCTGGAAGAGGCGCCAAAGCCGCAGGACTATTACGAAGCAATCCGGAGACAGGGTGAACTCGGCGTGTTGCCGCCCGAATTCGCGCGGTCGTTGGCGCCGCTTGCTGGCTTTCGGAATATTCTAGCCCACCAGTACTTAAGGGTAGACTGGGATGAGGTCTACACCCACCTGCAGCGGATCGACGAACTGAATCGCTTTGCGCAGCACATACGCCAGTGGCTCAGGCGTCGCTCTGAGAGCTAGTCGTGGATTTATTTTACGGGCGCGGCGCTAGATGGCGCATCGCGCAATCCAGTGAACATGTGCCGGGAGGTTGGTGGAGACGTTCCGCCGTGAGGAAATCTAAGTAACGTCAATCGACAATTTGGGGCATGCCGTCATTTCGACCGGAGAGCGCCGAACAGGCGCCCGGAGTGGAGAAATCTCCACAGATCCCGCGTA
>NCRB01000004.1 GCA_002894665.1 Salinivenus iranica
GCAGGCGGGGCAGCGAGAGCCACATCGTGACCCGTCCCAGCTGCGTGGCCGCCAGCCCGCTCCCCACCGACAGCGAGGCCAGCACCAGTCCGCCGGCCGTGGACGGGGCCGCAAAGCGGGTGCTCAGCAGCTCAGGCACGTAGGTAAAGACGACGCCGAACAGGAGTGTGAAAAAGCCCGCGTTCAGGAGCAGCAGGCCCACGATCCGACGGTCGCCCAAGGCCGCCCGGGCCGCCGCCCGATAGCTTGCCCAGTCGACCGTGCCGCCCCCTGTCGGCACCTCCATCCCCACGGCCACGGCGAAGCCCACTGGCAGGGCAAGGAGCGGCATCGCAAACGGCCAGTACCACGCCACGGCGGCGAGTGCGCCCCCGAGCAGCGGATACACGGCCGTTCCCACACTCAGGGCCGTCGAGTTGTACCCGATGAGCTGGTTTCGGGTGGGGCCGTCGTAGAGCGTGCCGATGATGGTGATGCTGAGCCCCACCAGCGGCGCGGCGGCCATCCCCTGGATCGCCCGCAGGCCCAGGAGCAGCTCAAAGTCGCGGGCAAACGCACAGGCCGTCCCCGCCACGCTGAACGCGAAGATGGTGGGCACGAGGACCCGCTTGTACCCCCATCGGTCCGCGAGCACGCCAATCACCGGGGCCGACAGGATGCCGGGCAGCGAGTACGCGGTGACGACCCAGCCCACCTGCGCCGGCGTAATGCCAAACACCTCCACCATCCGCGGGAACGCCGGCGACACACCCGACACGTTGCCCACCGCCACCATGGTGACGGCGAAGCAGAGCCAAAGCGAGCGGTCGCGGGGAACGGTGACGGAGGCGGGCACGGACGCGCCGATGGGGATGCATGTGAGACAACAGCGCCCTGGGAAATTCAGACCCGCCCACTCGTGTTGCATCTGGGTCAATTAGGACCCACGACGATCCTGGAAGAATTCAACACCATGGCGGTCGGACCGGCACTACGGGTGTGAGGCGACCTGCACACCGGGACGCTCTCACCGAGTCGAACTGCTCTTCTCTCCTCCCGGCCCCAGTTGGACAGATCCCCTGGCACAGAGATCGGGGGCACCTCATGGTTATCGGTGTCAGGCAAGCTCGATTCCCATCGCCGTATGGACATCGATTCCCCGTGTCCTAAGCCCCTAGGCAAAGGTCGGCGGCGGCAATTGGTATTGTAGCGCCCGTACGAACCTCCGGGAGATTTTCCAGGTCGTCCAGGTCCCCGGTAGTACGCGGGAAGACATGGGGCTCGACGGCCTCCCCACCAACCATCAAATGTCCCCCTTCTCGTGGAGCAGTCTCAAGAGCTCTTTGAAGTCACCCGGTCGGGTTGTAGTCATAGTTGAGTTGGCGCAGCTGTTGGAGGGCCACCAGCCGCTCGTCCGGCAATTGAGACTCCCAGTGCGCGTGGGGGCTACCGCTCGGCCTTCAGGGCCAGGAGGCGGTGGGGACGGAGCGTGAGCAGGCCGCCCGGCTCAATCGGTCCGCCGGGGTCTTCGCTCAGGGCCAGCTCGGGGACGAGGTGCCAGTTCTTGCAACTCATGTCCTCCAGCTCGTTCGTCTCCTCGGGCAGGGTGAACTCGACGGGGGCGTCCCCCTGGTTCATGAGCACGAGGAACGAGTCGTCGCGGCGCGGGCGGCCCTGCGGATCGGGCTCCAGGTCCATGCCGCGCAGCAGGTAGCCAAAGGCGCGGAGGGAGTCGTCGTGCCAGTCGTCGTCCGTCATCTCATGGCCGTCGGGGTGCCACCAGAGCACATCGCCGGTGCCCTCGTCCCCGTTCGTCGGGGCCAGGAAGTGCCGGCGGCGGAAGCTGGGGTGCTCTTTCCGAAACTGCGTGATCTTCTTCACGAACTCCAGAAACTTCTCCTCCCGCTCGTCGAGGTCCCAGTCGTACCAAGTAATCTCGTTGTCTTGACAGTACGGGTTGTTGTTGCCGTGGCGGGTGTGGGAGAGCTCGTCGCCGCCGAGGATCATGGGCACGCCCTGCGACAGCATGAGGGTGGCCATGAGGCTGCGCTTGCGCCGCTCGCGGCACTCCACGACCTGCGGATCGTCGGATGGGCCCTCCACGCCGCAGTTGGTGGAATGGTTGTCGTCGTGGCCGTCGCGGTTGCCTTCCTTGTTTTCCTCGTTGTGCTTGCGCTCGTAGCTCACGAGGTCCTGGAGCGTAAACCCGTCGTGCGCCGTCACAAAGTTGATGGAGGCGAAGGGACGGCGACCGGAGCGTTCGTAGAGGTCGCTGGAGCCGGCCACGCGCGTGGCCACCTCGCCCGTAAGGCCGTGATCTCCCGTCCAGAAGCGGCGGATGGCGTCGCGGTAGCGGCCGTTCCACTCGGCCCACTGCCACGGGAAGGAGCCCACCTGGTAGCCCCCCGGGCCGACGTCCCACGGCTCAGCAATCAACTTCACCTGACTCAGGATGGGGTCCTGCTGCACCACCTTAAAGAACGAGCCGAGCATGTTGACGTCGTACAGCTCGCGGGCCAGGGCCGAGGCCAGGTCAAATCGGAAGCCGTCGACGTGCATCTCGGTCACCCAGTAGCGCAGGCTGTCCATGATCATCTGGAGGACGTACGGGTCGCCGGGGTCGAGCGTGTTGCCGGTCCCGGTGTAGTCCATGTAGTACCGGTCGTCGTCCGGGTTGAGCTTGTAGTAGGTGCGGTTGTCGACGCCGCGGAGCGAGAGGGTGGGCCCCATGTGGTTGCCCTCGCCGGTGTGGTTGTACACCACGTCGATGATGACCTCCAGGCCCGCATCGTGCAGGGCGCGCACCATCATCTTGAAGTCGCGCACCGCGGACACCGGGCCGTTCGAGGAGTATTCCGGTTCGGGGGCGAAGTAGGCGAGGGTGTTGTAGCCCCAGTACTCGCGGAGGCCTTTCTGCAAAAGCTCGCGGCGGTGCAGCTTGGCGTGGACCGGCAGGAGCTGGACCGTAGTCACCCCCAGGTTTTTGAGGTGCTCGATCACCGGTTCGCACGCCATGCCCAGGTAGGTGCCCCGCAGCGACTCGGGCACCTCGGGGTGTTTCTGCGTCATCCCTTTCACGTGCGCCTCGTAGATGATGGTGTCCTCCCAGGGGATGTGGGGCGTCTGGTCGTTGCCCCACGCAAAGGTTTCCTCCACCACGGCGCCGAGGGGGGCGTAGGGGGCGCTGTCGGTGGTGCTGTACGACAGATCACGCTTCTCGCTGTCGTTCACGTCGTAACCGTAAAGGCTGTCGTCCCAGCGCAGGGGGCGGCCGATGGCCTTGGCATAGGGGTCGAGCAGCACCTTGTTCGGGTTGAAGCGGTGCCCGTTGGCCGGGTCGTACGGGCCGTACACGCGGTAGCCGTAGAGCTGTCCGGGCCGCAGGTTCACAACGTAGCCGTGCCACATGGGGCCGGTCCGCTCCGGCAGTTCGAAGGTGGCGGCGGGCGCCGTGTCGTCCGGTTTGTCGAAGAGGAGAAGCTCCACTTTCTTCGCGTGGGCGCTGTGGAGAGCAAAGTTGACCCCAATCCCGTCCCACGTGGCGCCCCGCGGGTAGGGCTTTCCGGGCCGAATCTGCAGGCCCTTCCGGTTCGATTGATCGGCCACCGAGGACGACGGGGACGAGGAGGCATCCATAAAGGTGAGCATACGCGTCAGCGAGAACAGGCGAGAAGGGGGGGACGACCCCGTGTAAGAGGCTCCGGGTCGCATGGCCCCGCACGTTGAAAGAAGAGGACCGGTCACGGTTCGGTGAATCCGCCTGGCGTGGCCGGATGTGGGGAAGGCTTTCGTAAAATGCGCGCCACGGGCGGAAAAAGACATGGCGGAAACGCTCCCTCCCCCCCGCCAAATGGCGCAATTGGTTGGGATTTCTGCCCCCTGGTGCGTAGCGTGTATCGTGTCCGATGAGTGCTGATTTGCGCTCGTTCTTCTTTCGCCGCCCCCACGCCTCCATGCCTCCCTCCAATTCCCTTCCGTCCGACTGGTCGCGCGTCGTCATCACGTCGGTCGCCCCGACGGTCGACGGGGGCGACTGGCCCATCAAGCGCGCCGTGGGGGAACGGGTGCAGGTGACCGCCGGGGTCATCGTGGACAGCCACGAGGTCCTCGCCGTCGACCTCGTGTACCGCCACGAGGACGCGAGCTCGAGCCACGTGGTGCGCATGTCGCCCGAGGGCAACGACGAGTACACGGGGGCCTTTACGGTGTCGTCCCTGGGCCGCTACATCTACTGGGTGCAGGCGTGGGTGGACCGCTTCGCCACCTGGCAGGATCAGTTTGAGCGGCGCGTGACGGGCGGCGAGGACCAGGCGGAGATCCAGAGCGAGCTGCTGGCCGGGGCGGACCTCCTGCGCGACGCCGCGGACAACGCCACGGGAACCGACCGCGAGACGCTCGAGGCCCACATTTCGGCGTTCAAGGACGGCGACGTGGAGGCCGCCCTCGGAGAGGACATTTCGGAGCTGGTGCACCGGCACGCCCCCCACTATCAGCAAACCACGAGCGACGACTACGAGGTGCTCACCGACCCCAAGCGGGCACGGTGCGCCGCCTGGTACGAATTCTTTCCCCGATCGACGCACGACACTCCGGGCACGCACGCCACCCTCGACGACGCCGCCGAGCGGCTGCCGCGCATCAAGGAGATGGGGTTCGATGTCGTCTACCTCCCGCCCATCCACCCCATCGGCGAGACGAACCGCAAGGGCAAGGACGACGCCCGCACGGCCGCCCCGGGCGACCCCGGCAGCCCGTGGGCCATCGGCGGCTTCCTGGAGGACGGATCCAAGGGCGGGCACAAGAGCGTCCACCCCAAGCTCGGCGGCCTCGATGCGTTCGACCGCTTCGTCGAGAAGGCCGATGCCCTCGGCCTCGATGTGGCGCTCGACGTGGCCTTCCAGTGCTCCCCCGACCACCCGTACGTCGAGGAGCACCCGGAGTGGTTTTACCACCGCCCCGACGGCTCCCTCCGCTACGCCGAAAACCCCCCGAAGAAGTACGAGGACGTCCATCCCATCAACTTCGAGACGGACGACTGGCAGGCCCTTTGGCGCGAGCTCAAGAGCGTCTTCGAGTATTGGATCGACCGGGGCGTTACGACGTTTCGGGTCGACAACCCGCACACGAAGCCGTTTGCCTTCTGGGAATGGTGCCTGGCGGAGCTCCGCGAGGACACCCCCGAGCTCATTGTGCTGGCCGAGGCCTTCACCCGCGAAAAGACGATGGCCCACCTCGCCAAGCTGGGTTTCAACAATTCGTACACCTACTTCACCTGGCGCAACACCGCCGCGGAGCTGCGCGCGTACGGGGAGGAGCTGTTCCAGACGGACCAGGCCGAATTCTTTCGCCCCAACTTCTGGCCCAACACCCCCGACATTCTCCACGACGAGCTGGTGCACGGCGGGCGGGCCGCCCACAAGAGCCGGTTCGTCCTGGCTGCCACGCTGTCGAGCGCCTACGGCGTCTACGGCCCGCCTTTCGAGCACGTCGACAACCGCCAGCGGGAGAACAAGGAGGAATACGCCCACAACGAAAAGTACGAGGTGCGGCACTGGGACTGGGACGACCCCTCGTCGCTCCAGTCGTTCATGACGCGCGTCAACCGCATTCGCTCGGAGAACCCGGCGCTGCAGTACATGCGTAACGTACACTTCCACGAAACCAAAAACCCAAACCTGCTGGCCTACAGCAAGGCCGCGGGCGACAACCTCGTCGTGGTCGTGGTGTCCCTCGACCCGCACGATGCCCAGGAGGGGCAACTCGTCCTGCCCACCGACGCCCTCGGCCTCCCCCCCGACGCCCCATTCGCCGCCCACGACCTCTTGCAGGACGCCAATTACACCTGGCAGGGCACGCACCAGTACCTCCAGTTGACGCCCGACGCCCCCGCCCATATTTTTCGGCTTGCCCGACGCACCACCGACGAGCCCGACCATCCGGTGTACGATCGGCTCGTGCACGCCTGATCTTGGTGGAAAGTTTGAAGGTCAGAGGTTGGACGGTTTTGCACCTTTCCCCTCCTCCGACAACCTTCCACTTTCCAATCTTCTGCTTTCAATCGTAGTCCCGTATGCCCGACGACTTCCTCAGCGATCCCCTCTGGTATAAGGACGCCGTCATCTACGAGCTCCACGTTCGGTCCTTCTACGACTCGAACGACGACGGCTACGGCGACTTCCAGGGCCTCCGCGAAAAGCTGCCGTACCTCGAATCGCTGGGGGTGAACACGCTGTGGCTCCTCCCCTTCCTCGAAAGTCCGCTCAAGGACGACGGCTACGACACGGCCGATTATTTCAAGGTGCTGCCCGTGCACGGCACGCTCGACGACTTCCAGGCCTTCCTGGAAGAGGCCCACGCCCGCGGCATGCGGGTCATCACGGAGCTGGTGCTGAACCACACCTCGGACCAGCACCCCTGGTTTCAGGAGGCGCGCGACCCGGACTCGGACAAGCACGACTGGTACGTGTGGAGCGACACGGACGAAAAGTACGAGGACGTCCGCGTCATCTTCACCGACACCGAAGACTCGAACTGGACCTGGGACCCGAAGGCGCAAAAGTACTACTGGCACCGCTTCTTCTCCCATCAACCCGACCTCAACTTCGACAACCCCGAGGTGCGGGAGAAGATGAAGGAGGTCATGTTCTTCTGGCTCGACATGGGCGTGGACGGCCTGCGGCTCGACGCCGTGCCTTACCTCTACGAGCGCGAAGGCACCAATAGCGAAAACCTGCCGGAGACGATCGCCTACGTCAAGGAGCTGCGCGCCGCCGTCGAGGAGCGCTACGGACCCGGCAAGGTGCTCCTGGCCGAGGCCAACCAGTGGCCCGAGGACACGCTTCCCTACTTTGGCGAGGACGCCGAGGGGAAGAGCACCGGCGTGCAGATGGCGTTCAACTTCCCCATCATGCCGCGGATGTACATGGCGCTCCGCCGCGAGAATCGGCGCCCGCTCGTGGAGATGCTCGACCTTACCGGCGGCATCCCGGACGACGCCCAGTGGGCCCTCTTCCTGCGCAACCACGACGAGCTCACGCTCGAAATGGTGACGGACGAGGAGCGGGACTACATGTACAACGAGTACGCGGTGGACGACCGCTTCCGCATCAACGTGGGCATCCGACGCCGGCTGGCCCCCCTCCTGGGCGGCGACCGGCGGCGCATCGAGCTCATGAACGCGCTCCTCCTCAGCCTCAAGGGCAGCCCCGTCCTCTACTACGGCGACGAGATCGGGATGGGCGACGACCCCTTCCTCGGCGACCGCAACGGCGTCCGCACGCCTATGCAGTGGAGCCCCGACAAGAACGGCGGCTTCTCGCGGGCCCCCCACCACAAGTTGTTTATGCCCCCGGTCAACCGCGGGCAGTACAGCTTCGAGTTCGTGAACGTGGAGGACGCCGAGCAGGACCCCCACTCCCTCCTCCACTTCACGCGCCGCCTCATCAGCCTGCGCCAACAGCACAAAGAGATCTTTGGGCGTGGGTCGCTGGACCTCCTTCCCGTGGAGAACCAGTCGGTCCTCACCTTCCTCCGCGAGCACGAGGGCGAGCGGATCCTGGTGGTGGCCAACCTGTCCCGCTTCGCCCAGTCGGTGTCGCTGCCTGCCGAGGAGGCCCTGCAGGGACAGGCCCCCGTCGAGCTCTTTGGGCAGACCGCGTTCCCGGCCATCGAAGAAGACGATTACCACCTCACGGTCGGGCCGCATCAATTTTTCTGGTTCAAGCTCGTGCCGAAGGAGGACCTTCAGGCGCGGCACCGTCGGCAGAGCGGCCTGCGCGTTGCCGAAAGCGGCCCCAACGGACAAGAACTGCCCGTCCTGCCCGTGGAGGAGGGGCTCCAAAACGTACTGGTGCCCACCATGGCGCAGGGCCGCGGCCCCGAACAGCTGGAATCGCTCCTCCCCGGATTTCTAAAGAAACAGCGGTGGTTCGGAAGTAAGGGAGGGCACCTCGAAAATGTCGCCGTCGCGGATGCGGTGCGTCTCCAGAGCGACCCGGCCGTGTACCTCTCCACCCTGCAGGTCACCCTGGCGGAGGGCGAGGCCTTTTATATGCTCCCGCTTATGGCCAGCCCCGAGGAGGACGCATCGGCGATCCTGAACGAGCACCCGAACGCCACCCTGGCCTGGCTCGAAGTGAACGGCACCCGCGAGCGCCGCCTCATCTACGACGCGACGGTGAACCCGGACTTCTGGTCGACCCTCTTTCGCTGGTGGCAGGGCGGGAGCAAGGGCCGGTCGCTCAAGGGCGTCTACACGGCGGACCCGTCGGAGGAGGCGCAGGGCGACACCCCGAACACCATCCGCCTCCTAACCGGAGAACAAAGCAACACCTCCGCCGTCGTCAATGACGACTACTTCCTCAAAATCTACCGGCGGCTGGAGGAGGGGACCAACCCGGAGAAGGAGCTGCTCGACCACCTCACGGGCGCCCACTTCACGTTTGCCCCCCGCCTGCACGGCACCCTCGACTTCCGGCGCCACAACCGGCACTACACGCTCGGCGTGGTCCAGGAGGCCCTGCCGGTCGAAACCGACGGCTGGAACTACGCGCTCACCTGCACGACCCGCTTCCTGAACCGGGTCGAAAACGCCACCTTTCCCCGCGAACAGGCCCAGTCCCCGCCGTCCCCCCCCGGCGACGATCGGGCCACGGAGGACGGACGGGATGTCCCGGCCCCGGTGTGGCTCGAGGAGGTCGCGCCCGAGTTCATTTCGCTTGCGCAGGTGCTGGGGGTCCGCACCGCCGAGATGCACCAGGCCCTGGCCGACGCCGACACCGACGATCTCCGCCCGGTCGACGCCCCCTCCGACGCGGGAACCGAACTGGCGGCCCGGCTCCGCGAGGAGATGCGCGAGACCCGCTCCCTGCTTGAGGACCAGGACACCCTGGACCGTGCGGAGTCCCCATCGGCGGCCGCCTGGACGGCCGCCGCCGACCGGATCGAGGACCTGGCACGCCTGAGCGGCACCCACCAGCGCATTCGCATCCACGGCGACTACCACCTCGGCCAGCTGCTCCGCGCAGAGGGCGATTTCTACATCCTGGACTTTGAGGGAGAGCCGACGCGCCCCCTCTCCGAACGCCGCCGCCACGAAAACGCCCTCCGCGACGTCGCCGGCATGGTGCGCTCCCTGGAATACGCCGTCCTCGCCACCTGGCAGGACCACACGGACACCGACCCCGACTACGCCCCCTGGGTCGACGCCCTCCTTCGGTGGAGCGACCGCACGTTCCTCGACGCCTACGCCGACATTGCCGCCGACGCCGCCTTCCTCCCCCCTCCCCCCGAGCGCGAGGCCTTCCTCTGGGGCTACCTCTTCCAGAAGGCCATCTACGAAGTCCGCTACGAGATCAACCACCGCCCCGACTGGGCGTGGCTTCCGCTCCGCGGCCTCCAGCGCCTGCTGCAGCCCGAGGACCCGGCGCCCGCCGACCTCCAGGCCTAACCTCCCGCTTCCCTCGTCTCTCCTCTCTTCCGCTCGCGCCCCATGCCCCGTCTCACCGACGACGATCTCCACTACTGGACCGAAGGCACCCACACCCACAGCTACGAGCGCCTGGGCGCCCACCCCAACGCGCAGGGCACCTGGTTCACCGTGTGGGCCCCGAACGCTGATTCCGTCGAGGTGATCGGGGATTTCAACGGGTGGACGCCCGGCGACGACGTGCTCGAGCGCCGCGAGGGCGGACTCTGGGAAGGGTACGTCCGCGGCGCCCAGCCCGGCGACAAATACAAGTACCACCTGCACGCCAACGGGGAATGGCTCGACCGCACCGACCCCTACGCCTTCCGGATGGAGGCCCCCGCCCAGAATACCTACTCGGGCCTCTCTGCCATCGTGACCGACCTGGACACCTACGACTGGAACGACGACGACTGGATGGCGACGCGGCAGGGGCCCAGCACCCTCAACCAGCCGCTCTCCATCTACGAGGTGCACCTCGGCTCCTGGCGCCACAAAGAACACGGCGAGTCCCTCAGCTACCGCGAGATGGCCGAGCCGCTGGCCGACCATGTGGAGAATCTCGGCTTCACCCACGTCGAGTTTCTGCCCCTGGCCGAGCATCCGTACTACGGCTCGTGGGGCTATCAGGTGCTGGGCTACTACGCTCCCACCTTCCGCTACGGCGACCCGCAGGGCCTCATGCACCTCATCGACACCCTCCACCAGCGCGGCATCGGGGTCATCATGGACTGGGTGCCCGGCCACTTCGCCACCGACCCGCAGGGCCTCATCCACTACGACGGCTCCCACCTCTTCGAGTACGAAGACCCGCTCATGCGGGAGCACCCCGACTGGGGCACGCGCGTCTTCAACTTCGGCAAGAACGGCGTGCGCAACTTTCTCATCTCGAATGCCCTCTTCTGGCTCGACAAGTATCACGTCGACGGCCTGCGCGTCGATGCGGTCGCCTCCATGCTCTACCGCGACTATTCCCGCGAGGGCGACTGGTCGCCCAACCGCCACGGCGGCCGCGAGAACCTGGAGGCCATCCGCCTGCTCCAAGACACCAACGAGCACGTCTACGAGGAGTACCCCGAGGCCTTAATGCTGGCCGAGGAGTCCACGGCCTGGCCCGGGGTCACCACCCCCACCGAGCACGGCGGCCTCGGCTTCCTCTACAAGTGGAACATGGGCTGGATGCACGACACGCTCGACTACGTGAGCAAAGAGCCGGTGCATCGCAAGTACCACCACGGCGACCTTACCTGGACGCTCTCGTGGGCCTTCTCCGAAAACTACACGCTCCCCCTCTCCCACGACGAGGTGGTGCACGGCAAGAACTCCCTCTGGGGCAAAATGCCGGGCGACGACTGGCAGAAGGCCGCCAACCTTCGCCTCCTCTACGCCCATATGTTCGGCCATCCCGGGAAGAAGCTCCTCTTCATGGGCGGGGAGTTCGGCCAGCACCGGGAGTGGAATCACGACCAGCAGCTGGAGTGGTGGCTCAGCGACGAGCCGCTGCACGAGGGGCTGATGCAGTGGCTCGGGGACCTGAACCACTTCTACCAGGAGACTCCTGCGCTGTGGAACGACACGGAGCAGGGATTCGAGTGGATCTCCTACGACGACCGCGAGAACAGCGTCCTCACCTACCGCCGCCTGAACGGCGACCAGTCGCTCGTCTTCGTCCTCAACTTTACCCCCATCGTTCGCGAAAACTACCGCATCGGGATTGCGGGGGACGGCCGGTGGCGCGAACGGCTCAATAGCGACAGCGACGCCTACGGCGGCAGCAACGTGGGGAATCAAGGCCTCGTCCACAGCGACCCGATCGGGCATCACGGGCACTCCCACTCGCTGGAACTCACCCTGCCCCCGCTCGGAGCACTCATCTTAGAACAACCCGCGTAACCGTCCGCCGCGTCGGCGCCCCCCTGTCTCTCAGAAGGAGCAGTATACTCAGATCACACGACCCCTTCTGATTTAACGACTTCTGAATATCACCCCGTTGATGGACGGCCGCCCCCTCCTTATTTACAAGTGGTCTAAATAAGCAAAAACCGCCACCGCGCGTCCGTATGGATCGTTCCTTCCCTCGCTCTCCCCTGGCCGCCGGACTCGTGGCCTTCGTTCTTGTGCTCGTGATGCTTCCAGGCTGCTCGGACGACCCGGTCCTGGGCCCGTCCGACGGCACGGAGGAAAGTGGAGGAAGCTATAGCAACATCAACCGCCTCGCGCCCCCACCCGCCGCGGACTCTACGCAGCAGGGACCGCCGTCAGCCCAAGATAGCGCCGCCGTCAACCCCGAGCGCTTCTAGCCCCACCCTGTAGGCACCTGTCCGCGTACATACTGACTCGTGATCGTCCCGTATGCATTTGCTTCGTCTCGCCTTCCTTTCCGTCTTTATACTTGGTCTAAATCACATTCCTGTATGCGCACAGGATGCCTCAACCGGACGGATTGAGGGACGCATCGTCACCACCAGCGACGAAGCCCCCCTCCCCAGCGCAACCGTTGGGGTCGTGGGCGGCGAGCAATCCAGGGGCACGGTGACCGACGCCGACGGGCAGTTCGTCCTCTCCAACCTGCCGCCCGGCCGCACGACCCTTCAGATCCGGCATGTCGGGTATCTCACCACCACTCGCAACGTGCGGGTCCGGGCGGGCCGGACCCACCAGATTACGATCGAGCTGGAGAGTGCCACCGTGGAGCTGGCCGGGCTCGAAATTACGGGCACCACGCGCAACGCCCAGTCCGCTATTCCGGGCGCCGCCTCCAAGGTCGACGCCGCCGCCCTGAAGCAGATGGACCCCATCGGGACACAGTCGGCCCTCAAGCACATCCCTGGCATGTACGGCCTCACGGACGACGGAATGACCCAGACCCGCATGTCGGTGGGCATTCGAGGGCTCCAGCCGCGCCGGACGCAGCGCGTGCTCGTGATGGAAGACGGCATGCCCATCCAGCCCGCTCCCTACGTCTTCTCTCCGCTCTACTACAACTCGCCCATCGAGCGAATCGAGGAGATTGAGGTCATCAAGGGATCCTCCACCATTCGGCACGGCCCGCAGACCATGGGCGGGGTCATCAACTATGTCACGAGCCGCCCGCAGCGTCGCTCTCCGGGAGGAACGATTCAGGTTACCCCCGGCAGCAACGGCTACCTGAGCACCTTCGGCGAGCTTGGCGGCTTCGGCACCGACGACGTGCGCCCGCAGGTGCAGCTCCTCTTCAAGCGCGGCAATGGCTTCCGCCAGAACAACGACTTTCGGCAGGTCAACGGGACGGCCAAGGTGCAGGCTACTCTCGACGACAGTCGCTCCCTCTACGTCAAGGCCAACGTCGATTACGAGCGGTTGAACGCCACGTATACGGGGCTCACGCCGTACACCCTGGAGACGGACCCGGACTTCAACCCGAAGGACGACGACCTCTATCAGATCTACCGGGCCTCGCTGGGCGCCATTTACAACCGGCGGTACAGCGACGCGGCGGAGGCCACGACACGGCTCTACGCCAACACGTTCCACCGCCCCTGGTGGCGGGAGAAGGACGTGTTCGTGCAGGCCGAGGCGTACCAGGACCCGACCGTGGACGCCGACCCGGTGTCTCCCAACACGCCCGGCCCCCTCATGCGCGTCGGCATTAGCGACGCCGTCGACAATCTGACCCTGGACGACAAACCCTACTTCGGCAATATTCGCACGTTCTACGTGACTGGGGTGGAGCACTCCGTCGAAATCACGCACGGAATCTTGGGGCAGGAGGCCAACCTGGAGATTGGGGGGCGCCTGCACTGGGAGCGATTCGAAGACAACCGGGAGATTAGCGATGAGGTCGGCGTGCGTGAGGGGGTGTACTATCAAGGCGAGGTATCGGACCCCGAGCCCGTCACCGTCATCGGCGGACAGTCGGTCTACGAGACGCGGGCGCTGTCGGCCTACGCCCTCGAGGACGTGCAGTGGGGGCCGCTTCGCCTCTCTCCCGGCGTCCGCCTCGAGGCCTTCGAGCAGTCGCGCATCGACCGCCTCAACGGCAGCCAGTACCGCGACCAGACCAGCCTGGTGGTGCTTCCCCGCCTCGGCTTCAACTGGACCCTCGGCACCGCCGACCTTGGGCCGGCGCTCGGCGAAGGCACGGTCCGTCTGTATGGAGGGGTTCACCGCGGGTACACCCCGCCCTCCAGCGCGACCTTCGCCATCGTGGGCTTCGACCCGCCCAGTGCGACCGGGCAGAGCGACGGCAGCTTCGACCTGAAGTCCGAAAAGAGCTGGAATACGGAACTCGGCGTCCGGGGACGATCGGCGGCCGGGCAGTTCGCCTTTACCGGGTTCTACCTGCGCGTCCAGGACCTGGTGGGGGGACGCACCCGCTTTCAGAAAAATCTGGGCGTGGTCGAAAGCTATGGCGTCGAGGCCCGCACCCAGATCAAAGGCGGCGCGTTCGCCGGGCCCCTGCCCACGCTGGACGTCTCCTACACCTACCTGCAGTCGGCCGTCGTGCAGGGCACTGTTGCGAGTGCCATCGACGGCACGCCCGAGGACATCAGCGGCAACGAATTGCCCGCCGCGCCCAACCACACCGCCACGGTGGGCCTTTCGAAGACCTTCTCCGACCTCGGACTCACCCTGACGACTGATCTCAGCTACACGGGGCGCTTCTACACCGACCTCGAAAACCTGGAAACCACTACCAACCGGGGCGAGCGCGGCCCCGTGCCCGCCCGCACGGTGCTCGACGCGGGCGCCACCTACGAGTACTCCGACGCCCTCAGCCTTCAGCTGACCGCCAAAAACGTCACGGACAACGTCTATATCGGTTCGCGGCTGCACTCCAACCCCCGCCAGCCCCAGGCCAACCTGAGCACCGGAATCATCCCGGGCTCCCGACGCCAGATTAATCTGTCCCTCCAGTACGACTTCTAACCCCTGCGCCCGGTCGCTCCAGACTGGAGCCCCGGGCCTCTATTCGCACTACTCACCAGCAACGTGAACACGTTTATGCGACGTTTCGACTTTCGCTACACGCACATTCTTCTCCTTCCCCTCCTCGCCGTGGGACTGGTCCTGGCCGGGTGCGACAGCACCGGCCCAACGGGCGACGAGGACGAGGATCCACCGAGCCCGTTTGAGTATTCCTCTACGGACTATGAGGCAGAGACTGTTACCAACCTGCTCGCGTTCGATCTCGGGGTGCGGGCCAGCAATCCCTCCGAGAACCCGGAGTCCGTCTTCGATGAGCTATACACGGGCACGATTGCCGACAAGACGCTTCCGACCTCGGGCATTTCGGCCGAGCAGAGTACCTACGGCGACCTCGACGGCGGGGTCGACCTCTCGTCCCTGACAGACGATACGCCGCTCGCACGGAGCGAAAACTTGGAGAGCACCGACTCTCCCAATCCGGGCTCGCAGGTGACGACGGATGACTTGCTCGGGTTCTACTTTGAGCAGGCCGGCGCCGAGGACCTCACCCGCACCGACAACGGCATCGTGCTGAACCAGTTTGCCGAAAAGATGCTGCTGGGCACGCCGATCTACGGGAAGGGAGCCGCGATTCTGAACGACTTCGCGGACGGAAGCATCTCCGGAGACGCGGCTGCACAGTGGGACGCCGCCTTTGGCTACTTCGGCTTCCCCCGCACCCTGGAGCCGTTCCTCGACTACAGCGGCGGCGAAGAAGGCCTGGCCAGCGGCCCCGCCCAGGACATCGACGGCAACGGGTCCGTCGACCTGACGAGCGAGTACGTCTACACCTGGGCCGCCTACGCCATCGAGCGCTCCGCCGCGGCCGCAAACACCGATGGACCGTCCCCCGACTTCGCCCGAGATGCCTTCAACGCACTCGTGGAGGGCCGCGAAGACATTGCAAATGGGGACGATCCCTCCGACCACGCCGCGACGGCCCGCGACGCCTGGGAGAAGGTCGTCGCCATCAACGTGATTCATTACATCAACTCCATGGAGTCGTCCCTGCAGGACGTGAGTGGCACCGTGGGGGAGGGCGACATCAGCGAGGACGCGTGGGGCGAGGCCAAAGCCTTTGCCTGGAGCCTCCAGTTCTACAGCAATGAACTCGACGCCTCGCAGGTGAACACCCTCCTTGAGGACATCGGCAACGATCCGCCGTACGGCGAGCTGACAGCCGATGAGTACGCCAGCAACCTGGCGGATGCCACCCAAATCCTCCAGGACGCCTACGGCTTCAATGCCAGCAACGTAGAAGCGTGGTAGGGAACCAAGAGGATCACACGGCCCTTCGGCCGGTGATGCATCCCCGATCGCCCCTCTTCCGCTCCGGCGGGGAGGGGCATCGGTGTCTGTTTCGTCCCTAGTGTGTTTGTCTCGTGCGCACGCGCGACCCCTCTTTTTTCCCACTTGCCGCCTCCAGCCGCCGGGCCCTCCAGCGGTACTGGCCCACGCCCGGCGTCGTGTGGGGGATGCTGGCGATTGCTTGTGTGGGCAGTCGGCTCGCCACCGCCATCTCCTACGTCGAGGACCCCGACAGCCTGCGGTTTGCCCTCAGCGTGGCGGATGCCTACGACGTGGCCGCCCTCCAGCCGCACTTTCCGGGGTACCCCGTGTTCTGGGCCTCGGTGGAACTCGTCTACCTCCCCACCGGGTCGCTCAGCGCGAGTTTTGCGATCGTGGGCGGCCTCGCAACCGTCGGCCTCGTGTGGGCCCTCACCCGACTCCGGGGCGTGCGCCTCCGGTCCATCGACGGCGCAATGATTGCGGGCGCCGTCTTTTTCAGCCCCCTGCTGTGGGTGATGGGAACCCGCTACATGCCGGACCTGCTGGGCACGGCGAACGCCCTGGCGGCCCTGACCCTGCTGGTACAGGCACTGTACGCGACGCGTGACGGACTGGACGAGCGGGCCGCCGCGGCCGGCATTGCCCTCACCGGCCTGCTCGCCGGGCTTCGACTGTCGGCCCTGCCCCTTGTGATCGTCCCTGCACTGTGGGTGCTGATCCGCTCGCATCGGCCGACACGGCTCGTGGGCATCGGCACGGCCAGCGTGGCGGTCTGGCTCGTGCCCCTAATTCTCGATACGGGCTTCTGGACGCTGGTCGACGTGGCCTGGGGACAAACGACGGGACACTTCACCGAGTTTGGCGGCACGGTGCAGACGAACGCCGACCTGAGTCGCCGCCTCTCGGGGCTGCTGCAGGGCCTCTGGGCCGACGGCCTGGGGGCGTGGTGGCCGGAGCGGCACCCGCTGACGGGCGCGGTGGGGGTGGGCCTTCTCGGACTGAGTGCACTCGGCACCTGGCGTCTGGGACGCAGGGGACACTGGCGAAGCCGGCGGGTGCGACTCGTCGTGCTCTGCGCAGGACTCTACGCCCTCTGGATCTTCGTTGGGCAAAATGTGGTCCACAAGAGTCGGCACGTGCTGCCCCTCGTGCCCCTCCTTCTTCTGCTCCCCGCCGCTGGAGCGACGATGCTCTGGCGCCGCCGGCCACGAGGGCCTCGCGCGGCCGTCCTGGGCGTTGCGGGGACCTACGCCCTCGTGACGCTCGTCCTCGTGGCCCAGCACCGGGACCCGACAGCCATCGCGCAGGTGAAGTCGTTCGTGGAGGAGCACACCGAGCGCCCCGGCCCCACACGAGTGGTGTCCAAGCCCCTCGTCAACACCTACCTGCGGCAACAACGGGTGGACGCCCAGTTCCTGTCGGTCGAAGCTCCGGGGGACCGTCGCCAGGTGCGCCACGCCGACACGGGCCGGACCATCGTGGTGGGCAGCTACTCCGCATTCCCCGAGCTTTCGCCGACTCAGACCAAACGGTTCTTCCACAACCCCCACGTCAATCGCATGTGGCCCCGAGTAACGGTTTCTATCTATGAGCACTGATGCCTCTCCCTCCCTCACAGTGTTGGGCGCCGGCCCCGCGGGCCTCGCCACCGGCTTCTATGCCCGGCGGAACGGCCTCCCCGTGCGCCTGCTGGAGGCGAATGACAGCGTAGGGGGAAACGCGCGCACCCTCCGCCTCGGCCCCTTCCGGTACGACACCGGCGCCCACCGCTTTCACGACAAAAACGACGCGGTGACGGCCGACGTGAAGGCGCTCCTGGGAGACGACCTCCGTCGGATTGATGCCCCAAGCCAGATTTGCTGGCGCGGCCGCCGCATCGACTTCCCCCTGGCCCCCTACGATCTGCTCCGAAAACTCCCCCTCTCGCTCCTCGCGCGCATTTCGTGGGACCAGCTCTCCATTCCCCGCGTCTCGAACGACGCCGACCACTTCCGGGAGATGGCCCACCAGAGCTACGGAGAAACCCTCGCGGAGCAGTTCCTCCTCAACTACACCGAAAAACTGTGGGGCGCCGACGCCGCCCAGCTTTCCCCGCGCGTAGCGGGCGACCGGCTCGAAGGACTCGACCTCAAGACCTTCGTGCTGGAGGCATTCGGCGGGGCGAAGACGAAGGCCCGGCACCTGGACGGCTCCTTCTACTACCCCAAGCACGGGTACGGTCAGATTGCCGAGGCCACCGCCGACGCCCTGGGCCGCGACCGCATCCGCACCGGCGCCCGCATCACGAGCATCGCCCACGACGGCAGCCGCCTCCAGCGCGTCACCGTAAACGAACGCGAGACAATGGACGTGGAGACGGTGGTGAGCACCCTGCCCCTCACGCTCGTGCTTCGACTACTCGATCCCGCCCCGCCGGCGTCCATCCAGAACCTCGGCGCGTCGATCCGCTTCCGACACCTCCGCCTGGCCGTCCTCGGGATCGACCGTCCCCAACTCACCCCGAACGCGTCCCTGTACTTTCCGTCCGAGCACATCCCGTTTACCCGCCTGTACGAGCCGAAGAACCGCAGCCCCAACCTCGCGCCGGCGGACCAAACGGTGGTCGTGCTGGAGCTGCCGTGCCACCGCGACGACGATGCGTGGAACCAGTCGGCCGACGCGCTCCGCGAAGCGGCCCACGCCCTCCTCGTCGCGCAGAACCTGATCGAAGGCGACGAAGTCGTCGCGTTCGACCACCACGCGGTGCCCTTTGCGTACCCCATTCTGGAAGTGGGGGCCGAAGACAAAGCCGAGCAAATTGGCGCCTACCTCGACGGCTTCGAGAACCTGCACCGCCTGGGACGAAGCGCCGACTTCACCTACACCCACGTCCACAACCTCTACGCCCGCGCAAAGGCCCTTACGACGCGTCTTGCGGAGGCCCCCTCCGGCGTCCCGTCCGCCCGGCAGACGTAGCAGCCCCCCGTCCCCGTCCCACGACGAGGCCCCGGGGCAGCCCCTCGCTCCGAGGCCCGGACGTCGACCGCCGGCCCTCTGGGGACGACGGGGCCCTACTCAGACAAAAGATTCGGCTCGTCCGGGTCGTGCGCCTCCTCGTCCACCTGCGCCTCCAGGCGCCCGTCCCGTTCCACGTCCGCCGTGCGGGCCTGGTCGCGAACGGACGAAGCCGGGCCGGTGCCCTCGCTCTTTGCATCCGATCCGGCCATGGGCACTTGGACAATGCGGTACGTCGGCTCCGGCATCTCCACCCCTGCCTCGTCCAGCGCCGCCTTCACGAGCCGAATCGACTCGCTTTGCACCTTGGCGAAGTCCGTGCTGGACTGATCCGCCCAGCCGTGGTAGCGGACGGTCACCGAGGAGTCACCGAGGGTCACGATGCGAGCAAACGGCACCGGGTCCTCCAGAATGCCGTTCATCTCCGCCAGCGTGTCGGTCCCCAGCCGCTGCACCCTGGACAGGTCTTCTTCCGCCCCTACGCCCACCTCAAAGACAACTAGGCGGCGCGCATTGAGCGTGTAGTTGACGAGCACATTCTTGAACACCGTCGCGTTCGGCATCCGCACGTGGTTGCCTTCGAAGGTCAGGAGCACCAGCTCCCGGGCCGTCAGCCGCACCACCCGCCCTTCGTACTCCTCAATGGCCACAATGTCGTTCACCCGAAACGGCTGCCGGATGCTCATGAGAACCCCGGCCAGGTAGTTCTCAATGATGTCCCGAAACGCAAACCCGACGGCCAGCCCGGCCACCCCGGCCGTTCCCAAGAGCGCGCCCACCAGCGACGTGACCCCGAGCAGGTCAAACGTGACAATCAGTCCAATGAGCACCAGCACCACCTGGATGGATCGATAGATGAGGCTCCAGGCCAGTGGACTGAGTCCAAAGCGCCGGTTCGTCTCCCAATGCCCAATCCAGCGGGCGATGAGGCCCGTGAGAAGAAGAATGACAAGCGCAATGAGCCCCACGGGCAGATATTCGAGGAACCCCGTCCCGTAGTCTTCGAGACGAGACACAACCGGGGCCACGCGATCCGCAAGATCGGTTTCCGCCGTCACGGAATTCTCGACGTAGCGCACGCCCCCGAACTCCTGGGCCAGCCGTTTGGCCTCGGCGGCCGCCTGCGGGTCCACGACGGTGCCCTCAAGGCGGGCCACCCCGTTCCGAACCGTCACCGAGATTCGTCCGAACGCGTCGATCTCGTTGAACGTGGCCTGCAGCCGCGCCTCTACCTGTGCATCCGCCGCCCGGGGGGCCTCCTGCGTCGTGTCCGCCGCCGCGGAATCGGGCCCTGGCACGGCCTGCTGGGCGACCGTGGGCGGGGCCGCTCCGCCCCACACGAGAACCCCGAGCACAAGACCGAGGCGAAGAAACCGGATCATCGCAGTCGCGGGACGTAGGCCCCGGTTGCGAAAGTGCGGTGTTGCGAATGGCGGCTACGCGGACTCTCCGTAGATCGTGGCGAGGAGCGAGCGGCGCCCGCCGTTGTCGCGGTGCTCGTTGAGATAGATGCCCTGCCACGTGCCGAAGGCGAGACGCCCATCGCGAATCGGGAGGGACAGGCTCGTGTCGAGCATCGCCGCCTTGATGTGAGCGGGCATGTCGTCGGGCCCCTCCACGGTGTGCTCGTAGTACGGCTGGTTCTCGGGCACCATCTCGTTGAAGTGGCGCTCCAGGTCGCGCCGGACGGCGGGCGCCGCATTTTCGTTGATCGTAAGGGACGCCGAGGTGTGCTGGAGAAACAGGTGCAGGATCCCCACCTGATACTCAGCGATGGCGGGCACCTGGTCGCGAATCGTGTCGGTCACCAGGTGAAAGCCGCGCTCTTTCGGCGGAAGGGTGATCTTGGTCTGAGTCCACTCCATGAGGTTGTGGTTGTCGGGTGATTCGAGAGGCCAGCGAAGGGGGATCAGGACTCCGGGCGCACGTCGACCCAGACGGGAAAGTGGTCGCTGGCCGGGGGCGCGCTGGTGTCCCGCTCGGTCGGTCGCCACACGCCGCTATCGTCCACCGACAGGCCCTCGGACGGCAGCACGTAGTCGATGCGCCCGCCCCATCGCGCAGTCGCGTCCGGTGTGAGATCGGGGAAGGCGTTCATGCCCGCGGAGGCGGCCGTGGGCACCACGTCGCCCTGCGTGCGGGGATGGTCGAGGAGCGACCGCACGGCGTCCCGAAAGCGGCTCTCCTCGTCGGGATCTGCGTTCAGGTCGCCCATCACCACGAACCGGGCGTCGGCGTGCAGTCCGCCCACCTGCCCCGAATCGTCCTCGATGTAGGAGTTCCCACTCAGGTAATCGGCCCAGAGCCGGATCTCGTCGTGGTTGCGGCGATCGTTGCGCTGGGCCACGCCGTCGAAGCCCGGCGGGGTCGGATGGCTGGCCAGCAGGTGCAGGACGGAGCCGTCCGGCAGGCGCACCGGCACGTCCCAGTGGCTCTTCGAGGAGAGGCGCATCTCGTCCCATTCCGCCTCCGAATACCACGGCTCGCCCGTGGTGGAATCAATCGGCACCGCGGCATCGGGCATCGCGGACCACTCCAGGAGGCGGAAGGTGCGAATCGAGTCGCGAAGCACCGTGAGGTCGTCCCGCACAAACAGCGCCATGCCGTACTGGCCGGGGAAAGTGCCAAAGCCCCAGGCGTCGTTGCCGTAGGCTCGGCCGGCGTCGGTTTGCGAGGCGACACTGCCATCTTCGGGCGGCGCGGGCACCTCCGGGACCGTCGAGACGACCCGCCCGTCGTTGTTCAGGTCGAACCCACTGGGAATCCCCGTATTCACGGGCAGCATGACCGGCTGGTAGGTGATGCCCTCCACCGAGTCGGCCTGCGGGGAGGACAGGTAGTGGTGCACGAATCGCTGTGCGTTGTGCCCCTCCGGATCGCCGGCCCGGTAGCCTGGATCGCCCGGCTGGTCGTACGTCATCTCGTTGACGAGCAGGACATCGGGCCGGAGCGACTGAATCTGGGCCGCGGCCGCCTGCAGTCGTGGGTGGTCGCGCCGGCGAAGATCCGCCGTGCGAACGTCCTCAATGTTGTACGTCATCACCCGAACGGGATCTGCCGCCCCCTCCTCTTGCTCCCCACATCCGAACACCAGCCCCACCGTCACCAGAACCGCGAGAAGTCTTGCACTGCCCGACAACCAATCATTCATGTCAATACCGACAGAGTGAGAAACGACACGACGCTGTAATTTATCAACATAGCCTTTACACTTTGCGAACTATCTTCTTCCCTTTGACCAAGCTCTATCTTCACTGATTCCTCAACTCGTCTTCCTGCCCCCATGTCCCGTCTCAGCAAACGGATCCCAACCGTCGCCCTTCTGGTAGGTCTCTGCCTGCTCGTCTCCGGGTGTCTTAAGACGCAAATCGTCACGGATCGGACGGCCTCGGGCGAGAAGGCCGAGCTGCTGTGGGCCCATGGGTTCGTCAACGGCCTGGTGCCCCCCGTCAACGCGCCCCTGGACGCAGCACCGGTGTGTGGCGAAGCGGGCGTGTCGGAGGTCTATTTCCGACAAACGTTCGTCCAGTGGGTTGCCCAGGGGCTCACCAGTAACCTCTATGCCCCACAGCGCTTTACGGCAACCTGCGCCCAGGGCGGCATGTCGGCGACCGTTCTGCCTCCGATCGATCTCCCCGAGCGTGCGTCCGGGGGCGCCCCTCCGGCGTCCGCAGCCACAAAATAGCCGTCGGCGGGCGCCTTGTCACATCCCGATTCGCTCACTACACGCCTTCGTTCTCATGCGATCTCTTGTCCCCGCTCTTCTCGCCTGCTGCCTTCTCCTCACCGGTTGTTATCAGGCCCAGATGACCACCGGCCGGGAGGCGTCGAACACGGTCGTCGAAAAGAAGTGGGCCCCCGCGTACCTCTACGGCCTCGTGCCGGCCCGCGTCGATGTCTCCGATGAGTGCACAAACGGAATCGCGACGGCGGAGCGCAAGATGTCCTTTCTGAACATGCTCGTCAGCGGGCTTACGCTCAGCATCTACTCCCCGCAGTCCGTGACCGTAACCTGCGCCGGCGGAAGCATGTCCGCCCACACGCCCCCAGCAGACGCGCAGCGTCTCCCCGGCCCCCCCGCGGACGATGCGGACGCCGGGCGACGGGCCGCGGCGCGCCAGTCGCTCTTCTTGCAGGAGGCCGTGCCGGGTCGCGTCCAGTCCGAATAGGTCCTTTCTAGGGGGGCATGCTGCTGGTGCCCCAGCGATGTGGGCGCTCTTAGGCCGCCCCCTCCGCATCGACCTGTGCGGTCAGGTGCTCCACGAGGTCGGCAAACGGAACCTCCGTCTGCTCCCCGCTCGCCATTTCCTTCACCGTGGCGGCCTCGGCCTCGAGTTCGTTGTCGCCGATGATGAGCGTGTAGGGGGCCGCCTGGCGGTTGGCTTCCTTCATCTGCGCCTTGAGGGAGCGCCCCTTCAGGTCGTGGGCCACATGCAGGCCCGCGTCGCGGAGGGCCTGTGTGGTGCGAAAGACCCACCGCTCGGCGGCCTCGCCCAGGGCGGCAATGAACACATCGGGACGGGGCACGCGCGGGCGCTCGGTGCCCGCGGCGTCGAGGACCAGGAAGAGGCGCTCCATCCCGGCCGCAAACCCGACGGCGGGGACCGGCGCGTCGCTCCCCAGCACCTCGGCTAGCCGGTCGTAGCGCCCGCCCCCGGCCAGGGCGCTCTGGGCCCCGAGGGCCGCGCTTTCGAGTTCAAAGGTGGTCTCGGTGTAATAGTCGAGGCCGCGGACGAGGAACGGATCCTCCTCGTAGTCCACCCCCAGGTCGGCCAGCAAGCCCTTCACGCGGTCGTAGTGCGCCAGGCTGTCGTCGCCGACGAAGTCGATCAGCTGGGGCGCTCCCTGCAGGATGTTCTGTTCGTGCTCCAGCTTCGTGTCGAGGACGCGGAGGGGGTTGCGCTCCAGGCGGCGCCGGCTGGTGTCCGACAGTTCGTCTTCGTAGGTCTGGAGGTAGTCGCGCAGGGCCGCCACGTACTCCTCGCGACGCTCGGGCGTGCCCAAGGTGTTGAGGCGGAGGCGCGTTTCAGGAATGCCGAGGGCCTCGTAGATTGCCATCATAGAGGCAATGGTTTCGGCATCGGCCCGGGCATCGTCGGTACCGATGACCTCGACCCCGAACTGGTGAAACTGTCGGTAGCGCCCCTTCTGCGGCTGCTCGGCCCGGAAGCACGGCCCAACGTAGTACAGCTTCTGCACGCCGCCGCGCTGATCGAGATGGTGCTGGAGAAAGGACCGCATCACGGGCGCCGTCACCTCCGGCCGGAGCACGTACTGCGTGCCCGATCGCTCGAACGCGAACATCTCCTTCTGCACGATGTCGGTGGCCTCCCCTACGCCCCGCGCCACGAGCTCTGTGGGCTCCAGCACGGGCGTACGGATCTCGTCGAAATTGTGGCGCTCCAGGACCTCGCGCACGGTGGCTTCCACAAAGCGCCACTCCGCACTGGCGGCGACGCGGGTGTCCCCGTCGTCGGTATACGGGTCCGGCAGGATGTCGAAGGTGCCCTTGATGTTTTGAAAAGTACTCACGGATCGGTCGGTTGATGGGTCGAACAGATGTACGGGACGCTACCCGCGCAGGGCCGTCTCGCCTTCACGAAGGGTCTCGATGATGGATTCCGGAGTGTCGGCCCCGAGGAGACGCTCCCGAAAGCCGTCGCGGCTGACGAGACGGGAAATGCGGCCCAGAATTTTGATGTGTTGGGACTTGTGATCTTCGGGCCCGACCAGCAGAAGCACCAGCCGCACCGGCGTGTCGTCGATGGCCCCGAACTCGATCGGCTCGGCGGTCGTGGCGAACGACGCGACGGTTTCTGTGGCCGCCGACGTTTTGGCGTGCGGGAGGCCCAGCCCCTTCCCGACCCCGGTGGACATCATCTCCTCTCGCTCGAAGATGGCGGTGCGCACCGACTCCAGGTGGTCGATGCCTTCGTGCCCCTCCAGTAGATCCACGAGGGCATCAATCACGGCTGTCTTTGAGGTGCCGGGCAGCCCCAACCGGATGCGCTCGGGGCTCAGGAGTTGATTGATTTCCGTGATCTGCGTCGGCGACATCCCTCGGACAATTCGATGATGAGGCGCAGCGGCGGGCGGGAATCTTCGAATTCTAGAAAGGGCGAACGGTCCCGTAAAGCCAGGTGTTCGCCGGCAGCCGCTTTTGAAGCAGATTGCACGGAGCCCCGTCCCCCCTAGGGCTCCGTCAAGATCGTGGGCCTGCCGTCCGACGACAACGTCGACTCGCTCCAGGAGCGCATTGACACCCTCTCCCACGCCTTCCGCGACCGGGGCGTGTTTGCGTCCGCCACGGTCATCGACGCCAGCGGCAGACCATCAACGTCTGGATCCACGACCGGAGTCCCGACTGGCGCCTGTCACTGGAGATCGGCAACCTCGACCTGGCGCTTCTCAGCGGATACAAGCTCTCCCAGAACTGGGACGCCCAGCTTCGGCTCGTCACGGCGCTCCGCGACCCGGACGAGGAGGCGAAGGCCCGCGACTTTCTGGCGAAGCTGATCGACCTCGGCCGCTTCTCCAACGCCACGGCCACGGTGGGGACGGTGCCCTTCTCAGACTACATTCGGCGGGCCCCGCAGGCCGACCTCAACATCTTCGGCCTTCAGCCGGAGCCGGATTTTGAGGTCATCCGGCGGCTGGTGGATGCGACGGACTCCACCTGCATGTTTGTGCGCGACTCGGGGCGAGAGTCCGCCCTGGCGTAGCCGCTTCAGCCGCGGCCCTGCGCCTCCGGGGCTCGTTCAAAACGAGTCACCCCGTCGCGCACGAAGCGGGCCTCCTCCGACACGAACCGGCGCTCCTCGACCGCAACGGCTTCGCGGTCGATGGTGATCCGGTTGTAAAAGTTGACGGCGCCGGTCGGCTCCCGCCAGCGATTGCTGGTGGCCGTGCCGGCACTCGCCACCACCAGGCGGTGCCGCTGTACGGTCAGCGTTTCGACGTGCGAGACGTGGAGGTGTCCGCATAGAATGAGGTCGACCCCCATCGCCGCCGCCGTATCGAGCGTCTTGCGAGCCTGGCGGGCCACGTCGTGCCGCCCCACCGACTGGATCTTGGTCAGGTGGTGGTGAAGGACGAGCACACGCGCCGCGGCGGCGGGCACCCCGGCAAAGTACTCCCGAATGGCGGCCCGGTCCCCGTCGGTGATGCGTCCGCCCTTGATCGTGGCGCCGTGGGCCGTGGCGATGCCGAGCACCGCTACCCCGTCGGCCTCGAACGAGGGGGCGAGGTTCTCCGTGATGGCCCGCTTGTATCGGCGGAGGGGCGTCCACAGCCGCCGGACGGGACGCCACCACGGGTAGACGTCGTGGTTGCCCGGCACGACGAGCGTCGGGGGCACAATGGCGGCCAATAGCTCTTGTGCCGCGGCAAACTCTCGCGGCCGGGCCCGCTGGGTAAGATCGCCGCTCAGCACCACCAGGTCGACGTCCGGGGCGTTGGCCTCCTCCACCAGCGCCTCAACAATGTCGGGGTGCGCGATGCGGCCGAAGTGGAGGTCGGAGATGTGGGCAATGGTCATAGGGACGGCTACTCGAGCGGAATCAGTTCCCGTCTGGAGGAGCCCTCACGCTACACAGACTGCTTCCGACCGAGGGATCGTATTGTGTATTCCGTATTGCGTATTTCGGACGCCGTTAGTCGGACGGATACGCAACACGAAATACGGAATCTCGCTTTCGTCAGGCAGCAAGGCCTCCGATGGCGCCCTCCCCACATCTGTGGAGCTACGCTGCTACAGAAGAAGATTCATCGGCTCCTCCAGGTACGACCGGACGCTGTCGAGGAACTGGGCCCCGGTCGCGCCGTCGACGACGCGGTGGTCGCAGGAGAGGGTCACCTTCATGCGCTTGCCGGGCACCACCTCGCCGTCCTCCACGACGGGCGTGTCGCGGATCTCGCCGATCGCCAGGATGGCCGAGTTGGGCGGGTTGATGATAGCGGTAAACTCCTCAATGCCGAACATGCCGAGGTTGCTCGTGGTGAAGGTCGCCCCCTCGAACTCCTCCGGCTCCAGGTCGCGGCTCCGGGCGCGCTCCGCCAGCTCCCGCGTCTCCCGCGCAATTTCTGTGAGGCCTTTGCGGTCCGCGTCGCGCACGACCGGCGTGATGAGCCCCTCGTCGATCGCCACCGCGATGCCCATGTGCACGCGGTTGTATTTTCGGATTTCGCCCTCGTCGGGCAGGTACGCCGCATTCACGTACGGGTGATCCTTCAGCGCCAGGGCGCAGGACTTCGTGATGAGGTCGTTGAAGGAGATCTTGGCCCGGCCCTGCTCCTCCGCCAGTTCGTTCAGGTCTTCGCGAAGCGCCACGGCGTCCTCCACGTCGATGTCGACGGTGAGGTAGAAGTGGGGGGCCGAGTATTTGCTCTGGGCCAGCCGCCGGGCAATGGTCTTGCGCATCTGCGAAATGTCTTCGCTCGCGTAGGGCGCCTCGTCGTCGGGCAGTTCGTAGGTGGGCGCCTCGGCGGTCGGCTGCGGGGCGGGCTCGGGCGCACGCTCCTCCCGTTCGGGGGGAGGCGCCGGCTCTCCTTCTTCGATGCGCGCCTCTACGTCGCGTCGCACAATGCGTCCCTCCGGCCCCGATCCGTCGACTCGGGCGAGATCGACGTCGTGCTCCTGCGCAATGCGACGGGCCAGCGGCGACGCCTTGATGCGGCGGCCCTCCGCGTCGGTCCCCGCCGGCACCGGTTCGGGCGTCCGCTCGCGGAGCTGCCCGTCGCCGGACGGCTCCTCCACGACCTCCTCGGTGTCGGCCGACGGCTCCGTCGTGTCGGGGGTGTCCTCGGCCTCCTCCTCGGCCTCGTCAGTCGCCGCTTCCGCGTCGGCCGCGGCGGAGTCGTCCCCGTCCTCGCCACCGAGCAGGTCGGAGATGTCCTCGCCCTCCTCCCCAATCACGGCGATGAGCTGTCCGATGGGAACCGAGTCGCCCTCGTCTATCACCTTCTTGAGCAGAACCCCCTCGTCGAATGCCTCCAAGTCCATGGTGGCCTTGTCCGTCTCCACCTGCGCGAGAATGTCGCCCGCAGACACCTGGTCTCCCTCGTCCATCAGCCAGGCGGACAGAACGCCCTCTTCCATGGTGTCGCTCAGCTTGGGCATTTCGATTGGCGTCGCCATGTTACGATTTTAGATTTTTGGGTTTGGATTTTCGAGAAGAAAAGCGGAGCTCTGAACTTCGGAGACCATCCAAAATCCAAAGTCCAAAATCATTTGGCGTACAGGACCTGCAGGCACTTGTCGACCGTTTCGTCAACGCCCGGCATGTACGCGTCCATGAGGTTGGGGGCGTAGGGGGCCGGCGTGTCGGGCGCCGTGACGCGCAGGATGGGGGCGTCGAGGTAGTCGAAGGCCCGATCCTGCACCTGGTGCGTGACCTCCGAGGCCACGCTCGCGAACGGATTGCTTTCGTCGATGACGACCAGGCGGTTGGTCTTCACCACCGACTCCACGATCGTCTCGATGTCGAGCGGCTTGATGGTGCGCGGGTCGATCACCTCGGCCTCGTAGCCCCGCTCCTCGAGCTCGTCGGCCGCGTCCATGGCGATGTGGTAGCTCTTGCTGTGCGCCACGATCGTCACGTCGTCGCCCTCGCGCGCCACGCGGGCCGACCCAATCGGGATCGTGTAATCCTCCGCGTCGCTGACCTCGTCCTTCATCCCGTACATCAGCTCACTCTCGAGGAAGACGACCGGATCGTCGTCGCGGATGGCGGTCTTCAACAGCCCCTTTCCATCGTCAGGGATCGAGGGCGCAACCACCTTGAGGCCCGGGAAGGTGGAATAGAGCGCTTCGGTCGAGTTGGAGTGGGTGGCGCCAAGCTGCCCGGCCGCCCCGTTCGGTCCGCGAAAGACAATGGGGACCGTAAACTGGCCGCCCGACATGTACTGCATGTTCGGGGCGTTGTTAATGACCTGGTCGAACGCCACGAACGAGAAGTTAAACGTCATGAACTCGACGATGGGCCGCAGGCCGTTCATGGCCGCCCCGATGCCGAGTCCCGCAAAGCCGAGCTCACTAATCGGCGAGTCGATCACGCGGCGGGAGCCAAACTGATCGAGCATTCCTTTGCTCACCTTGTAGGCGCCGTCGTACTCGGCCACCTCCTCGCCAATGAGGAAGATGTCGTCGTCCCGTTCCATCTCCTCGGTCATCGCGGCGCGGAGCGCCTCGCGGAATTGCAGCGTAGCCATGTCGTTCGAGTGTAGAATTTGGAGTTCGGAATGGACACATGAGCGGACCGGGAGCGGCCGTCGGGATCGCACGTCCTTCCGCAATCCCCCCTCCCACGTCCGCAGTCGTTAGGCAATGAAGGGGTAGTCCTCCTGGGTGTACACGTCATCGTAGATCGCCTCCTCGTCGGGGAAGGGGGCCGCGTCGGCCGCGTCGATCGCATCGACGACCTTCTGCTCGGCCTCCTCATCGATCGCGTCGATGTCGCTATCGGTGGCGATCCCGCGATCCACAATGTACTGCTGCAGCCGGGCGATGGCGTCCTCGCTCTTGCGCTGATCAAGTTCGTTCGCGGCGCGGTACTCGGCCGGATCGGTGATCGAGTGGCCCTGGTACCGGTAGGTGCGCACCTCCAGCATCGAGGGCTGCCCCTTCCGCGCGTAGTTCTCGACGTGGTCGCGCACCGCCTTGTTGACGCTGAACACATCCATGCCGCTGGCGAGCGAGCAGGGGAAGTCAAAGTTGTACCCGTGCTTGAAGAGGTCGGGCTTGCTAAAGGCGCGGTCGACCGCCGTCCCCATCGCGTACTGATTGTTCTCGCAGATAAAGACGATGGGCAGCTCGTAGATACCGGCCAGGTTGCAGGCCTCGCGGAACGCGCCCTGGTGCATCGCACCGTCCCCGAAGAAGCAGAGGCACACGTTGTCCTCGCCCCGATACTTGTGGGCGAAGGCGATGCCGGCCCCGAGCGGCAGGTGCGCCCCCACGATGGCGTGCCCCCCCATCATTCTCTTCTCGGCGTCGAAGAAGTGCATCGACCCGCCCTTCCCCTTCGAGCACCCCGTCGACTTGCCGAAGAGCTCCCCCATGCACTCCTCGGGGGTCATGCCCATGGCCAGCCCCATGCCGTGGTCCCGATAGGCGGTGATGATCGAATCGTCCCCCAGGTCGACGGCGCTGACACTGCCCGTCGAGACCGCCTCCTGCCCGATGTACAGGTGGAGGAAGCCCGAAATCTTCTGTCGCTGATACATCTGCCGGCACCGGTTTTCGAAGCGGCGCTGCAGCAGCATGCTGCGGAGGAGATCCACCACCTCGTCGTCCGAAAACCCGAGCTCGTCGTGCGAAAACTGCCCGGCCGGATAGGTATCAAACGAGACGGTTTCCTCAATCGGGCCCTCGGGAATCTCGATCGACTGCTGCGTCCAGGGCCCTTCCGGCTCATCCTCGGCGGCCCCGTCGCCCGACAACGGGCTGGAGCGTTTTTCCGTCGTCGTGCCCCCCGACTCGTCGGCGTCGTACCGTTCGAGGGCCTCCGCGATTTCCTTTGCGTAGGTCGGGCCGATGCCCTTCAGGTCTTCCAGGGAGTCGACGTCGCGGAGGCCGTCGAGGGTCGTAACACCGGCCTGCTTCAGTCGGGCCGTATGGGGAAAATCCTCCGGGAAGCCCGTCCCTTCATCGGAGCTTCCGTTCAGGCCAGAGGCGGATTCGGAGGCCAAGGAGTCGTCAGCCATGACGAACGTCAAGGTTGGGTGATGGAAAGCGTGTAAGGACGAGCACACCGGAGCGGCAGACGTTCGCCCCTCGCACAAGAATCGACGATGTATACCAAAGAAGCAATTGCCCGTCTGTGATCGTCGCCCCCTTGTATCTTGCCCCCTCGGGGCGGTTTCGATCCGGGCGATTCTTTGTCGCCTCCCCACGAAGAAAGCGCTTCCGAACCGATTACGTTGCCATTCAGGCGCCCACCGATTAGGTTTTTGCTGCTCAGGCCCGTGGCCTGCCTCCACCCACTGTTTCGTTGCTCCCCTCCATCCCCCGTGTCTTCGTCCGCTTCCCCGAGCACCGACGCCCTGGTGATCGTCCCGACCTACAATGAGGCCGACAACATCGGCCCGGTGATGAACCTGGTGCTGGCCCAGCCCACCCCGATCTCCATCCTGGTGGTCGACGACAATTCGAATGACGGGACGGCCCAGGTGGTGAAGGACGCCATGGAGGCGGCCCCCGACCGCATCGACCTTATTGAACGAGGCGGCAAGCTGGGCCTCGGCACCGCCTACCTCCGCGGCTTCCGCTACGCCCTGGCCCGCGGCTACACCTACGTCTGCGAAATGGACGCCGACCTGTCGCACGATCCCGACGACCTGCCGCGCCTCATCGAGCCGGTAAAGAACGACGAGGTCGACCTTGCCATCGGCTCGCGCTACGTGGGCGGAGTCCGCGTCATCGACTGGCCGCTCTCTCGCCTCGTCCTCTCGTACGCCGCCGGCATCTACACCCGCGCCATCACACGCCTCCCCATCCGCGACGTGACGGCGGGCTTTAAGTGCTTCCACCGCCGCGTGCTGGAGGCCATCGACCTCGACCGCGTGAACTCGGACGGGTACGCGTTTCAGGTCGAAATGCACTACCGCACCTGGCAGGCGGGCTTCCGGATTCGGGAGGTTCCGGTCATCTTCACCGAGCGCACCGAAGGACAGTCCAAGATGAGCAAAGCAATTGTGCGCGAAGCGGCCTGGAAGGTGTGGGAGCTTCGCCTCCGCGACCTTCTTGGCCGCCTGTAGCCCCCTTCTCGGCGCACGCCCCCACGTCTAGGACCCGACCGGTTTTCCCGCGTTTCTAATAGACCGAGTGCTCGCAGGCCCCTACGTTGTCGCGTACGAGTACTGCAAATGCCATCGACTCCTCCGCTCCAAACGTCCCCTCTGCCATGAGTTCTCCTTCGTTCGACGACGTGGCCCCGCCCGCCGGCGACCGCATTACCATGACGGACGGCACCCTCGAGGTCCCCGACCGACCGATCATTCCCTTCATTGAGGGCGACGGCACGGGGCCCGACATCTGGAACGCCGCCCAGCCCGTCTTCGACGCCGCAGTCGAGGCCGCCTACGGCACCGACCGTGAGATCCAGTGGATGGAGGTCTTCGCCGGCGGCAAGGCCCAGGACAAATTCGACGAGTGGCTCCCCGAGGATACCTTTCAGGCCATTCGCGAATACCTCGTCGCCATCAAGGGGCCGCTCACCACGCCGGTCGGCGGCGGCATCCGCTCGCTCAACGTGGCCCTGCGCCAGGAGCTCGACCTCTTCGCCTGCGTCCGCCCGGTCCGGCACTTCCCCAACGTGCCCTCGCCGCTCAAAAATCCGGAGCTCGTGGACATGATCACGTTCCGCGAGAACTCGGAGGACATCTACGCCGGGATCGAGTACGAGATGGGCACCGAGGAAAACGAGAAGGTCAAGACGTTCCTGATCGAGGAGATGGGCGAGACGGCCATCCGGTTCCCCGACACGACGGCCATCGGCGTGAAGCCGATCTCGGAGGAGGGCACCAAGCGCCTCGTCCGCTCCGCCATCGAGTACGCGATCGAGCGCGGGCGCGACAGCGTAACGCTCGTCCACAAGGGCAACATCATGAAGTTCACCGAGGGCGCCTTCCGCGACTGGGGCTACGAGGTGGCGAAGGAGGAATACGACTCGGAGGACCTAGACGGCGGGCCCTGGCAGGTCATCACGCTCGACGACGGCCGCGAGATCATCATCAAAGACTACATCGCCGACGCCTTCCTGCAGCAGATTCTCCTGCGGCCCGATGAGTACGACGTCATCGCCACGATGAACCTGAACGGCGACTACATCTCCGACGCGATGGCGGCCGAGGTCGGCGGCATTGGTATTGCGCCGGGCGCCAACATCAACTACAACACGGGCCGGGCGCTCTTTGAGGCCACGCACGGCACCGCGCCGAAGTACGCCGGGATGGACAAGGTGAACCCGAGCTCGCTCATCCTCTCGGGCGAGATGATGTTCCGCTACATGGGCTGGGAGGAGGCCGCGGACGCGATCATTGACGGACTGGAGGAAACGATCCGTCAGAAGCGCGTGACGTACGACTTCGAGCGCAACATGGAGGACGCCGAGCTGCTCAAGTGCAGCGAGTTCGGCGAGGCCATTGTCGAGAACATGGGCTAAACGACCCGGACGGCAAACACCATTTGCAACGTCACCGCATCCGGCGGCATCGTGGGGAAACCCCACGGTGCCGCTTTTCTATGTTCAGGGACGAATCGATGCTTCAGGCCGCTGGAAACCTCTCGCTGGGGAAGCGTACCCGCCCCCAAATTCTCATCCCCCCCCTTCTCCCTTGCACTTCAGTCCTCCGGAGGGTAACCTTCGCGTTTCAACTGATTGCGGCCCGAAACCCTCCCTCCCGGTTATGCTGTTTCCACAAATGTTTTGACTCATATATACCTTGGATCGAAATGCGCAGTACGACCCTAATCGATGACAACGGCCACATGGTCACGGTAAAGGCCCCAGATGACCAGCCGGCCAACGACCCCAAGGAAGACGACCACCACGACTTCTTGACGGACCACTGGATGGATGTCGCGGCGGCCTCCTTCCTAGGCTTCAAACGACACGGCATTGGCACCGTGGTCGTCACCAAACGCGACCCCGCTGAAGGCCGGGTCCACGAGGCCGTGGGCATGCACAACCTGATGTACAGCCCCGCCGCGGGCGGCTGGCTCAAGCAGCAGGCCGAGCGCCTCCCGGACGACTGGCTGGACACCCGCTTCCAGTCCTACGACCCAAACGAGTCGGCCCTCGTGGTCATGGCGGACGACGACGGCTCCTTCCGGGCCTACGCGGTGAACGGCTCTCCCGCCCCGCCCCGCAGCTACGAGCTGGTGAATGCGCGACAGAATTGACCCCGCCCGGCGCGTCCGGCCTCTGCGTCCTGCGCCCCTACGCAGCCGCCCCGGTGGCGTGCATGCCGGCCACGTCCTCAAAGAGCGCGTCGTAGGCACCGATCTGTTCGGGCCAGTCCAACCGAGCGGGCATGTCGCGGAGGGTGTCGGGGGGCAGCGGGCGCTCCGCTCCGGTCACAATCTCTCGGAGACTGTCGAAAAGCTCGTCGGTGTCCTCGTACAGGATGGGCGCGTGGAGGAGCGGGCGGTGGTGCGTCTCGGGAATGAGCTCGGGATAGCTAAGCCGGTTGGGCAGCAGCGGATGGCACCCGCAGTAGATGGCCTCCTGGATGGCAACGCCGAAAAACTCGTGCCGCGCCGTCGACACCACCACGTCGGCGCGATGGAGGAGGCGACTGTACGCGTCGAAGTCCTCGGCGTAGCCGTAGTGGAGAATGCGCTCGGCGTACCGCTCGAAGGCCCGGTCAAACGCCGCCGGCGGGTCCCGAAAGTGCTCCCCCGCCAGGATGAGCTCGAAGTCCGCCCCCACGTCGTCGAGCCGGTTCATGACCCGGAAGAAGGCCTCCGGATTCTTGGCGTAGTTCCAGCGCTGATTCCACAGCACGATGGGGGGACTCGACCGATCGGAGCGGCGGGTCCGTTCGCCGGCGTGGGCGTCGTGGGCCCCTAGGTCGAGCCCCGGGTGCAACACCGTGCTCTTCTTGCGCAGGGCGCGCACCGTGTGCAGGTTGGTAAAGTCCGGGAAGTCGCGCAGGAGCTGCGGCAGCGCCTCGATAAACTCGTCGAAGTGCGACTCTGTGTTGAATACGACCCGGTCCGCCGCCAGGGCCGACAGGTAATTCGTGATGGCGTAGGCCCGTTCGCGCTCTTCGTCCGGGGGCCGCAGGTCGGTGAGGCGGTTTTCGTGGAAGTACAGCACCACCGGCACGCCGTCGAGGCGGGGACGCGCCAGCGAAAGCACTGCGGGCAGGTTCACCATGCTGGTCGCAAACACCACATCGGGCGCAAACCCGTCCGTGACGGCCGCCCGCGCTTTTTCGGCCAGGGTGACCCCGCCGCCCTCCATTCGCCAGCGCCAGAAGCGCCCCGGCATTGTGAGCGCGCGCACCCGGTGTCGGCTGTGCTCCGCGATCCCCTCGAGGAACCGCTGATGCGTGCCGCGAAACCAGGGCTCAAGGGCGAGGATGTTCATGCGACCCGGCGATCGGTGGAGAAGGGCAACTACTGGTCGTTCCCGAGCCGCTCCTGCAGCGCGTCATCCTCCTCGGGAGTGGCCGGTCGCACAATCGCGATGCTTCGTTCCTGGAGGGCCGATCGGAGCGACGGGTCGCGCACCTCCTCCGGCGTAATGAGCGCCTCCTCCCCAGGCCCGATTCGGAGCACCCGCGACGTCATGGAGACGCGCACCTCCTCGGATCCGTTGTTCGTAATGAGCATGCCGCGGCGATCTCGGTCCGCCATAGGCCCCGTATGTACCTGTTCAGAAAAAGATGAGGCTGGACGTCGGGTCGTGATGGTCCGGAGACATCTTCACGACGATTCAACGTACAAGACACTATGAAAGCGCCGGGCGGGCTGTCTACCACCCACCGACGAATTATCGCAAAATCTCGTGGACGGGCGGTGGAGAATCGGCGAGCGTTCTTGTCGCTTTTTCGACCGATTGCGGCGGGGGCCCGTGCCCTCGGGCGGGGACTACTGGACCTGTTGTACCCGCCCCGGTGCTTGGGCTGCGGGGCCCGCCCCGAGTCGCCCCGCCTGCCCCTCTGCCCCCGCTGCCTTTCGTCGTTGGAGCGAGCCCCCGAGATGGCCGTGGCCGCCCGCCTCGACCGGCTGCCCGGAGGCCGGGGCGCCATCCATCGGGCCCTGGCGCTCTGGATTTTCGACAAGCACGGGACGCTCCAGGCCGTGCAGCACGCCCTGAAGTATCGCAGTCGGCCGCGCTACGGCGTGCCCCTCGGCCACCTCGTTGGCGAGGCCTACGCCGAGGCGCACCCGCCCCCCGAGGGAGTCGTGCCCGTTCCCCTGCACACCACCCGTCGACTGGAGCGCGGCTACAACCAGAGCCGCACGCTCGGCCGGGGCGTCGCCCACGCCCTCGAGGTGCCGTTGCGCTCCGACCTGCTGGCTCGTCCCCGTCCCACCCGCTCGCAAACCAATCTCTCTCGCTCGGCGCGATGGCAGAACGTGCGCGATGCCTTCTCGGCGTCCGACGACGCGGCAGACGGGCACTGGCTCCTGGTGGACGACATCCTCACCACCGGCTCCACCTGCGTGGCGGCGGCCCAGACGCTGCACGACGCGGGCGCCGAGGCGGTGAGCCTGGCCACCCTCGCCCTCGCCCGGCAGTAGCGTGCGCCGCACGAGGAAGCCGCTCCGTTAGCCGAGCTTGTCGGCGTGCTTCTGGCGCAGCTTCGCCACCTTTGGCGAAATCACCGACTGGCAGTAGGGCAGGGAAGAGTTGTTGCGGTAATAGTCCTGGTGCTCCGCCTCCGCCTCGTAAAAGACATCAAGCGGCTCCAGCTCCGTCACGATCGCGTCCTCAAACACCGACGCGTCCAGCTCGTCGATCACCGACGCCGCCGTCTCCTTCTGCTCCTCATCGTGGTACAGAATGATCGAGCGGTACTGCTCGCCCACGTCCGGCCCCTGACGATCTTTCGTCGTGGGGTTGTGGATCGTGAAGAAAATCTCCAACAGGTCCCGGTACGAGACCACCGCCGGGTCGTACGTGAGCTGGGTCACCTCGGCGTGGCCGGTCGTCCCGTTGCAAACCTGACGGTAGGAGGGGTTCGGGACGTGCCCCCCGGCGTATCCGGACACCACGGACTCCACCCCGTCCACCTCCTGGTACACCGCTTCCAGGCACCAGAAACAGCCGCCGCCGAGGGTCGCTTTGCGCAGATCAGACACGAAGTTTCAGGAGTTGTGAGTAAGGGATCGATTGGAAAAAGCCAAAACGCATCCCCCACCCTGCGGTTGCCCGCTCCCGCCCCATCGACCTGCTCAATCTCGTTACGTCCGGCCGCCCGGCCCCGGATTCACGAACGACTAACACCGCATCGGGCGGCAAAGGGACCCGCGAGCCCATAGGTTGCGACGTGTATCCCTCTTCCGTTCTTGTTGCATCCAAGTCCTGTCCCTCATGGCCACCGAACGCACCCTCGCAATTCTGAAGCCCGACTGCGTCCGCAAAGAACTGATCGGGGAGGTCCTCCGTCGCATTCAGGAGGCCGGATTTCAGATTCGGGCGATGAAAATGCTCACGATGTCGAAGGCCGAAGCGGAAGGGTTTTACGCCGTCCACGAGGACAAGCCGTTCTTCGACGACCTCACGGACTTCATGTCGAGCGGCCCCTGCGTGCCCGTCGTCCTGGAGAAAGACAACGCCATCGACGACTTCCGGGCCCTCATCGGCGCCACGGACCCCGACGACGCCGCCGAGGGCACCATCCGAAGCGACTTTGCGGGCTCCATTCAGGAGAACATCGTGCACGGCTCCGACTCGCCCGCCAACGGACAGAAAGAGGCGGCCTACTTCTTTCCCGAGCACGAGATTGTCGCCAACCGGTAGCCGCTCATGGTGTCTCCCTTCCGTCCCGACACGGGGGCTTTTTGGGCCCTTCTCCTCGCGGTGGGCCTGCTCGCGACCGGCTGCGGCACCGACACGCGCCCCCCGGTGCGCACCGGCGCCGAGGTCCTGGCGGCGAACAATTTCGCGGCGCTGCAGGGCGAGCGCGTCGGGCTGATCGTCAACCACACGGCCCGGGTGGACACCGCGCACCTCATCGATCGGGTCGCCCGGGCGCCCACCGTGGAGTTGGGCACGATCTTCGCCCCCGAGCACGGCCTTCGCGGGACGGCGGGGGCGGGCCAGGCGGTCGAGAGCGGGCGCGACCCGCGCACCGGCACGCCCGTCCACAGCCTCTACGGGGACACGCGCCGCCCTACGCAGGAGATGCTGGCGGGGCTCGACGCCCTCGTGTTCGACGTACAGGACGTGGGGGCGCGCTTCTACACCTACACGACCACCATGGGCCTTGCGATGCAGGCCGCCGCCGAGGCCAACGTCCGCTTCGTGGTGCTTGATCGGCCCAATCCCCTCGGCGGCACCTACACGTCCGGCTTCGTGCTGGACCCCGACCACGAGTCGTTTGTCGGGCGCTACCCCATTCCCGTGGCCCACGGCCTGACCGTCGGCGAGCTGACCCGCCTCGTCAAAGGCAAACGGATGCTTCCGGGGCTCGACTCGCTGTCCCTCTCCGTCGTTAACCTCGACGGCTGGGACCGCGCCATGCGGTGGCCCGACACGGGGCGCGACTGGACGCCCCCCAGTCCGAATCTCCCGACCTGGGAAACCGCCCTCGTCTACCCCGGCATGGCGTTCTTTGAGGCCGTGGATGTGAACGAAGGACGGGGCACGGCGCATCCTTTTCTCCAGATTGGGCTCCCGTGGCCCGCGAGCGAAGTACAGGCGGTGGTGGACACCCTCCGGGGCCGTTCGCTGCCAGGGATCGCCGTCGACACCACTCAGTACACGCCGCAGCCCCGAACGGGCGCCCCCACCCCTCGATACGAGGGGCACTCCCTCCATGGGCTCCGACTGCGCATCACCGACCGGACGGCCGTCCGCCCCGTCGAGCTGGGCATTCACACCCTCCATGCCACCTATCAGCAGGCGCAGGTGCGGGGCGACTCGGCTTTCATTCAGCGCCCCACCCACCTCGACCGCCTGGCCGGCACCGACCGGCTCCGCCGGCTCCTCCGCCAGGGAGCTTCTCCATCCAACATCGTTGAGTCGTGGCAGGCCAGCGTCGATCGGTTTCGCGAAGAAAGAGGGCCGTCTCTCCTGTACTGACCGCGCCAGGCCGTGGATGCCCCGCTGACGGCGCCTTACGCGTCCGCGGCGTCCGCCTCGTCGTCGGGCCACCAGAGCAGGCCGTACCCAACTACCGCGTAGCCCGCAAGAATGAGCAGCGGCGATACCGTCAGCGAAACGAAGCCCAAAAACTCACCCTCCAGATACATCGCCGTGAACCCGACCACGATGAGCAACAATCCTCCCAAAAGCAGCAGGTAGTTGCGCTTTTCGAAGACGAGCGCTCGTCGCCGCTTCTGCTTCGAAGACTTGGGCATAATCAGAGAACAACACGACAATTCAAAAAAAGATGAGGGCCCCGCCCTCCCTAAGCGCGGCCCGATTTTGCGTGACGGAGCGGAAACCAAGGGGCGCGGCGAAAGGTTCCAGTTTCTTGCACGCTTTTGCCCCACTCCCCACTCGTATGCGTCGCTCCTGGCTGCTCGTCTCGTTCGTCTGCGTCGCCGTGGTCCTTGGCGGCATGGGCCCCGCCTCGACCGCTCCTCCGCTGAGCGACCGCATCGACACGCTGCTGCAGCGCTGGCAGGCCAACGACGCCTTTTGGGGCGTGAGCATCTACGATGTGGACACGGGCGAGATGCTCTACAGCCGAAACGCGGAGCGCGGCTTCCTCCCGGCCTCCAACCAGAAGCTGGTCACCACCGCGGCGGCGCTCGACCTGCTCGGGGGCACGCACCGCTACGAGACGACGCTCCATTTCGACGGCACGACGGAGGGGGCCGTACTGCGCGGCGACTTGATGCTGGACGGCAGCGGCGACCCCACCTTTGGCAGTTTGGAGATGCGCAGCCCCGATCCGCTGAAAGCCTGGGCGGAGCGCCTGGCGGAGATGGGGGTGGAGCGGATTGAGGGCCGCCTGATCGGCAACGACAACGCCTTCGACGACCGCCCCTACCCCGACGGCTGGACGGTCAACTACATTACCCGCCAGAAGGGGCGCCACCTGGGGGCCAGTGCCGGGGCCCTGTCGTACCGGGACAACGTCGTTCCCGTCACCATCGACGCCACGAGCCCCGGCGAGCCCCCTCGGGCGGCCGTCCACCCCCCAGAGATCGTGTCGCTGGACAACCAGGCCACCACCAGCGCACGCTGGCGGGGCAGCACCCTGCAGGTCGAGCGCACCTTCTCCACGAACGAGCTGGTCCTGACCGGCTCCGTCGCCCGCTCCTACGACGGCAGCCTTGCGGTGCCCGTCAGCAATCCGACGCACTTCACCCTCCGGAGCTTCCAGCATCACCTCGAAGAGGCGGGGATCAAAACAGACCTGGACCTGGTGGACATCGACACCCTCGAAGACGCCCCGGCGCGCACGTCGCCCCTCTTCGTGTCGCACTCCCCCCCGCTCGCCGAGATCGTCTCCGTCATCAACAAGGAAAGCAACAATTTTTACGCCGAGCAGGTCTTCCGAAGCTTTGGCTGGGGCGGGTCCACACGTGGGGCGGCCCGCCGGACCGAATCCTTCCTGCGCAGGGCCGATGTGGACCCTCGGACCGTGCGCATTTCGGACGGCTCGGGCCTCTCGCGCAAAAACCTGATCACCCCACGGGCCCTGGCCAAGCTGCTGGCCCACATGGCCGACCACTCCGAACGCGACGCGTTTCAGTCCTCACTCGCCCGGGGCGGGGAGCGCAACACCACCCTCAACTACCGGCTGGACGGGGGCGTGTCGGCCAAGACGGGCTCGCTTGAATTCGTACGGGCCCTTAGCGGCTACACCGAGCGCCCCAACGGAAACCAGGTCGCGTTCGTCCTCTTCGCCAACAACTACACCGGGCCGTCCTATCAGATTACGGAGACCATCGACGCCGTGGTCGAGGCCATCCGCTCCGTCCCCCGCGTAGCGTCCTGATTCGCCCGGTTTTTCGCTCGTCTCGCCCGTCGGCATGTCCGCCTCCGCCCGCCGCCTCCTTGTCGCCCTCGGTGTATTCGTCCTTCAGTGGCTCATCCTGGGCCGGCTTCGGCTCTGGGGCGCGTACCCCGACGCCGTCCTGCTCTTCCTCGCGTGGTATGCCCTGCGCGAGGGGCGACAGCGCGGCACCCTCACCGGATTCGCCCTCGGGGCCCTGATGGACGTGGTCTACGGCACCTGGGGCATCCACATGTTCGTAAAGACGCTGGTCGGGTTCAGCGTTGGGTCGTTCGCGATCGACGAGCGGGCCGCCCTCCTCATCCGCCCGCTCCAGGCCGTGCTGGGCAGCCTGGCCGTGGCCCTCCTCCACAACGGCCTGCTCGTGGTGCTGCTGGCCCTCCAGACGGAGGCGACGATCGGATTCCTAATTTACGGGCTGTGGCTGGGCTCGGCCGCCTACACCGCCGCCGTGGGGTACCTCACGTCTCTCTTCATGCAGTAGAGCGCATGCCGTAGGGCGCATGCCGCAGGGCGCGTCCTACGCCGCGGCCACGTCCAGGAAGTCGTCGAAGGCCGCCAGGACGCGCTGCCGCACCGGGGCCCGTTCGTCCAGGGCCACGAGGGGGAGGCGCACGTGCGGTTCCATCCACCCCATCGCCGCGCACACGTCCTTGATCGGGATGGGATTCGTTTCCAGGAAGCACGCCCGCATGGCTGGCAGCAGCTCAAAATGCTTCTCGCGGGCCGCGGCGAGGTCGCCCGCGCGGGCCGCCGCCACCATCGCACGCGTGGGCTCCGGCAGGGCGTTGGCGACGACGGACACGACGCCGTCGCCCCCCATGGCCAGAATGGGAAGCGTCATCTCGTCGTCTCCGGAGTAGACCCCAAACCCCTCGGGCCGATGCTGCAGAATATCCCCGATCTGCTCAAGGTCGCCGGAGGCCTCCTTCACCCCCACCACCTGCGGCACCTCCTCCGCGAGGTGCAGCGTCGTTTCGGCCTTCACGTTGAAGCCGGTCCGGCCGGGCACGTTGTAGAGGATGAGGGGCGCGTCGGCCGCCGCGGCGATCGTCTCGACGTGCGCCACGAAGCCGTCCTGGGGCGGCTTGTTGTAGTAGGGCCCCACCACCAGCAGGCCGTCCGCCCCGGCCGCCACGGCCGCCTCCGAGAAGCGCACACTCTCGTCGGTGTTGTTGGTGCCCGTGCCCACGATGACGGGCACGCGTCCGTCCGCCGTCTCGACTGCACAATCCACAAGTCGACGGCGCTCCTCGGCGGTCACGGTCGGGTTTTCGCCCGTGGTGCCCAGCACCACGAGGCCCGACACCCCGCCGGTGATCTGTCGCTCAATCAGATCGCAAAAGGCGGCCTCATCAATCTCGTCGTCGGCCGTGAAGGGAGTCACGAGCGCAGGGGCCACCCCGCGGAAAAAGAGGTCGTCGGCCATCGGTCGGGAAGAGGGATTGTTAGAAGGTCGCGCGTCGGTGCTACGTGGACGGGGCCGCGTCGGCGAGCCAGTCCGACAGCATGTCGTCGAGGGTGAAGAGGCCCGATCGGCCCTGAATCCACTCGGCGGCCCGGACCGCCCCCACCGCAAAGCCGCGTCGGCCCTTGGCCCGGTGCCGGAAGGCGATGCGGTCGAAGGGGCTGTCGAAGCTCACCGTGTGCTCCCCGTGAACGGTGCCCGCCCGGGTAGCCGTGACGTGAACGGCGGACGGATCGATCCGCCCGTGCTGCGTCTCCGGTTCCACGTGGTCCTTTCGTTCCAGTCCCTTCACCACATGCTCCCCCAGCATGGTCGCCGTGCCGCTGGGGCTATCGGCCTTTTGGGTGTGGTGCGTCTCCTGAACGAAGGCGTCGTAGTCCTCCAGCTCATCGAGAAGCGGCAGGGCGGCCTCCAGGGCCGTTCGGAGCACGGCGACGCCCACCGAAAAGTTGGGCGCGTAGAGCAGGCTCGCCCCGTGCTCCTGTACCCACCCCTCCACGGCATCGAGCTCGTCATACCATCCGGTGGTCCCCACCACCGCCGGCAGGTTCCACTCGCAGTACCGGCGAAGGTGATCGAGGGCGCACCCTGGAAGCGAAAAATCCACGGCCACGTCCACGTCCGAGAGGGCGGACGGGTCGGCGTCTTCGAAGGGGCGCCCGGAATCAAAGCGGGGCCCAATCGTGTGTCCCTGGTCGGTCGCCACCTCCGCGACGGCCTGTCCCATTTGTCCGGTGCCCACGAGTGCAAGAACCATGTGAAGGAAAACCGATAAACGAGAGAAACGACGAAAGCGGTCGTGCCGGGACCTCCTTGTAAGGGCGACGGCGGCCAGTATTCCGGCCGCAAATTTTTGTGAAATGGGCAGCTCCACTGCGGAGCGTGGAACGTCCACAGTTGGCGCATGTAGATCGCACTGGAACGCGAGAGATCACCCGCTGAGGGACTCTCGCCCCGATGCCCCCACGGGCGCATCGGGGCCATAGCTCAGTTGGTAGAGCGCTTGCATGGCATGCAAGAGGTCCTGGGTTCGAATCCCAGTGGCTCCACCACAACATGTTGGCTTTTTTGATGCCCCGGGCTGCGCCCCCTCCCTCCCCGCCCCGCAGTCCCGGGGCATCTTTTTTTGCCCGTCCGGCGGCCGCGGCCCCTCCCCTCCTCACCGGGGTCGGAAGCGCTTCCAACAATTCTTCGTCGTTTCTGTAGCAGAAATGTGCGCCGGAAGTCCTACGGCGTTGTATCCTCTCCCGGCTACCGTTTACCTTAGAACTCTCCTCTCCCGTAGACGGGAGCCGGAGCGCATCCATTTGTCCGTGTCCGTCGCATTATCTCGTTCCGATACCCCATGGCCCAGACACCCCTCACCCGCATCGCCGACCTGCTCGGCGACGAAGCCGACGACCTCCTCAACCACACCTGTGACACCATCCCGAAGAAGGACCTGCACCTCCCGGGCGGCGACTTCGTGGATCGCGTGTGGCACGACTCCGACCGCAACCCGCGCGTCCTCCGCTCGCTCCAGCAGCTCTTCGACCACGGCCGGCTGAGCGGCTCCGGCTACCTCTCCATCCTGCCGGTCGACCAGGGCATCGAGCACTCCGCCGGCACCAGCTTCGCCCCGAACCCGATCTACTTCGACCCCGAGAACATCGTGAAGCTGGCGATGGAGGGGGGCTGCAACGCGGTCGCCTCCACGTACGGCGTGCTCGGCTCGATCGCCCGCAAGTACGCCCACAAGATTCCCTTCATCCTGAAGGTCAACCACAGCGAGCTGCTTAGCTACCCCAACCGCTACGACCAGGTGCCCTACGCCCAGGTCGAGGACGCCTACGACATGGGCTGCGTCGGCATCGGCGCCACCGTGTACTGGGGCTCTGAGGAGTCGAATCGCCAGCTGCAGGAGATCTCGAAGATGTTCTCCTACGCCCACGAGCTGGGCATGGCGACCATCCTGTGGTGCTACGTGCGCAACAAGTCGTTCGTCATCAACGGCACCAACTACGAGGCCTCCGCCGACCTCACCGGACAGGCCAACCACCTCGGCGCCACCATCGAGGCCGACATCATCAAGGCCAAGCAGCCCACCGTCAACGGCGGGTACAAGGCCGTGCAGGAGAACCTCGACGGGGGCTACGCCAAGGACGCCTCGGGCGTGTACGAGAACTTGACGACCGACCACCCGATCGACCTGACGCGCTACCAGGTCGCAAACAACTACATGGGCCGCTGCGGGCTCATCAACTCGGGCGGCGCCAGCGGCGAAAACGACCTGGAGCAGGTCGTGCGCACCGCCGTGATCAACAAGCGCGCCGGCGGCATGGGCCTCATCACTGGACGCAAGTCGTTCCAGAAGCCGATGGAGGACGGCGTCGAGATTCTGAACGCGATCCAGGACGTCTACCTCAACGACGACATCACCGTCGCGTAGGCCTCGATTGCCATTCTGAACGACAGTTTGAGGGCGGCCTCCATCCCGGGGGTCGCCCTCGCTGTATGTTGACGTCCCGCTGAACTCGACCGCGCCCCTTTGCGTTCGGATGACCCGCTTTCTCGCGCCCACGTCGTCCCCAACGCATGCCCGACGCTGACTCTTCTCCCACGGCCCCCAACGGCGCCTCTGCGCCTCCCTCCGATTCCCCCATGCCGTCCGACCTCGCCCCCTACACGACCCACTACCCGTCCTGGGCCCAGGAGCTGGCGCGCAAGTACTTCACCAAAACCGTCTCCACCTTCATCCTGCACGGCGACATTCGCGACGTGGTGCCCACGCAGAACCGCGACGGCAACCGCATCTATCCGTCGCTCCGCCGCTTCCTCACCGACGACCTCTTCGCCGCCCGCGACCTCGTGGTGTTCTACGACCGCAGCGCCGGCATCCACTTCGCCGACGAGGCCTCCAAAAAGGACTTCAACCGCGCCCTCTCCGGCCACGACACCATCTTCGGCACCGAGTACCAGAAGAACCTGCCGAAGGACCCGCCGCGCGTCTTTTCGCTCCTGGAAAACTACTTCCGCCTCCGCCTCTCCGACGGCAAGCGCGTCGCCTGCATCCTCGACTACGCCGAAACGATCGTGCCCATGGCCGAGGCGTCGATGTACTCGGCCGAGGACCGGCAGGCGCTCGTCTACCTGCAGAAGTGGTCGCGCGAGTCGCTCTTTCTGGAGAACGACTTTACCCTCACGCTCCTCACCGAAAACCTGACGGACCTGAACCAGCAGTTCGTCCAGAGCCCCCACACGGCCGAAATCCACGTCCCCATCCCCGAGGAGTCGGACCGGCGGCAGTACATCGAGTGGGCCCTCGAGGACCGACGCGACACCTTCGACGCGCACTCCGACGTGTCCGGCGCCGCCCTGGCCAGCAACAGCGCCGGCCTCAACTACACCCAGCTCCGCACCATCCTGGCCGACACGCTGGAGAACAAGAACCGGCTGACGCCCGACACGCTCTCGGACCTCAAGAAGGAGTTCATTGAGGCCGAGGCGTACGGGCTCCTCGAGTTTATCGAGACCGACAACACGCTCGACCTCGTGGCCGGGCACACCGAGGCGAAACACCACCTCCGCCAGGCCGCCCGCGCGGTGCAGACGGGCCGCCACGAGGTGCTGCCGATGGGCTACCTGGTGAGCGGCCCCGTCGGCTGCGGCAAAACCTTCCTCATCAACTGCTTCGCCGGCGAAATCGGCATCCCGATGGTGAAGCTGAAGAACTTCCGCTCGCAGTGGCAGGGCGTAACGGAGGGCAACCTGGAAAAAATCCTGAACCTGCTGGAGGCGATGACGCCGGTGGCCGTGATGATTGACGAGGCCGACGCCGCCCTCGGCGACCGCGATGCACAGGGCGACAGCGGGGTGAGCCAGCGCGTCTTCTCGCAGATCGTCTCGTTCATGAGCAACCCGAAGCACCGGGGCCGTGTGATCTTCTTCCTCGTCACGGCCCGCCCCGACCTCATGCCCGTCGACCTGAAGCGGCAGGGCCGAGCCGAGGAGCACCTCTCGCTCTTCTATCCGCACACGCGAGCGGATCGGGAGGAGCTGCTGCAGGTGATGATGAACCGGACGGGCGTGGACCTGCCGATGGACGCCGTGCCGCGCGAGCTGCTCGAGGGCGAGCGCACCTACAGCGGGGCCGACATGGAGGCCGTCCTCACGCGGGCCGCCTTCCGCGCCGCGGGTCAGAACGACGGCCACGTGACGCCCGAGATTCTGCAGGAGACCGTCAACGACTTCATCCCGCCTACCTACCCCACGGAGGTGGAGCTGCAACAACTGGCCGCGGTGCTGGAGTGCACGAGCCGCGACCTGCTCCCCGAGCGCTTCCGCCAGATGGACCGGGCGGACGTGGTCGAACGCCTCACCATGCTGAAGCGGCAGGTGGACTCGTCGGTGGTGTGAGGCTGCTGTTCACCTCGCTTATTATGCCGACCCGTTTACCAGAAGATCGCTCCCGATACCGACACAGCCCTGCCGTTCATGCGCTTGACAGGAGTGCCCATTCATCATATGCTGAACGGATCCGTGATACGACACGGAGGAAGTCCAGATATGATATGTTATGCACACAGGGGTAAAAGAACATGAGAAAGAGCTGGTCGCATGCTACCAATACCGCTTTGCTTCTCCCCAGTATTGGCATGGGGGTAGGTGCCTATGCCGGGGCGTTTTCGACTCGTCTCGGGGCCCTTTCCTTTATCTCGGTCTTGACCGCTGCGTTTTTTTACGGAGGAGCTTGGTGGGTAGCACGCTCCCCGTCAGCCTTCAATATGCCGAATCAAGCGGCATACGACGCGTTGCCTATAGAGAGTCAACGAAAGGTAGTTGCTTGCACTTTGCCGTTTTTTTTACTGGTCGGCCACGATATGGCTGGGATTTTTTATCGTAGGTTTTTCCTTCGAAACAACGGCGGCTCTTGTCGCAGCCGCTGTGCTAGCCAACATAGCGGAGGGAGCACTCGCCATCCGTTTTCTATTTTTGAAGGCGCCCCGAAAGGTCCGCGAGTTCCAAGAGGCCGGGCAGGACAGGTGAGGGTAGATAGGTGTGCATAACCTTCCACTACAGCCGACGCTGGGCGGTTGCTGTTTTCTAGCGGCGTCGATTCGCCTGCTTCTTTCGTGATACGCCACTGCCAGCGCGGCTGAGTTTCCCCGTTATATATCCCCCAAACTTCTCGTCGCGGTGATGAGTTGAAAACGTTCAGCAGTCTAATATTGTCGGCAAGCCAACTGCCATGCTTCGAACGTACGAAGGCATTCTCGAAGGCGACCGCGTACGGTGGGCGGGAGAAAACGGACCGGCGACCGATCGACCGCTCCGTGTACACATCACCGTGCTTGAAGAGGAACCCGAAAGGGAAAAGCGGGGCGAGAAGATGGCCGATGCGCTCTCCAAGCTGGCGGAGTCTGGCGCGTTCAGCAAGATTGAGGATCCCAGCGCATGGCAGCGTGAGATCCGGCAGGACCGCCCCCTTCCTGGTCGTGACCGCTAAGGCAGATGCTTCTCGACAGCAATCTGATTATCTACGCAGCGCGGCCCGAACATGAGGCGCTGCGCGACTTCATTGCTCGTGAGGTCCCTTGCGTATCGGTCATTAGCAAAGTGGAGACGCTGGGCTACCACGGGCTCGGCGAGAATGAAAAACGGTTTTTACAGGAGTTCTTCGATGCGGCCGACGTGCTCTCGGCATCACAATCAATGATCGACGCAGCAATTCGACTTCGCCAACAGCGCCGCATGTCCCTCGGCGATGCGCTCATCGCGGGAACGGCGCTCAGTCACGGCCTGCCACTGGCCACACACAACACGGAAGACTTCGCGTGGATCGAGGAGTTGGAAGTCGTCGATCCGCTTGCCAACCAGTCGTAAAGGGCTGTATCCCCCACCAGCGCTTCCGATGATGGGCGGACGCTTGATTCCAGCGATCCCTTCTCTTCCGTTTCAATCATAGCTTTCCATCGCACGTCGCGGCAGAGGGTCCCGGTCTCCCTCAGCACATCGAGGCCGCGCGCAATTCGTTGTGAACCGATTGCCGACAAAGAATCCCAATCAACACCTGAAAAATAGAACTCAAATCCGCGCCAGCGTCGCTCCAAACTTAATTTATTGGATCAGTCGCACTCCAGGAACACTCGTTCCCGACAGTCACAGCGCTTCGCTCGTGTGAAGCCCATCCGACCGTCGGTAGAGCCACCATCGATCGTCGGATAGACCCTCCGACGCGACGAATTGCACGGTCGCACGATGGAGCGGATGACACTGGGATTCTTCCCCGTTATGTTGGGGGTGTCTGTCGATTGCTCCCACCGACCGTCCGCCCCGGAATGATCGCTTCCCCCCTCCGCCGCCTCGGCCTGCTGGCCCTCGCCGTGCTGTTGGCGGCCGCGCCCCCCCTTCACGCGCAGGACTACGACTTCACGATCCCCGACGTGACCGACACCTACGCCCTGGAGAACGTCCAGGTCGTGCAGGCGCCCGGCGAGGTGATCGACGAGGCGACCGTGGTCGTTCGCGACGGCCTCATCGAATCGGTGGGGCCGGACGCCGAGGTGCCCTACGACGCCCGCCGGATCGACGGCGACTCGCTGGTCGTCTACGCCGGCTTCATCGACGGCCTCTCGCACGCCGGCGTCGAGATGCCGGAGGACGAGGAAGACAACGGCGACGAGATCGACCCCGGCGATCCGCCCTTCGACGCGGCCGGCATTCAGCCGGACCGGTCCGTCCGCTCCTTCCTGACGCCGGACGATTCGGACCTAGAGGGCCTCCGCGAGGTCGGCTTCACTGCCGGGCATGTGGTGCCGGAAGGACAAATGCTGCCCGGAGCGAGCGCCCTCGCCCTCTACGGCGGCCAATCGGCCAGCGACATGGTGCTCGAATCCGGCGCCACGCTCTTCGCCCAGATTGAGACGGCGGACGGCTACGTGTACCCCGCCACGGAGATGGCCGTGATCGCCAAGATGCGGCAGCTCGTTCGCGAGGCCGCCCGGCGCCAGGAGCTGGAAACGGCCTACGAGCGCAATCCCACCGGCCAGCCGCGCCCGCCGCAGGACCCGGTGCACAGCGCCCTCTTTCCCGTCCTGGACGGCGACACGCCCCTCGCCTTCTACGCCGACGGCGCCCTCCCCATCCACCGCGTCCTCAACCTGCAGCAGGAGCTGGACTTCCCGCTCGTGCTGGCGGGCCTGGCCGAGAGCCACGCCACGGTCGACGCGCTCCAGGACACCGACGCGCCCCTCTTCCTCACGCTCGACCTCCCCGAAGAACCCACCCGCACCGCCCAGGGCGACACCACCATCGCCGACACCACCGACTCGCCGTCGCGCTACTACCGCCCCGACGCCCGGACGCCTACGCACGCCACCGCCCCCGACGAGGCGGAAAACCTGGAGATTCGCCACGCGATGGAGCGGCAGGACTACCTCGAAACCGCCGCCACCCTCCACGAGGCCGGGCTCCGCTTTGGGTTCACGACGCGGGAGGCCGACGCCGGCGACGTGCGCGACAACCTCCGCACCATGATCGACGAGGGCCTCCCCGAATCCGTGGCGCTGGCCGCCCTCACCACGCGGCCCGCCTCCGTCCTCGGCCTCAACACCCGGCTCGGTACGGTTGAGGAGGGCAAGATTGCCAACCTTGTCGTGACTGACGGCTCCTACTTCGCGGAGGACACGGAGGTGCAGCACGTGTTCGTCGATGGGCAGCTGTACGATTACAGCGGCGGCGAGAGCGACGGAGGAGAGGTCAGCGGCGACGTGTCGAAAGTCCTCGGCACGTGGTCGTACACCCTCGAAACGCCGCAGGGCGACCGGTCCGGCACCCTCACAATTGAAGGCGATGAGTCCGGCCTGGAGGGGACCATCACGAATTCGCAGGGCACCGAGAGCGAACTGGAGTCCATTTCGTTCGACGGCACCACCCTCTCCTTTACCGTGTCGCCAGCGCAGGGCCCCTCGCTCTCCGTCACCGTCACTGTAGAGGCGGACGCCTTCGAGGGCTCCGTCTCCACCCCAGGCCCCTCCCTCACCATCACCGGCGAACGCACCAGTGCTCCGAATGCAATGAGGAAGTAGCTTTAGACTGCTCGCCGGACGGCTGATCGGCCGCCGCCCGCCCCTGTCCCCCTGCTTTTTGCACCACGGTTTTCACGCCCCATGACTTCTGTGTTTTCCTCTCGCCTTCCGGTTGCCCTCGGCGTCGTCCTCGTCGCGACGCTGCTCACCACCCCCGCCGCGGCGCAGGACCAACTGCGCGGCGACGCCCCGAACGACTGGCTCATCCAGGACGCGACCGTCCTCACCGTCACGAACGGCACCCTCGAGACCGGCGACATTCTGGTGCGCGACGGGCAGATCGCGGAGGTGGGCCAGGACCTCTCGGCCCCCAGCGGTGTGGAGGTCTACGATGCCAGCGGCGAGTACGTGATGCCCGGCATCATCGAGGCGCACCAGCACATGGGCATCAGCAACGTCAACGAGGCCACGAATCAGGTGACCGCCGAGGTGGGCGTCGGCGACGTGCTCGACCCGTACGACATCGGCATCTATCGCGCGCTGGCCGGGGGCGTCACCACGGCGCACGTGATGCACGGCTCGGCCAACCCGATTGGCGGGCGCAACGAGACCATTAAGCTGCGCTACGGCGTCACGAATCCCGATCGCCTCAAGATGGAGGACGCGCCGCGCACCGTGAAGTTTGCCCTCGGCGAAAACCCGACCGGGCTCTACGGACAGGGCCGCGACCAGGTGCCGCGCACCCGCATGGGCGTCGAGCAGGTGATTCGCGAGGCCCTGACGGAGGCGGAACGCTACATGGAGAAACAGCAGGCCTATCAGACCGGCGATCGGGCGCAGCCGCCGGAGCATAGCGAGCGCCTGGAGGTGCTGGCCGGCGTGCTCCGCGGCGACATTCTGGTGCAGGCGCACGCCTACCGCGCCGACGAGCTGCTGATGCTCATGCAGGTGCTCGAAGACTTTGGCGTGCAGGATCTCGTTTTTCACCACGTGAACGAGGGCTTTAAGGTGGCGCCCGAGCTGGCCGCGTTCGGGGACGACGGCGCCGGCGCCTCCGTCTTCTCCGACTGGTGGTCCTACAAGTTTGAAGTCTACTACTCGACCGCCTACAACGCCGCCATCCTCACCGAGAACGGCGTGAATGCCTCCATCAACTCCGACATCCCCGGGGAGCAACGCGACCTCTTCCTCCAGGCGGCCAAAACCCAGCGCTACGGCGACCTGTCGGACACGCAGGCCCTTTCCCTCATCACGATCAACCCGGCCAAGCAGCTCGGCATCGACGACGAGGTCGGCTCCATCGAGGAAGGCAAAGCCGCCGACCTCGCCATCTTCAACGAGCACCCGCTCTCCGTCTACACGAAGCCCCAGCGCACGTACGTCGACGGCGTGGTGCGCTTCGACCACGAGCAGGACCCCGACGACATGCGTCTTCGGGTCGACCCCGAGGGCACCGTCGACCTCGCCCGGGACGGATGGAGCCGCCACGCCGCCCACAGCTGCCTGAAGGGCGTGACGCACCTGCGGGCCACCCACCAGGGCGTGACCCTCGAGAATGCCGAGTAACCGCCGTCGCTCCGCCCCGCGCTCTCGACCGCTTGCTTTTCCGATGATGCTGATCCCCATGCTCTCCTCCGACTCCGTCTTGTCCCGCGCCCTCGGCCTGTGGGGCCTCCTCCTGCTCTTCGGGGCAGGCCTGCTTCTCCCCCACGCCACCCAGGCCCAGAACACGCCGGGCGCGCAGGGGCCGTACGCCCTCACCAACGCCCAAATTCTCGTGACGCCCAGCGACACGGTCGCGAACGGGACCGTGGTGATCCGCGACGACTCAATCGCTGCCGTCGGCCCGAACGTCTCGGTGCCCTCGGACGCGGAGACCATTGACGTGGCGGGGCAAACGATCTATCCCGGCTTCATCGACAGCGGCACCCACCTGGGGCTCCAGGAGGTCGGCTCCCTCTCCGAAACCCAGGACTTTAACGAAATCGGGGACCTGACCTCGCACATGAACGCCCTCACCGCCGTGAACCCGAACACAGTGCACGTCCCGACGACGCGCGTTCACGGCATCACCGCGGTCATCACCGAGCCCGAGACCGGAATGCTCCCCGGCACCGCGGCCCTGATTGGACTGCACGGCTACACCCCCGAGCAGATGCACCTGGGCGGGGTCACCCTCACGAAGCTGGACTTTCCCTCCATTGGGCGCCAAGGGCCCTCCGACGACCGCGCCCCCGAAACCATCGAAAAGGAATCAGAGGAGGCCCTTGACAAGCTCAACGAGGTGTGGGACGCGGCCGAGCGCTACGCCGCCATCGACTCGGCGGTGGCCGTGCAGCCGGAGGCCCGCCGGCAGCCCACCCACCTCCCCGCGATGGAAAGCCTCGTGCCGGTCATCCGGGGCGAACAACCGATTCTCATCTCGGCGAATGCCGCCTCCGATATTTCTGAGGCGCTCGACTGGGCCGAGGAGCGCGGCGTGCTCGACCAGGTGATCCTGGGCGGGGCCCTGGAGGGCTGGCGCGTGGCCGACGAAATTGCGGCGGCCGGCGTGCCCGTGCTCGTCGGGTCGATCATGCAACCGCCCAGCCGCGAGAGCGACCGCTACGACAAGGCGTACCGCACCCCCGCCCTGCTCCACGACGCGGGCGTCCCGGTGGCCCTCCGCTCCGGCAAAACCGAGAACGTGCGCAACCTCGTCTTCCACGCCGGCTTCGCCGCCTCCCACGGCCTTGGCAAGACAGACGCCCTCCGGGCCATTACGACCACCCCGGCCCGAATCTTTGGCGTCGAGGACCACGTCGGCACAATCGAGGCCGGCAAGCGCGCCAACCTTTTCGTGGCGAACGGGGACCCACTCCAGCCCGACACCGACGTCCAGCACCTCTTCATCGACGGCTACAAGCTGCCGCTCGACAACCGCCAGACGCGGCTCTACGACGAGTTCCTGAACCGGAATCCGGGGCTGGAAAAGTAGGTACGGCCGTGTGGCGGGTGGGGCATCGCCCCATCTTGTCCTCCCGCGTCCGCCCCGCTGCCCGTCCCTTCCTACTCTTCGCCGTGATCGTCCCCGGGGATGACCTGCGTGGCCGTGTCGTCGCGGAGCTCGGGGTGGCTGATCTTGCCCCCGAGGTTGGCGGTGTACCCGATAAGGGCGACACTCACCAGGGCGAGGAGGAGGGTCGCCTGCACGGTCCACCGCGCCAGCCGCTGGCGGACGGCCCCGTACAGAAGGGCCCCGAGCGCCCCAACGCTCGTCGCCAGGCCCGCCACGAGCCCATACCACGCGAAGTGCTCGTGCGTCTCAATCGCATCGTGCGAAACCCCGGCCAGGCCCTCCACCACCTCTTCCGCGGGCTCCCCGGTGAGGTACACGGCAATAATGGCAAGCCCGGCCACGGCGAGGAGGCCCAGGCTGGCCTTCTGCACGTCCGCCTGTCCGCGCCAGAGGCCGAACGCGAGGAGGATGGCGCCGAAGAGATTCCCTAGAAGGGGAATGTGATTGAGCACAAGGTGCCAGTGGGCAGCAGACATGGGTCGAGGCTGGGCAATGCGGGTTCGTAGACGATCGGAAGGAACGCTTCGTTCTGTTGAAGCGAGTAGCGGGCCGGTCCCAAGAGCAGCGGTCAGCTGGGGCCCCGCTCCATCTCGCTCTCAATGATTGACTGGTAGTCCGACGGGGCCAGATACTGAGGCTCGTAGGTGACTCCACGTTGCCCCAGGGCCCGCACGTAGGCCCGAAGATGGTTGCGCGAGCCCTTGGCCAGGTTCTCGTATACGAGGGTGATGTCCTCGTTGTCGACGAACGTCGCAAGGGCGTCCCGCACGTCCACAATGTCGATCTCCTCGACCACCGCCCCCACCTTCAGGGCCTCAATTTCAGACTCCTGCCCGGCGGCGACGAGCGAGTCGTGCAACGCCTGGAGCTCAGCGTTCGCAAACGTCCCCGGCGGACGGTCCGCTGCGGGATCGGGCAGATCATAACGGTCCAGCAGCAGCCGAACCGCGGTGGTGTGCGTCTCTTCGCTCGACGAGATGTTGTCGAGCGCCCGGACAGGCCACGTTTCGTAAAGCGTCCGGTACACGTCGCGGGCCAGTTTTTCTTCTTCTCGCAGGAACTGAAGGTTGGCCGCTTCCGCGTCGCTCACGGACTCCAGGGGAAGCTGATTGAGGCGATCGCGCAGGGCCGTCGTGTCGAAACGAGACCCTCCCCGGTCATCCACAGAGAAAAAGGGACGGGGCGCCTCGGGGTCATTGGAGTCGCAGCCCGTCCAGATTCCCCCCGCCACGCCCAGCAGGGCGACCAGCGGAAGAATCCAGATCCATCGATCAAAGAGTCGGTCCATGGCTGTGGGTCACACGCTGTGATTGGAAACAGGAAATAGAATAGAGTGAAAGGTACCCCCCGCGGCAGTTTTCGGAGGCACAGGGGAACGACCTCCTGCCCCACCGGGCGCCTTCCCTCCAGGGGCGCCCCGTGGAATCGGAGCCCACCGCTTCAATGTCCGCGCGTTTGGGCACCGTCACGTGCGCTACCGGCTCATTCCGTCTCCTCTTCCTCGTCCTCCGGCCCCACCGAGAACGTCCGAATGTCGATTCCACGCTCCACCCGCAGTACGAACACCTTGCCGTCGCCCCGCCGGCCCGTTTGCGCCGCCTCCGCGATCGCGTGGGCGAGGGGCTCCACCCGGTCGGCGGAGCACACCACCTCCAACTTCACCATATCGGCGTAGGGCGACACCTGCGGGCCATAGGATTCTCCGCCGTCGGGGTCGGCCTCGCGCCCAAACCCGTTCACCTCGCTCAGGCTGGCCCCCGGCACCTCCAGTCCCCGGAGCCGCTCCACCACTTCGTCTTGCACGATGGGGCGAATGTAGGCAACAATCATGTTCATGGGTGGGTGATGGGTTGTGGCACGGATACGAAGGAGACTGCGCGGAGACACTCGAGAGATCGCCCATCTACGGGGCTACGCCGTGACGCTGCCCCGGAGCGTTTGCTGCTCGCCCCCGTCCACCTCCCGCACGATGGCCTGCTCAGACGGGGCCTCGGGATTAAACCAGCCGTAGAGCGTGGGCAGCAGAAGCAGCGTAGACGCCACGAGCGTTGGAATGCCGCCCACCACCACCGCCGCAAGGGGCCGCTGCACATTTGCCCCGATGCCCTCGGCCACCAGGAGCGGCAGGAGCCCGAGCAGCGTCGTGAGCGTGGTCATCAGGATGGGCCGCAGGCGCAAGAGGGCCCCCTCCCGCACGGCCTGCACGAGCGACCGCCCCCGCTGTCGCAGGTTGTCAATAAAGCTGATCATGACCACCCCGTTCTGCACCGCAATGCCGAGCACCGCAATGAACCCAACCGACGCCGGGACGCTCATGTAGAGCCCCATCGCCCACAGCAGCACGGCGCCCCCCACCAGCGACACCGGGATGTTGAGAAACACGAGAACGGCCTGGCTGAGCGAGTTGAAGGTCATGAACAGCAGCACGAACACAATGGCCAGCGTGATCGGCAGGATGAGCATGAGGCGCCGCTGGGAGCGCTGCTGGTTCTCGAACTGACCGCCCCAGTCCACCGTGTATCCGGCGGGGAAGTCGACTGACGCCCGTACGGCCTCCTGGGCCTCGGCGACGAAGCTGCCGGCATCGCGCCCACTCAGGTTGATCCCAAGTGTGATCTTGCGCTTTCCGTCCTCGCGCGAGACCTCGGCCGGGGCTTCCGTCAGGTGGACGGACGCGACGTCGCGGAGGCGCACCTGCGCCCCGTCTGGCGTTTGCAGCGGGACGTTGCGGATCGACTCCACCGAGCTGCGAGAGGCCTCCTGGAATTTCCCCACCAGCGAAAACCGACGGTCGTCTTCCAGAATCGTGCCGACCTCTTCGCCCCCGATGGCCACGTTGATGGCCCGCTGGACGCGGCCCACGCTCAGCCCGTAGCGCGCCGCCGCGTCCCGGTCGATGGTCACCTCAACGTAGCCGAAGCCCGCAATCTGCGAGGGAAGCACGTCTGCCGCCCCCGGCAGGTCGGACACGACCGCCGACACCTCCGACTGCAACCGCTTCAGCTCCTCCAGGTCCGGGCCGAAGATCTTGATGGCGATGTCGCTCTTGGTGCCGCTCACCATCTCGTCGAGCCGAAGGGCGATGGGCTGGGTGAACGCGAAGTTGGCCCCCGGAATCTGGTTCACACGCGTCCGCATCGAGTCCACGAGCGCCTCCTTCGAGTCGAAGCGCCACGTGTCGCGGGGGGCCAGCCCCACGAACATGTCCGTCAGGTTCTGCCCCATCGGATCGAAGGCAACGGCGGGCCGCCCCGTCTTGCTGACGGCCTTGGTGACCTCGGGAAACGAGGTGAGGGCAGTTTCCACCTTCGCCTGCACGTCGGTCGACGTCTGGAGGGCGGCGTCCGGCTCCAGCGCCACCTGGAGGGCGACGGAGCCTTCCTCCAGGTCCGGCGCAAACTCCGTCCCGAGCGTGGCAAACAGCCCAATGCCGCCCCCAACGAGGAGGACGCCGATCCCCACGGTTGCCCAGCGATGGCGAAGCGCGGTGTCCAGCATCGGCTCGTAGGCCGCCTTCAGCCACGCGACGAAGCGGTTGGTCGACCCGGACGCGGCGGGAAGGGCCCGGTCCGGGTTCCGCCGCCCGTTTCCCTGCACGGCCCCGTCCGCCTCGTCCGACGCGTCCGCCTCGGCGGCCCCGACCGACGCCAGCAGGTACGAACTCAGCGCAGGAGCCATGGTGAGGGCCAGAAACAGCGCGGCGGTGAGGGCGAAGGAGACGGTGTAGGCCATCGGCCGAAACATGCGCCCCTCCATCTGCTGAAGGGTGAAGAGGGGCAGAAAGACGGCGATGACGACCCCCACCGAGAAGGCAATGGGCCGGGCCACCTCCCGCCCCGCCCGCACCACGATGAGGCCGATCGAGGCGTCGGGGTTCTGTTCCCGGAGCCGATAGATGTTCTCCACCATCACGATCGCCCCGTCCACAAACATCCCGAGCCCGATGGCCAGGCCGCCCAGGCTCATCAGATTTGCCTTGAACCCGAAATAATTCATCAGGATGAACGTCGTGAGCGCCGTCATGGGCAGCACGAGGCTCACGATGAGGGCCGAGCGCCAGTCCCCCAGAAAGCCAAGCAGCACCAGGATCACGAGAATTCCCCCGATGAGCAGGCTCGTGGTGACGGTGGAGATGGCCGCACTCGTCAGCTCGTTTCGATTGTAGAACACCTCCACGTCCACGCCCGGCGGGAGGGCCTGCTTCAGGTCGTCCATTTTGGCCTGCACGTTCTTCACCACCTGTTGGGCGTTGGCGCCCCGCCGCATCATCACAATGCCGACCACCGTTTCGCCGCGGCCGTTCATCGAGGCCGCGCCGTGCCGCACCGCGTGGTCGATCTGCACCTCCGCCACGTCGTTCACGAGGATGGGGGTGCCATCGCGGCTCGCGATCACGGTATTCTTAAGGTCCTCCACAATGTCGCGATCCTTCGCCCCCAACCGCCCCACGCCCCGCACCACGTACTGCTGGTCGTTGCGGACGATGTAGTTGCCGCCCGAATTTTGATTGCTCTCGCGGAGGGCCTGGTAGGCCTCCTCGAGCGAGAGGTCGTAGTTGACGAGCTGGTCGGGGTCGAAGCGGACGTGATACTGCTTCACGAAGCCGCCCAGCGCATTGGCCTCCACCACGCCGTTGACGGTGCGGAGCTCCGGCGCGAGGATCCAGTCCTGCATCGTGCGCAGCTCGCGGGCCGAGTACGAGCGCCCGTCCTTCGGCGTGTCCACCAGCGCGTACTGATACACCTGCCCCAGAGCCGTCGAGAGGGGCCCCAGCGACGGCTCCGCCGTTTCCGGGAGGTCGCCCTTTACCTGGTTGAGCCGCTCGGACACGAGCCGACGAACAAAGTACGGGTCCATGTCCTCCTCAAAAACGAGGGTCACCACACTCAGGCCGAACTGACTCAGCGAGCGATTTTTTTGGACGCCCTCCAGGTTGGTCATGCTGATCTCGATGGGGTACGTCACCAGCTTCTCCACCTCAACGGGCGACATGCCCGGCACGCGCGTCAGGATCTGGACCTGGTTGTTGGTGAGCTCCGGGTAGGCGTCCACCGGCACCTGACGCCAGCTGTAGATGCCCCACCCCACCAGCACGGCCATGAGGAGCAGGATCAGCACCCGGTTCTTGACGACGGACGTGACGAGACGGTCGAACATCGTGGCGACGGCACATGTCGAGGAGCGAATGTCGAATGGAGGGAAGTGTCCCACTGGAGGTCCCTCCGCGCCTCCATGCCCCCAGGGCTCACTCCCCACGCTCAGGCGAGCCCTCCCTGGCGCCTATTGACGCTGGTTCAGAGCGCTCACGATCTGGTAGGCCCCGCCCGAGACAACCTCGGTCCCCGGCGCAAGAGAGGGCACTGGCACATCGCCATCGGCGCTGGCGTCGGCGTCGACGTACACGCGGCGGAAGGTGCGCTCCCCCTCCCGCACGAGCACGTAGGCGCCGGAGGCATCGGTGAGCAGCACATCGGCGGGAAGGGCCGCCCGCGGCGATCCCGTGCGCCGAACCCTGACGGTGGCGTACATGCCGGGACGCAGCGCGCCGTCGGCATTGTCGAGCACCACCCGGGCGCTCGCGGCGCGGCTCTCGTCGTCCACCTGCGGGGTGATGCGGTCGAGGGTGCCCTCGTAGCGGCGATTGGCCATCGGGGTGGTCACGGTGACGGACTGGCCGGTGCGCACCTGATCCAGCGACCGCTCGAAGACGCTCGCCACCACGCGGATGGGCTGGAGGTCGGCGATGTGGTAGAGCTTGTCGCCCTGGGCCACCGGCGCGCCGAGGACGGTCATGCGGTCGAGGACCACGCCGGAGAGGGGCGCCTCCAGCGGAAGCGTGGATAGGTCCTCGTCTCCGGTCGCCACGCGCTCAATGCGCTCAGCCCGCACGCCGATGGAGCGGAGGCGCTGGCGGGCGGCCTGCCACTGTCGCTCGGCCGCCCGCAGGTTCTTCTCGACCGCCACGCCCCGCTCGTCGAGCCGGCGCTGACGGTCCAGCTCGTCGCGGGCCTGTCGCAGGTCCGCCACCATCTGGCTGAAGTCCGGCGCCGCCACCTCCGCCAGCACGTCGCCCCGCTGCACCTCGTCGCCCGGCGACACGTGGAGCCGTTCCACGCGTCCGCTGATGAGCGCCGTGGCGAAGGCCTCCTGGTCGGCACTGGGGCGCACGCGGGCCGGCAATTGCAGGGTGGTCGTCACCGGCTGCTTGGTCACCGTCGTGGTCTCGACGCCGACCTCCTGCCGCTGCGCCTCCGAGAGGGTGATCGTGTTCGGGGAGGCCGTAGTATCGGGGGGCGCGGACGAAGAAGCGCCCTCCTCTCCGCCGCACCCGCTCAGCGCAAGGGCAAAAACGGCAAGCACTGCGAGCAATGGGAAGGATCGCAACGAGCGAGAGCGAGTCATAGCGGCAAGAGGGAGTCAGAGAGCAGTCGTCCGGGAGGATCACCGGGACGATGATCCGTTCAGGGTCGCATCGCGGGGGCGGAGGGCTCCCTCCACCACGACGGGGGCGTCGGACGGCCCCACCCCGAGGGCATACTCCAAGTCGTAGAGGGCGCGGACATACTGGGCCGTCAGGCGCGTCCGCAGGAGGGCGGCCGAGCGGGCGGACTCGATGGCGTCGAGCAGTTCGAAGAGCGTGAGGTCGCCCTCCTGGTAGACGTACTGGGCGTTCTGGAGAAGCGAATCGGTGTCCGCCAGGACTGTCTGTGAGACGTTCTCGATGCGCGTTCGGTAGCTCTGCAGGTCATGCAGCGCGGTGCGCACGTCCGTCTGCACCCGGCGCCGGGCCGCGGTCAGGCGGGCCTGCGCCTCGGACCGACGGCTTCGCGTTGCCTCCACGGTGGTTTGTCCGCCGTCCCAGAGGGGAAGCTCCACGTTGAGCGCGGCCGTGAAGCCGAAGGTGGTGCCACTGCCGGGGACGTTTTGCGTCTTCGGCCCAGCCGAGACGCTGAGATTGGGCAGGCGCCCGTAGCGGGCGCTCGTGAGCTGCTCGCGCTGGGCCACCAGGGTGGCACGGGCCGCCTGCATCTGCCCACGCTGCTGGAGGGCACGCTGGAGAGCGGCCTCCGGCGACACGTGCACGGGACGGTACCGCAGCGTTCCCGCGACGGACACCTCCGGGGGCGCCGCAGTGTCCGCCCGGGCCCGCTGGGTCGAGTCGGGGCGGAGGAGGGAAAATAGGCCGGTGCGCGCCGAGCGCAGCGCGCGCGTAGCCTCCGCCAATCCGTCCTCGTACTGCGCCCGGGCCGTCTGAATGCGTGCCTGCCGGAACGTCCCCAGATCGCCCTCTTCCACCCGCACCCGAGCGGCACGGGCAACCGTCCGGAGGGCCTCGGTAAAGCGGCGATGGATGCGGTGACGACGGTTGGCGACCACTACGTCCAGGTAGCGGCGGCGCAAAGTGCGGAACATCGACGCGGCCGTTTCCTCGGCCTGTGCAGTGGCGGCGCGGGCGGAGGCGGCGGCCGCGGCGGACCGGGCCCTCTGCTCCCCGGGATAGCGAAGCGGCTGTGTGATTGAAAGATACCACTGGTCGTCAACGCCGTCGCCCTCCAGGTTCGTCCGCTCCTCCGAGACGTTCAGCGAAGGATTCGGAAAGAGGGCCTCGGCGCGGGCGGCCTTTCCGGCGGCGCGTCCCCGGGCCTGCGCGGCCCGGAGGCGGGGATTGTTCGCCATCAGCAAGTCTCGGGCCTCATCAAATGTCAGGGAGTCCGCCATCGGCTGGCCGTGGAGGGCCGAAGGCCTCATCATGAGGACAACCAGGAACAGAACACCCGTCCAGCGAAGGCCAGCAACAGACATCTGGGGCGGAGGGTCGATCGTCAGAACGAGGCGAAAGCGGTTGCCTTTCGCGGCCGTGAACGCCTCTCAGCAACCGTCACGTCCTTGGACGCCCCCTTCCTGCCGAGGATCTTAGGGCCCGATGAGAAGTGGATTAGAGATCCATTAGAGATGCGACCCTTCCTCTTTCCCGCCGCGAGCGGTCCGCCCTCACGTCCGTGGCAGACGGCCCACAGCACCGCGCCTCCACCGACCGGCCCTCGGACAAGGGGTGTGCGTGGCTGTCGCTCGGCGACGTCCGAGAGGGATCGACCCTCGGCGTGCGTTTTCTACTGTCGGGGCAGGAGGCCTGATCGCCACAGCCGCCCCCCTGCCACGCGAGGGTTTCTCACCCTCCCGCCTCGGCGGTCGTCGGTGCGGGCGCCGCGGCAAGCACAATGTCGAACTGGCTGCCCTCCCCCGGCGTCGAGGCCACCCGAAGCGTCCCCCCGTGCGCTTCCACGATGCGACGGACCAGCGCCAGGCCGAGCCCACTCCCCTCCGACTCGGCGGTGCTCGCCTCCGCGCTCCGAAAGAAGCGCCCCCCCACATGCGGAAGGTCTTCGGCTTCAATGCCCATGCCCGTATCCTGACACCGGAGCACCCCCCGGCCGTCCTCCTCCGTTACCGTTACCCGCACCCGTCCCTCCTCTGTATACTTCACCGCGTTGTCCACCAGATTCTGCACCGCCTCACGGAGCAGGTCGGGCTGTCCATCCACCCAAACCTTCTCTGTCTCGATGCAGAGCTCCAAGTTCTTCTCCGCGGCGCGTGACTGGGCGGACTCGATTTCGTCGCGAACGAGCGCCCCCAGTGCCACCGGCTCGGTGGACAACTCCTCGCCCTGATCGAGTCGCGTGAGCGTAAGCAAGGCCCGGACGGTGCGCACCATATTGCCCAGCTTGCGGTCCAGCAGCTGGAGGGTCGACTCGTAGCTTTCGGTGGAGCGGGACCGTCGCAGGGCAATTTCGACGTGGCCCTGGAGCACCGTGAGCGGCGTCTGCAGCTCGTGGGCCGCGTTGGAGGTAAAGGTGCGAAGCGCCTCGAAGCTTTCTTCGAGGCGGTCGAGCAGGCCGTTGACGGTGCGGGCCAGCAGGGCCGTTTCGTGGTCGGCGGCGTCCGGCACCGCAATGCGTTCGTCCAGGTCGGCCGAGGTGGTGCTCTCGGCAAACGCCGTGATGCGGCGGAGCGGCCGGAGGACTCGTGTGGCCGCCCAGGCAACCACCGCCATGAGCCCCCCGAACAACAAGGCCACGACGACGGCCAAGACGATGCCATACTGCGCAAGGGCCGCCTCGTACGTCGGGAGTGGGCGCGCCACCTGCACGTAGCCCTGCGTCGTTCCCTCCTGCACGATGGGACGCACGAGGTAGTACAGGGACTGCCCCCCGGCCTCGAAGGTCCGGAGGGTCGGGATCCAGTCGTACGGCGTGGTGGGCGCCAGGGGCTGCTCAGGGTAGAGGGCACTCAGCGAGTCGATATTGGTGGAGGCACGGAGCACGCGGTTGTTGCGATCAAACACCTGCACGAAGACAGGGTCCACGCGGGGGTCGGCCAGGCGGTGGTGGACCTCGGACCAGGCGTGCCCCCCGACCTGCAGGGTGCCCCCCACCTGCACGATGTCGGCCTCAATTTCGTTGGCCTCGGCCCGGAGGACCTCCACCGCACTCCGCTGCAGCGCCACGTAGACGGCCCCCCAGGCCAACACGCCCAGCAAAAGGAGCCCGATCGCCAGCGCCGGCCCCACCACACTGAGCAGGCGACGCCGGAACGAAGGCCGGGTCGACGCCGAGTCGCCGATCGACGGATCCGCGTCGTTTGTGAGTTCAATCATGCGAGTGCTCATCGTCCGTACAGGAGGTGTACCGGTAGCCGACGCCGCGCACCGTCTTGATGGGCGACGGGCACCCCGCCTCGTCTAGCTTGCGCCGTACGTAGTTCACGTACACGTCGATCAGGTTGGTGCCCCGGTCAAACTCATGCCCCCACACGTCCCGGTGAATCGTGTCCCGGCTCAGCGCCTGCCCTCGCCGCGCCATCAGATACGCGAGCAGATCGAACTCGGTGGGCGTAAGGGACACCTCCTGCCCGTCGTACGTGCAGGTCTGCGCCGCCGGATCCAGCACGAGCGGCCCGTCCCGCAGGCCCTCGGGTTGCTCCGTCCGATCCACGCGCCGAAGGAGGGCCTCCACCCGCGCCAGCAGTTCGTCGAACGCAAAGGGCTTGGGGAGGTAGTCGTCCGCCCCCGCGCGGAGCCCCTTCACCCGGTCCTCGACCGCGTCGAGCGCCGTGAGCATCATAATGGGCAGGCCCGGCTGGTGAAGCCGGAGGCGCTCGCACACGTCAATCCCCGACAGATCCGGCAGTCGGATGTCGAGCAGCACGAGGTCGACTGCTGTCTGCTGCGTATGCTCCAGCGCCCGACGCCCCTCCTGCACCCAATTCACCTCGTAGCCTTCCTCCCGAAGGCCCTGTTGAATGAAGGACGCAACGTCGGGCTCGTCTTCAACGAGGAGAAGCTGAGGGGCAGCACGCATCGGCCTGGGCTTCGGGTGGGCGACCAACGGACGGTTCTGTACGACGCTGCGTTGGCGGTCGTGCCCGCCCCGCCCCTGCTTTAATCCAACTCTAATGCCCCCCGCCCCACCTACACGCGCTCAAACAGGGCCCCTTCGATCGTGAGGCCGGGCCCGAAGGCCATCGCGACGCCCCGCTCCGGCGGCGCCCCGTCGCCCTGCGCCCGCTGCTCGAGAATGCGCTGGAGCACGAAAAGAATCGTGGGCGAGCTCATGTTGCCGTAGTCGCGGAGCACGGACAGGCTCTCGGTCACGTCGTCTTCGGTCAGGTCGAGCGCCTCCTGGGCGCCCTCGACAATGCGACGCCCGCCCGGATGCACGGCCCAGAAGTCGAGGTCGTCGGGCGATAGGTCGTGCGGGCCCAGTAGATTCTCGACGTAGGACGGGAGGTTGTCCCCCACCACGTCCGGCACCCGGGACGACAGGCCCATCTTGAACCCGGTGTCGCCAATCGCCCAGGTCATGTCCTCCATCGAGTCGTCGTCCAGGTGACAGCGGCCGTCGGCATAGGCGAGGCGGCCCTGCGCATCGGCCCCGTCGCGGGCGCTGAGCACCGCCGCGGCGGCCCCATCGGAGAAGAGCGAGTTCACGATGACACTCTCTAGCGAATCGTCGATCTGGAAGTGGAGCGTGCAGAGCTCCGTGCACACGACGAGCACCCGGGCGTCGGGCTGGCTCTGGCAGAAGCCGTGCGCTACGCGAAGCGCATTGAACGCGGCGTAGCACCCCATGAAGCCGATAAAGGTGCGTTGCGTGGTGGGCGGCAGATCGAGCCGCTTGACGAGTTCGACGTCGAGCCCCGGGGCAAAGAAGCCGGTGCAGCTCACGGCCACGACGTGGGTCACCTCGTCGGGCGGCACGTCGGCCTGGTCGAGCGCACGGCGGCCCACGTCCTCGGCCAGCGGGATGGCCGCCTCGCGGTAGCGTTCGTTGCGTTCCTCGGTCGTGGGGGCCGGTTCGAGGCTCCAATCCTTCGGGAAGAATGTAAACTCGTCCGGGTCCTCGCGGCCGTAGTCCGGCACGCACGTGTAGCGCTGGTCAATGGCCGACCCGCGGTAGACGGCTGGAAGGCGGTTCTGGAGCGCGTCGGGCAGTCGCTCGATTTCCGCCATAAAGTCGGCGGCCTCCTGCTGGGTGCGTCGGAGGGGCGGATTGCCCGTGGCGATGGCGTCGAGCGTTGTGTGGGACATGGGCATGGTTGGATGGGAAAAGCAATGGGCTATACTGTCCCGCCCATGAACACGTTGCAGGGCGGCAGAAGATCGCACCACATGTTCCGTCTTCTTTCCCCAGCGTCAGGCCCCTGGCGGGGCCGGGGAGCACTCGGTTCATCTGGTGCAGCCGCCGCAGGAGTTCCTGTTGGACCGCGTCGGCCGCGTCACAGGCCCGGCCCAGAGCGGAAGGCCCGTCGCCCCCTCAACCGTCGCCGACACACCCACCAGCACGAGCAGCGACACCACGGCCGTCACCATGGCGATGGGGGCGTTCTTCGTAAGGCCGAGGCGCGCAGCCACCGGGTACGCCAGCAGCGTGTGCGATCCCACGAGGGCCCCACCAGCCCCGGCAGCCCCAGCTTCCGAACGAGCGGGGGCGCCAGCAGCACGATGAGCATCACCGTGGCAAGGACGAGCACCGGGTGCGTAAGCGGGAAGGAAACGGCCATCACAGCCTCTCAGAACACGAAGAACCCCAGCCAGGACGTGCACGGCCCCCTCCGCTACGCCTCTCCCGACTCGGATTCGGCCGCCCCCTCGGCCTCCGCCGCTTTCGCCTCGCCCCACAGCTGCCGCATCTCGGACAGATCCGCCTCGTCGATGGTCACCTCCCGCGCCGACAGGCGCCGCTCCACATGCTGAAAGCGCTCCGTAAAGCGGTCCACCGTCTCGCGCAGCGCATTTTCGGGGTTGAGGTCGGCGTAGCGGGCATAGTTGACGAGGGCAAAGAGGACATCGCCAAACTCTTCTTCCTGCCGCGTCCCCGATTCGTCCTCCTCAATTGTCTCCCGAAACTCCGCGATCTCCTCCTCCACCTTGGCCCAGGCCGCCTCGTGCTCCGGAAATGCGAACCCCACGCCCGCGGCCTTTTCCTGGGTGCGGTGGGCCCGGAGGAGGGCCGGAAGCTGCGCCGGGACACCGTCGAGAACCGACGGGGACGCCCCCTCCTCCTCTTCGCGCTCCTGCTGTTTGATCTCTTCCCAGGACGCCGCGACGTCCTCCGCCCCGTCGGCCAACTGCTCCCCGAACACGTGCGGATGGCGACGTACCAGCTTGTCGGTTTCCGCCTCAATCACGTCGCGAATGGTGAACCGCCCATTTTCCTCCGCGATGGTGGCGTGGAAGAGTACGTGCAAGAATACATCGCCGAGCTCCTCCGCCAGTTCGTCCCAGTCCCGCGCATCGATCGCCTCCACCACCTCGTAGGCTTCTTCAATGAGCAGGTGCTTCACCGACTCGTGGGTCTGCTCCCGGTCCCACGGACAGTCCCGCCGGAGCTGCTTCACAATCGCAATAAAGTCGGCGTAGGCGTTGACCCGATCGGCCGGTTCCGCAAACGTGTCCTCGTAGATGGGGTCATTCGTTTCGGGGCGTTCAGGCATGCGACACACGACGTTGTTGAACAGAAAAACGCGTCCGGTGGGCCGTCCCAACGGGTGGCCCAGGCAGAAGATGCCCGCCGGGGCGGACGCACCGAACCTCTCGTTCATTGAAACAAACGCGTCCGATTGCGGTCCAAAATGGTGGTAGTATCCTTACCGAGCGTTCTTTCACATATGGGGATGACACGGCTTCGACGTGTGGCAAACGCGCAGAGAGCTGTCCTGCCGAGCTTCCTGACACGCTCGTAAATCCTGTTAGGAAACGCAACTGCGGACGATTACTCGTACGCGATGGCGGCGTAAACGCCCCCATCTGTCCTACGCGGCTCCTGACCCTTGGGGCACGTAGGACATCGACAAAAAGGGTGTAGTCGTCTCCTCCTCCGGCTGAGGAGGCGGCGGCGAAGCTTAACCAGCCTTTGCGCCCACCCGGCCTTGTGGACGGGCCTACGGTGGACGTGAGCATCAATACATCCACTATGCAGGTAGAGGCTCGACCTGTGCGGCCATGCGGACCCGGGTTCGACTCCCGGCATCTCCACTATGTTTTTCCATAAACCCCGTAGGCCCAATGGCTTACGGGGTTTTCTATTTTGGAATGGAAGTGATTTTGGCTACAATCATTGAAGGTTCAAGAATTATCTTGGTACATCCGTGGTTTTCTTTTATATCTATCGCTTTCTGTGGTTGAGCTACCCAGTTGATTGTCAAGCTTGCTCAGAAGCAGATTCGCCGTTATGAGATTCATCGAGGAAGGCCCTTGACCACGCGCTGAAGGGCCAATGCCCTTCTCTGACGAGGTGGCCTTCCTCCTTTTCTTTGCCTCCTTTCGTGAGACCGGGGCCGACATGTCGAGGCTCTGGCCCTCATTTTCCTCACTGGAAGAGTCGGAAGCGGATTTCTTCTCTGCTTGCCGCGCCTTTAGGCGTTTCTCGTACGTTGGGTCGAACCGTTCGTTGTTGCTCCAGCAACCGTAGACGATCGCCAGAAGCTTTCGCATGCAGGCGACCTCAGCCACCTTCTGATGCTTGCCGCGCTCCTTGCGCCGGTCGTATAGATCCCGTACCGGTGGATTACTTCCATTCCGGATGACCCAAGGCACGTCCCCTCCAGAGGGCAAAAACATTGGACCTGTTTCCACACAGTCCGAATAGCCCTTGGGGACGCGATTGTCCGAACAAGCGGGGCATTTGCGTGACGGGGATAGACAAGTCCTGCCTACCTCCAACTCAAGGGCGGGGGCGTGGGTTTTTGCTACCCGTCCGCTCTCGGTGCCGACCGCGGTGGGGACGAGCGCTGAAGGAGGACGCGTCCGAGCCACCGTTCCAGCTCTTCCCGCAGAAACGTGGCCACCTCTTCCGATACGTGCGCCATGCAGGAGAGCTGGGCCCCGGCCGCCCCCGGAAGGCTATACGAAAATCGATGCGAGTCCCCGCCGTCCACACTGCACGTCACGTCGTTCACGTTGCCGCCGGCGTGGGCCGTCGTCAGATGCACCGGCATATGCGTGAGCCCCTTGCATTCCACACACATCGTCACCTCCCCCGCCGAGGCCTCCACACGGTCGAGCGCAACGTCTGCGTCGTAGCGTGCGTCACACTGACGGTCGAAGGCCGTCTCAAGATGTCGGTACAGGGCCGCCGACAGTTGGGACTGGGTCAGCTTCGAGGACGGCGGCGTGCGGGACGAGCGGGTAGACATAACGACGTTCGAGACTGTGGTCGTGACCGGCCGGAATCGTAGCGCCCCCTGCCCGACGAGGACCTGGGATCGTGGCTACGGCACAGGCAGGGTAGGCACTGCGACCGCAGACGTCCGTGTACTTTACGCGCAAGCACCTGTAGGGCGTCCCTCGATTCTCCCCGTTGCACTTTGCTACTGCCTCCACGGAACGCCCCACCTGTCCCCCGCGTGGGTGTTCTCAACGCCCGCTGAGGCCCCGGCGCCCCCTTCTGCCCCGTCGCCGATTCCAGGCCCTCGGACGTCTCCTCCAGGCGGCACGCCTGCCTGCGATCACGGGCCCACAGGGACCGACTGATCTCCGCCCCGACGCGGGCCTCCCCCCACGCACGCCCGATGCGCTCGTCCTCCCGGAGACGTACATTAATTTTCCAGAGACTCGGTTGCGATCTCCCGCCCCTACGTCTACCTTAAATCGGATACAGAAGGACACCCTCGTCCTGCTCCTTTTCGCCCGAGTCGCCGTCCCCAAGGTTTACTCGCCTCATGGCCCCGTCCGCCTCCGACGTTTGGCGCAGCGCCCTCGACGACCTGCGCGACACCATTCCCGAGCGGACGGTCCAAAACTGGATTGACCCGATCGAGCCCCTGGAGCTCGACACGCACGACGGGGCCCCGACGCTCACGCTGCAGGTGCCAACGCCCTTTGGCGTGCAGTACCTGCGGAGCCGCTTTCACCAACAGGTGAGCGATGCCGTGCAGGCGGCCGTTGGCGAACCCACGAATGTGGAATATCAGGTCGCCCCCGAATCGGAGCGCCCCGACGAGATTCCGTCTGAACGGGACAACGAATCCGAGCCTACCTCTACGGACGCCTCGTCCGCGTCACCGCCCTCGACAACGGACGCCCCCTCAGCCCCGGCGTCGACCGATTCGCCCCCCGCGCCGTCTTCTGATTCATCGTCCTCGACGGGGGCGGCCGCCCCCCCTTCGTCCTCGCCGTCGTCGCACACGCCGCCCCCGTCGAACGGACAATCCGCCGACCGGGCCGCGCCCACGCCGGAGGAAATCGAAGACCTCGAACGGGCCGGGGCCGGCTCGGCCGACGAGCGCTCGGCCCTCTACCAAAAGGCGCAGGAGCATCTTCGCCCCGAGTATACGTTCGACGAGTTTATCGAGGGCGACGGCAATCGGCTGGCCCGAAGCGCCGCGTACGCGGTGGCCCAGGAGCCCGGCAGTACCAACTACAACCCGCTTCTGGTGTACGGCGGCGTGGGCCTCGGCAAAACCCACCTCGCCCAGGCGGTGGCCAACTACGCGCTGGAGCACAACACCGCCGAAGACGTGCTGTACGTCTCGAGCGACCGGTTCACCAGCCAGTTCGTGCAGTCGGTCCGCGAGAACCGGATCGCGGCCTTCTCCAGTTACTACCGCCAGGCCGACCTTCTCATTGTCGACGACGTGCAGTTCTTTGGGGAGAAGGAAAAAACCCAGGAGGAGTTCTTCCACATCTTCAATGACCTCCACCAGAACGGGAACCAGATCTTCCTCTGCGCGGACCGCGCCCCGAGCAAGATTCCGGGAATCGAGGAGCGGCTCCTGTCTCGCTTCCAGTGGGGACTGAGTGCCGACATCCAGCAGCCCGACCTCGAAACCCGCATCGCAATCCTTCAGCGGAAGGCCGCCCGGCAGAATCTGGAGGTGGAGCCGGATGTGCTCGAGCTCATTGCGCAGCGCATCGACTCCAACGTGCGCCAGCTGGAAGGGGCCCTCACCCGCCTCACGGCCCTCGTGCAGCTCGACGGCGGCTCCCTTACGCTGGACACCGCCCGCCGCTTTCTGCGCGATCACACCGACGAGGAGCCCCGCGCCCTCGACGCGGCCGACATCATCGAGGAGGTGGCCGAGTACTTTCGGCTCTCGTCCGACGACCTCCTCTCGCGCTCCCGCAAGCAGGCCGTGGCGGAGGCCCGGCAGATTGCCATGTACCTGTGCCGGGAGCTCACGGAGGAATCCTACGCCCACATCGGCTCTCGTTTTGGGGGCCGCGACCACTCGACGGTGATCCACGCCCACCGGAAGATTGAGGAGGCGATGGAGTCGGACGCCGGCCTGCGCGACGACATTTCTTCTCTGGAGTCCCGGCTGCGCAACCAGTCGCTCTCGTCTACCGTCTGAGCCCCCCCAAGGACAGAAGATCGAACGACCGCCTTCACTCGTCGCCCGACGTTGCGTCTGCCGATCGTCTCCCCATGGCCGACTTTGATACGCGCGCCCTCCACGACGGCGAGCCGGTCCCCCGCATTGAAGGCGCCGTCACGCTCCCCATCTTCCAGACGGCGACCTACAGCCACACCGCGGACGAGCCCCTTCGATACGTCCGCCTGAACAACTCGCCGAACCACGAGGCGCTGCACGACAAGCTGGCGTCCCTCACCGAGACCGACGAGGCACTCGTCACGGCCAGCGGCATGGCGGCCATCTCGTCGACCCTGCTCACCCTGCTCGACGCCGGCGATCATCTGGTGGCGCCCGAGACGCTCTACGGCGGCACGCTCGAGCTTTTCGATACGCTGCTCCCGCGGCTCGGCATCGACCACTCGGTGCTGCCTGCAGGCCGCCCCTCCGCCTGGGCCGAAGCCCTCACCGACGATACGACGGTGCTTTACGCCGAGTCGATCACGAATCCGTTGCTGGAGGTGCCGGACCTGCCGGAAATGGTGTCGTTTGCCGACGCCCACGATCTGGTGTCGGTCGTCGACAACACGTTCGCCTCGCCTGTAAACCTGCGCCCGGCCCCCCTCGGCTTCGACGTCGTGCTCCACTCCGCGACCAAGTATCTCGGGGGCCACTCGGATGTCGCGGCCGGGGTTGTGGCGGGCCCTTCGTCGCTGGTGGAGGCGGTGCGTCACACGCTCACGCTCACCGGCGGGATGCTCGATCCCCACGCGTGCTTCCTGCTGCACCGAAGCCTAAAAACCCTGGGGATGCGCATGCGCCGCCACAACGCGACGGCGGCGTCCGTGGCGTCGGCACTCGCCGATCACGAGGCGGTGGATCAGGTCTACTACCCCGGACACCCGTCGCATCCGCACCACGAACGGGCGCGGGCGCTGTTCGATGCGTACGGCGGCATGGTGAGCGTTGAGCTGGCTCCGGGGGCCGACCCGGAGGTGTTCTTCGATCGCCTCACGCTCCCCATCCGCGCCCCCAGCCTCGGCGGCGTCGAGTCGCTGGTCACCCAGCCGGCCCTCACCTCGCACCGGGGCCTATCTCCAGCCGAACGACAGGCCCTCGGCATTACCGAGCGGCTGATTCGGCTGTCGGTGGGCCTGGAAGCCCCGGACGACCTTGTCGCCGACCTCAGGGACGCGCTGGACGCCAGTCATTCGGCCGCTGCCAGGTAGCATCCGGCCTCCCGGTTCGGAAGGCCGGCGCCCGACTATCGGGACGTTCTCGGCCCTTCCGGCCTATCCGGCCTCCGGAATGACCTGAATGTCGAGGGTTGCCGCCACGTCGTCCATCAGACTGATGGTGGCGGTGTACACGCCCACGTGCCGAATCTCCTCGTCGAGACTGATGTCGCGGCGGTCGATGTCAAAGCCGCGATTGGAGAGTTCCACGGCGATCTGCTGGGTCGTCACGGTGCCGAAGATGCGGTTGTCTTCGCCCGTCTTGGCCGAAAAGACGACCTGCATATCCTCGAGCTCCTTTTTGAGCTCCTCGGCCTGTTCCTTTTTGACGGCCTCCTTGCGGGCCTGCTGCCGTTGCACTTCGCGCTGGTGGCGGACCACGCCGTCGGTCGCCACGCGGGCCAGGCCCTGCGGAATGAGATAATTGCGTCCGTAGCCGTCGGCCACTTCGTGGATTTCCCCGGCCTCCCCGAGGTGCTCCACGTCCTTGAGCAAAATTACGTCCATGGTTCGTTCTGAATTGGGATCGAGATACGAAAACAACAGGGCCGAGGGCGCCTACCGGATCGACTCCTGCACGTACGGCAGCAGGGCAAGGTGGCGCGCCCGCTTGATGGCCGTCGTGATCTGTCGCTGCACACGGGCCGGGACATCCGTCACGCGACGGGGCAGGATCTTGCCCTGGTTGTTGATGAACTGCTCAAGGAACTCTGTGTCCTTGTAGTCCACGTACTCGATGTGTTCGTAGTCGACGTCCTCTTGGTTCGCCATCGCAAATCGAAGAAATTAATTCAACGGGTTCGTAGGGGGAATGCGGCCGCGAGGAGGTGCTACTCGTCGTCCTCGGAGGACTCGGACTCGCCGGCCTCGTCTTCCTCCTGCTGCTGGGCCTCGCGTCGCTTGCGCTTCTTGTAGTGCCGCTTCATCTTCGCGTCCATCCGCAGCGTGAGGTAGCGCAGGACATCGTCGTTGATCTCCAGCTCGCGCTCGAGGCGCTGGATGAGCGGGCCCGGGGCCTTAAAGTACATGTTGACGTAGTACCCGCTCCGCTTGCGGTCGATCTCATACGCGAGGCGCTGGTTGCCCCACTCGTCGACCTCAATTACGTCGCCCCCATTGTCCTCGATGAGGTGGTTCACCTTGCGGACAATGTCGTCCACCTGATTCTGCTGGACGACGCCGCTGATGACGTACGTAAGCTCGTACTGATACGTGTTCGCCATGATGTGATCGAAATCCCTATGGAATGAAAACGCTCATGCCCCTCGTAGAACGCCGGACGGCGTGCAGAGGAGCAGGGACAAAATGCCGATCGGACTATACGACCCGATCGGCATGAGGTCGCACACTCGCCTTGAAAACAACATGAGGAATCCCCTCGCTACAGGTTCGCCAGTTTCTCGGCGTGCTCCTCGGCCTTGAGCGCGTCAATAATCGAGTCGAGGTCGCCGCCCATAATCGTCTGGAGGGAATGGTTCTTCTGCCCCCCCTCGAGGCGATGGTCCGTGACGCGGTCCTGCGGAAAGTTGTAGGTCCGGATCTTGGCCGACCGGTCCCCGCTGCCCACCATCGAGCGACGCGCCTCCTCGCGCTCCTCACGCTGCTCCTTCCGCTTCTTCTCGTACACCCGGGAGCGCAGGACGCGCATGGCCTTCGCCCGATTCTTGTGCTGGCTCTTCTCGTCCTGGCACGACACCTCGACCCCCGAGGGGATGTGTTTGATGCGTACGGCCGAGTCGGTCGTGTTCACCGACTGCCCCCCCGGCCCCGTCGCCTTAAACGTCTCGACCTTCAGGTCGCTCTCGCGGATGTCGATGTCGACCTCCTCGGCCTCCGGCAGTACGGCGACCGTGGCCGCGGAAGTGTGAATGCGGCCGCTCGACTCCGTTTCGGGGACGCGCTGGACGCGATGCACCCCCGCCTCGTACTTGAACGTGCCAAACACGTCCTCCCCCTTCACGGCAAAAATGACCTCCCGGAAGCCGCCCTGCGTGCCCGCCGACACGTCCATCAGTTCGTAGCTCCACCCGTGCTGCTTCGCAAACTTGGTGTAGAGCTCAAAGAGATCGCCCGCAAACAGCGCGGCCTCGTCGCCCCCCGCCCCCGCCCGGATCTCCACAATCGCGTTCTTTTCGTCCTCCGGATCCTTCGGGACGAGCTTCTTCCGCAGGTCCTCCTCCACGGCCGGCAGGCGCTTTTCCAGCGACTCTAGCTCCTCCTTGGCCAGGGCCTCCATCTCCCCGTTTTCCTCCCGCACCATGTCGCGAAGGTCGTCGCGCTCATCCAGCATCCCCTCGTAGCGGTCGATGGCCGCGACCACCTCTTCGAGCCGGCTGTGCTCCTGCCCCAGCTCCTGCATTTGGGTCGGATCGGTGGCCACCTCGGGGTCGGCCATCAGGCTCTCGACCTCCTCGAAGCGACGCTTAATCTTCTCCAGTTTCTCTAGCTCAATCATAAACAGCGGGACATTGGGGACGAACGCGCAGTCTATGTAGAACGGGCCCCGGGAGGGCAGGTTCAGCCCCGGCGCGTCCCGCTCTACTCCACCGTCACGCTCTTGGCCAGGTTGCGGGGCTGGTCGACATGACAGCCGCGCATGACGGCGATGTGGTAGGAGAGCAGCTGCAGGGGGATGACGGTGAGGAGGGGCGACAAAAACTCTTTCGTCTGCGGAATCCGCAGCACGTACTCGCAAAGCTCATCGAGCTCGCCGTTTTCCTCGTCGGTAATGGCAATCACCGACCCGTCGCGCGCCGCCACCTCCTCGATGTTAGACAACACCTTGTCGTAGGTGCTGTCCTTCATCGCCAGGAAGACGACGGGCATGAACCGATCGATGAGCGCGATGGGCCCGTGCTTCATCTCGGCCGCGGGGTAGCCCTCGGCGTGAATGTACGAGATCTCTTTGAGCTTGAGGGCGCCCTCCAGGGCCACCGGGAAGTTGTACCCGCGCCCCAGGTACAGAAAGTTGGAGGCGTACCGATAGACCTGTGCCATCGATTCCAGGGCGTCGTCGGACTGCCTCAGCACGGCCCGCACCTTGTCCGGGACCTCGGCCAAGGCCTGGATGTGTTCCTTCCGCTCGGCGTCCGAGAGGGTGCGTCCTTTCGACAGCTTGAGCGCAATCATGGAGAGCACCGCCACCTGAGCCGTGAACGCCTTGGTGGAGGCCACGCCGATCTCGGGGCCGGCGTGCAGGTACACGCCCGCGTCGGTCTCCCGCGCAATCGTGGATCCGACCACATTGCAGATCCCCAGGCACAGCGCCCCGCGGCTCTGGGCCTGTCGGACGGCCGCCAGGGTGTCGGCCGTTTCCCCACTCTGTGAGAGCACCAGTACGACGTCGTCCTCCCGGATGATGGGATCTCGGTACCGGAACTCACTGGCGTACTCGACCTCCACCGGGATCCGCGAGAACGTTTCGATCAGGTACTCGCCCACGAGGCCCGAGTGCCACGAGGTGCCGCAGGCAGCGATGATGATGCGGTCGGCGTCGCGGAGCTGATCCCACACCTGGTGCAATCCCCCCAGCACGATCTCGCCCTCCGCCGGGCGAACACGCCCCCGCATCGCGTCCTCCAGGGCATCGGGCTGTTCCATGATTTCCTTGAGCATGAAATGGTCGTAGCCGCCCTTTTCGATCTCCCCCAGGCTCCACTCCAGCTCGTGCACCTCCTTGTCGAGCGGTTCGTCGTCAATCGTACGCACCTGGTAGCCCGAGCGGCGCACCGTGACGATCTCCCCGTCGCTCAGATACACCACCTTTCGCGTGTGCTCCACCAGCGGCGCGGCGTCCGACCCAATGAAGTACTCTCCGTCCCCTACCCCCAGGATGAGCGGGCTCCCCTTCCGGGCCGCAATCAGCAGGTCCGGATCTTCCCGCGACACCACGGCAATGCCGTAGGCCCCCACGACCTGCGTGAGCGCCTGCTGCACGGCCTCGGGCAGCGACAAATTCGCCTCCCGCTTGACCTCCTCGATGAGGTGAACGAGCACCTCGGTGTCCGTCTCACTATCGAACTGGTAGCCTTTCTCCTTCAGCTTTTTCTTAATCACCCCATGGTTCTCGATGATGCCGTTGTGTACCACCGCGAAGGCCCCATCGCTGCTCACGTGCGGGTGGGCATTGACGTCGTTCGGCGCCCCGTGGGTGGCCCAGCGCGTATGCCCCACCCCGAGTGTCCCCTCCATCGACCCATTCGAGAGGGCCTTTCGGAGGTCGTCGACCTTTCCCTCCTTTTTCTCTACCCGGAGCCCCCCGTTGCCCACCACCGCGAGGCCGGCCGAGTCGTACCCCCGATACTCCAGTCGCTTGAGCCCCGTGAGTAGGAGATCCTCGGCTTGCTTGTCACCAATGTACCCAACAATTCCACACATAGAGCGGTCGGTCGATAGAATGGAAAATCAATGAGAGACGGAAGGCGCCCGGCGCGCCCGAGCGAGAAGTGCAACGGACCCCGCCAGTATCCTCAATACCGATCCAGAGAGAATTTTTCGCCCAGGTACCGTTTTCGAACCTCCGGATCGGCCGCAAGCTCTTCGGCCGTACCGTGCTTCAGGATCTGGCCCTCGTACAACAGGTAGGCCCGGTCGGTAATGGCAAGGGTCTCGTGGACGTTGTGGTCGGTGATGAGAACACCGATGCCCCGCGTTTTTAGATCAGCTACAATGTCTTGGATGTCCTCGACTGCAATGGGATCCACCCCAGCAAAAGGTTCATCAAGAAGAAAGAACTGGGGCCGGGTCGACAGGGCCCGGGCGATCTCGGTGCGGCGCCGTTCCCCTCCGGAGAGCGAGTAGCCCTTGGAGTCGCGCACCCGATCGAGCCCAAACTCCTCGATGAGGGACTCGACTCGCGCCGTACGCTCCTCGTCGGAGATGGGTTGGAATTCGAGCACGGCGTGGAGGTTTTCCTCTACGGTCAGTTCCCGAAACACAGAGGTTTCCTGTGCAAGATACCCAATGCCGCGCCGGGCCCGTTTGTACATCGGCAGGCGGGTGATGTCGTCCCCCCCGAGCAGAATGCGTCCCTCGTTGGGCCGGGTCATGCCGACGATCATGTGAAACGTGGTGGTCTTGCCTGCCCCGTTGGGGCCGAGGAGTCCGACGATGGTTCCCTGTTCCACCTCGAGGCTCACGTCGTCAACCACGGCGCGCTTGTCGTAGCGCTTCGTGAGGTCCTGGGCGGCAAGGGTCTGGGGAGCGGCGGACTCGGAGTGGGCCCGCTCGCCCTCGGTCGGTGCAGTCGCGCTCATGCGTCCGAATCGGATTGGTTCGTGGTGTCAGGGAGCGGTCGGGTCGGGGGCTGCAATGAGTCCGGCGGGGCGCCCGCGCGGTCCCCGGGCGGCGGGGAAGCGGCAGGCGCCCGCGACCTCGGGGGCAGTTGCCCTTCCAGCTCCAGCCGGCGACGCACGCGGGGCTCGTCGAGCAGTCCGCGCCGGGTGGGTTTCCGCTCCGGGGTCCATTGAAACCCGTCCAGCCGAAACGGGTCCGGGATCAGGTCGGGCGTCTGGTAGAGCGTGCTCTCCACCCCGCCCAGCACGCGAATGCGGTCCACCTGGCCCCCTCGAAACAGCAGCACGATGCGATCGGCGGAGGTTTCGATGCCACTGCTCAGGGCCCCGCGGTCGTCGGCGAGGAAGCGGATCGCACGAGCGTTGGGCCGCGCCCGGATGCGGCGGAGCGAGTCGGCCCGGAAGGAGGCCCTCAGCGTGCGGCCCTTGAGCTGGTGAATGCGGTCGAGGGCCGTGTCGCGCTGCGCCGCAAACGCCGCCCCCCGTACAAAGACCGTGTCGAGGCTTCGGGTTCGGGCCCGGACCCGGATCGAGTCGCCCCATACCTGCGCCTGCTGAAACCAGGTGACCGGGGCGCGAAACAGGCGTGTCTCTTCGAGCGGCGCGGCACCGGCACTGTCAACGCGAGGGCGCATCCAGTTGGAGGCGGGCGGCGGCCCACCGCCGACGGTCGCCTGGCTCGTATCGGCGGCGCGGGGCCTGCGATCGGCCCGCGTCGCGCCCGTGGTGTCCCGCACCCGGGCCCCGGCCGACGCGTCCGCCGCCGCGGCTGTGGACTCCGCAGTCGGGTCCGCATCCGCTGTCGAATCTGCCCGGACCGAATCGGGGCGGCGGGGGCGGGCGAGCGAGTCGGTGGCCCGCACCAGGGCGTTCGGCGGTCGCCCCGGTTGTTCTGCGCGCCCTGGCCCTCGGCGCCCGTCCGGAAGGGGCGCAGGGGAGGCGCTGGTATCGGCCGGCCCGGGCGCGAGCACGCGATCGTACACCACTGAATCGGCGACGGCCGCCAGATTGGCCTGCCAGATACGCACGGAATCCACGGCGATGAGGCGTCGGTGCGTGTCGGACCGGTAGGCGTCCAGCCGGCGGGCCCGCAGCGCCAGCGTATCCTCCGGCGCCCCGGTGCTGTCGTATCGGACCCGCACGAGCAGGGCCCGCCCCTCCACGCGGCTGTAGCGCGCCTGCTCCTGGTTGTCGGCCCACGCCCCGAAGAGGTAGGTGCGCGCGGTGGTGTCCGGGGCCGCCCCGTCCGCCCCCTCGGCCTCTTCTCCTCGCCGGATAAACACGTCGCCGGTGGCGATGGACCGCTCGGTATCGCGATAGTACGTGAGAGAGTCCGCCTCCAAGTACGTCTCCGGATCGGTCAGCCGAACGCGCCCCCGAAACTCTGCTCGCTTGTCCTCGGACCAGTAGGTGCCCGCGCGGGCTCGAAGCACGCGGGCGCTGTCAACCAGGGTCACGCTGTCGGGAAAGACCGACCGCTTCGACTCCGTGTAGTAGGTGGCGCGGGGCGCCCGCACAACGACCTCGCCATCCGTCACCCGCACATTTCCCCGGGCGTACCCCACCTTCGTCGTCCGGTCGTAGCGCACCGTGTCGGCTCGGAGCGTATCGCCCCGTTCGTAAATGACCACGTTGTCCGTAAAGAGGAACCGGTCGTCGTCGAGAAACCGACGGGCGTAGTCGGAGCGCAGTCGGGTGGTGTCCTGCCGCACGAACACGTTGCCAAAGAGGTCCTGGATGCGCGCCCCGTCCTGCACCTGGGCGCTCAACGAGTCGGCGTTTACGAGGGCCCGCTCGGCCGATCCGGTGTCGGGCGCCACGGGACCGGCCACATCCGAGGGGCGCACCGAGTCGGGCCCGGCGGTCGGGACGGCGTCCATTGGCCGAGCGGTGGAGTCGGGGGCCTCCTGCGCCTGCGCGGCCTGGCCCCACAGCCCCCCACCCAGCACCACGGCCGCCACAAGGCAGAGGCCCACGTGTGCGTAAGGGGAAACAGGCCGTGCGTGCATGAAGGCGAATCAAGTCCGTGAGTACCGCCCCGACACCGCAGCCGGAGCACGAGCGAAAGACACTGACCACCCGACCGGCTCGTTCCTCTTCCCGCCCGCCTTCAGGAGTCGTTCTCCACCTCCACCTCCGCCGTAAACGAGCCAATCTGATAGGTCTCCAGGTCCTCGTCGGCCACCAGCCCGTTGCCCTGCACCCGCTCGGTCGGGGTCGTAATCCGAACAAACCGGCGCGTCCGGATCGTACGGTCGGCCTGGTTCCACGTGAGGTGTTCGCTGTTGAGCCGCCGCCCGTCCTGCGTCGTCACCACGACGTTGCCATACGCCTCGAACCGCCCCTCCTGACTGAAAAAGACCACGCTATCGGCGACGATGGTGGCGGAGGAGTCGCCCTGTTCGTCGAACACATGCGACCGGACGCGATTGGTGTCCACGAGCGTACGCCAGATCGAGTACGTGCTGTCCTCCGTTTTGTACTGTTCCATCTTCTGGGCCGTAATGGCGGCCCGGCGACGCCCCCCTTCGTCCATGGAGAAGCGCGCCTCCCACGTGATCTGATCGGGCCCCTCGGGCGCAAGAGAATCGGCGGACGGCCCCCGCGCTCCATTTCCCCGGCGCTCGCACCCCAGCGCTCCCAGAATGGGGAGTAACAGTCCAACGACGAGCCACAGGCGTCGCATCAGGGTGGGGGTCCGCATCGGAAGGGGCTGCACGAGGATCGGTCCTGGAGAAACGTCAGGCGATCGTACAACAGGGCCCCTCGCCCATTGCTCCATTCCCGTTCCCTTCACAGTCCAGGTCTTTCTCCTTATGTTCTACGGAACGCGTTTTGCGGTTTGAATTCTCCAGATTAGGGTATGCCCTTCGAGCGTCGTGAAGGCTCGCCGACGACCGTCGGCCTCTCTCGCGGCGCCGGTTCTCTACTTCCTTCCTCAGAAGTTGCGCTTGCACCATGAGTTTTGACGTGGAGACTTTGACGTCCGACACCGCCATCGTACACGTGGGGGAAGCCCTCGACTTTCGGAACGCCGACGAGTTCAAAGAGACGTTTCAGGACTACGTCGAGGACGACATCCAAAACTTTATCCTGGACTTTTCAGAGACGGAGGTGCTCGACTCCACCGGGCTCGGGTCCATCTTTTCTCTCTACCGCGAAATTTCTCCGCAGGACGGCCAAGTCGCGTTCGCGGACGTCTCGCGCCCGGTGCAGGTGGTGGTTCAACTCACCCGCACCTACAAGGTCTTTCGCCAGTACCCCTCTGTAGAAGCGGCCAAAGAGGCCTTGACGTCGTAATGGTCCCTGCCCGTTGTCCTCTGCCGGCCGTACTGTCCAACGTATGAGCCCCCTCGTGCGAGAATATACCAATCTGGACCGCGCGCTTGAAGATCTTCGTACATCCCTGACCGACTGGGCCGACACACGGACGAATGACGACCCGAGTGCCGAGACGATTCGTTACACCCGCATCGTTCTCCAGGAATGGCTGGCCAATCTTTCGGAGCACGGCCACTTTGCCACCCGCCCCCCGACCGTCGAAATCCAACTCCGCACGACCAACCAGGACGTCCATTGCGAGGTGCTGGACAACTCCGAGGGATTCGACCTCGAAACGGTTCTTCCCTCCTCGAATGAACCGATCGACGGCCTCCCCGAACGGGGCATGGGCCTGCGCATCATGGACGCCTGTACCCAGTCGCTCTCCTACACCACTCGGGAGGATGGGCGCCACTGCTTAGCGTTTTCGATCCCCGCAGACCACGATCCATGGCTGAGCACTCCATTTTAATTGTCGAGGACGACCGGACCGTTCGGGAGCTCCTCAAGCACCGTCTTGGCAAGCACTACAACGTTGCGACCGCCACGAACGGGCAGGACGCGCTCGACCACGTCGAGTCCAGCATTCCCGACCTGATCATCTCGGACATCATGATGCCGAAGATGGACGGGTTTGCGCTCCAGTCGGCCCTGCAGTCCGACAAAAACACCCGCGTGATTCCGTTCATCTTTCTGACGGCCCGCGCCGACGAGCCCGCTCGGAAGCAGGGAGAACGGACCGGGGTGGACGACTACATCACCAAGCCGTTCGACATGGACCAGCTTCTCTCGCGGGTGGAGCGGCTGCTGGAACGAGTCGAGGTCTTCCAGTCGAACTTGGACGCCGAAATCGGCCGCGACTTTTCCAATCGCCTTCTCCCCGACCGCCTCCCGGACGTCAACGGCTACCGGTTCGACTTCCACGCGGAAGCCCATGCGCAGGGTGGGGGCGACCTGTTTGACTGGGTCGAAACGGACCAGGGAACGTATTTTCTCACCATCGGGGACGTGATGGGAAAGGGCCTGCGGGCAAAATTCTACGCCTACAGTTTCCTCAGCTACGTCCGCGGCACGCTCCACACCCTCCTCAAAGAGTCCACCTCGCCCGCCGCGGTGATGCAGAGCATTAACGAGATGCTGCTCAGCGATGAGGTGCTGGAGGATACGTTTGCCTCCTTCCTCCTCCTGCACTGGAACCCGCACACCCACACCGTCACGTACGCAAACGCGGGCCACTGCCGCCCGGTGCTCGTCACCCCCGACGGACCGGAAATCGCGGAGCACAGCGACCTTATTCTCGGGCTCGAAGAGGACACGTCGTTCTCCGACGTGACGCTCGACCTCGCTCCCGGCGGCGCCCTGTTCGCCTATACCGACGGCCTAACGGAACAGCCCGGCCGGAACGGCAACATGCTGGGGGAGGCCGCCATGCGCGATCTGGCAGCCGAGGCGCAGGATCGGGACCAGCCCATCGAGGCCATCCGAACCGGGACCCTCGACCGAAGCGCGGAGGACGATTTTCAGGACGACATTCTCATCCTGTGGATGCAGCGCTCCCCCAACACGGACTGACCCGCCTGTCGCGTCCGCGCGGCGCTCCCCGGACCGTCCTCTCCTTCAAGCGGGCTGAGCGTTCGCCGTGTCGGTTGTGCGGTAGTGCTTCCGGTATTCCGGCTCCAGCAGAGCATAATTTTCCTTGTCCCAAAAGCGACCGTCGCGGTATAGGTAGTCGCGGGCCGTTCCTTCCTTGGTGAACCCCATGCCCTCGACGAGGTCGCGCCACGCGGTGTTGTACTCGAACGTGGCCGCCCGGACCCGGTGCAGGTCCAGTCGCTCGAAGCAATACCGCAGCAGAAGACGCATCGACTCCCGCCCGTAGCCCTTGCCCCAGTACGCGCGGTCCCCGATGGTGACGCCGATGCGGGCGTGCTGGTGATGCGAATCAATGCGGGCCACGTAGGCGATTCCGATGAGCACATTCTGCTCGTCGTCGTGGATTTCAAAGTCGCGATGCGACGGAGACGGACGCTCACACAACTGCTCGAACCGTTCCTTGAACTGTCCAAACGATTCCTCCTCGTAGGGCATTTCGCTATCGAGCCGGTTCAGCTCGGGGTCGTTGTTCCAGCGAAAATGCGTGTGGATGTTTTTCATCTGGAGCGGCGTGAAGCGCACGCGCTTGTGCGTGAGGGGCGTGACGGCTTGGAGGGGACGTGCGGTGTCGTTCATAGTTTTGGAAGCGCTTCCAAGCAATGAAGAGAAAGGTGGACCCTGCGAGGACCTCGCAATAAAGAAGTTGCCCGTCGTCAATGCAAGGACGGCAAGCCTGCGGCTCAGCCCGAAGATGTTTTTGGCGTGTCTTGCCCCGCCTCCCTCTCGTCGTCCACGCGCGCCTGGGCCCACTCCCGGAGCGACTCCCGGTCGACTTTGAGGCCCGAGTTCCCGGGGTCGTCCGGGAAGGGGTAGAACGCATCGGGAATTTTAAACCCCGGGAGATGAGCGCGCAGCGACTCGCGCAGTGTGGCGTCCTCGAGGGGCCCGTCGCCCCGGAGAAAGGCAACCGGACGGTGTCCATACTCCGGGTTCGATACGGGCACCACGGCGGCCTGCACCACCCGGGGCAGCCGCTCAAGGGCCCTTTCGATCTCTTCGGGCTGAATGTTTTCGCCTCCGGAGACAAACATCCGGTCGATTCGCCCAACCACTTGGAGGCGGCCCTGCGCGTCCCGGACGCCGCGGTCCCCGGTCGGGTACCAGCCGTCGTCCGTGCACGGGTCGGTGACCGTGCCGTCCTGCACGTAGCCGCGGAAGAGGGGCCGCCCCGCCACCAGGATCTGCCCGTCGGGGCCGATGCGTACCCGACGGTGGGGCAGTCGGGTCCCGGCCGTGCGAAGGGCCGATCGGGAGGCGCCCGGGGCCGTGGTTGTGATCTGCGACGCCATTTCGGTACAGCCGTAGCTGGTGAGGAGGGGCCAGCCGTCGGCGTACGCCCGGTCGAGGAGCGGGGCGGGCATCGGCCCGCCCCCGAGCAGGACGGCGCGGAGGGACGACGGCGGCGCATGGCCCGCAGTCACCATCCGGCGGAGCTGGGTCGAGACGCAGGAGACGTGCGTCGCTCGGGTGTCCCCGAGGGCGGGGGCCAGGTCCTTCTCGGACTCCGGCACCGCAACCGCCGCCCCCGCCAGGGCGCACCGCACCAGAATTGCGAGTCCGCCCACGTGGTAGAGCGGGAGGGACAACAGCCACCGATCTCCCGACCGGAGGGGCAGGTTTGCATTTGCGCCCTTGGCGCTGTACAGGTGGTTGGCCCAGGTGTGCAGGGCGGCCTTGGGTTGCCCGGTGCTGCCGGACGTGAACACGATCGTGGCGTCGCGCTCCGGATCCTGCTCGGGCGGGTCGTCCCCTCGCGTCGGGCCTTCGCTCACGACCGCCTCCAGTGAGACCACGGGCGCCATCGACGAAAACGGCTCCTGTTCTGCCTCCGGCAGCACGGCCCCGTCACACCCGGCACGCTCGGCCTGCGCCCGGCGGGCCGGGGCGGGCAGACGCCGGCTCAGCGGCACTGCGACCGCCCCCACACGCCAGAGCGCCCAGAGAAGCACAATGGCGTCCGGACTCCGCGACGGCACCAGCGCCACCCGATCCCCTGGCGCGACGCCCGCCGCCCGCAGTCGACCGGCCGTCCCGTGCACCGCTGCGTCCAGGGCCTGATACGACCAGGTGCGATTCGGGGCGACGATTGCGGGGGCCGTGGGTCGTCCCTGTGCGTGGTGGTAAAGCGGAGAGGTCATCGGAAACGCTTCCAAGAAAAAATCAGTCAACGAGAGGCTCCAGGCGGTCGAGGCAGACGGTCGATCGCGAGACGGCTGCCAGGTCCACCGTGGGCCCGTCCATGGACAGTCGTGGCGCGAGCACGTCGGCCGCCAGTCGGGTGTACGGAGACAGCCCCGCCGGGGCCTCGGACAGCGTGGCGGCCACGGCAGCCAGCATTCGGGTGCCCACCCCCGTCTCGTACGACGCGCTGAGGACAGGACGAACGCCGTGGTCACGAGCCGCCGCCTCCCACGCCCACATCCGGTGCATGCCGCCCAGCAGGGTCGGCTTCAGAACGACGGCACGGAGCGGCCACGCCCCCAGCACCTCCCGCGACCGCTCGCGGGTCGTCTCGTCGATCGCAACGGGACAGCCCGTGGCCTCGACCAGCGCCGGAAGGTGCTCCGGATCGGACACGGGCTCTTCGATATAGGCGAACGGGCAGTCGCTGATTCCGGACAGAAACGCCTCCGCGTCCTCCACGGACCACGCCCGGTTGGCATCGAGTCGAAGCTCTACGTCCGGGCCGAGTCCCCGACGTAGGGCCCGAACGCGCTCCACGTCCGTCGACACGTCCGTACGCCCGACCTTCAGTTTCACAGCCTGGTATCCGTCCGCCCGGAGCCGACGCCCCTGGTCGGCAAGCGTGTCCGCGTCGCCCGCACGAACCAGCGCGTTCAGGGCTACGGAGGGTCGGTCCGCGCCGAGGAGCCGGGCCGGCGCGATCCCCTGGGCCGCGGCTAGCGCCTCCACGACGGCACTCTCTCCCCCAAACCGTACGGAGGCCGGCAGAGAATCCGGAATGGGAAGCGCCCGCACTATCGCCCGCGGGCCTTCTCCCGTGAGCGTCTCCCCTTCCCATCGGTTCCCGAGGCGGCGCGCCTGGTCGACCGCCTCGTCCAGGGTCTCCACGCTAAACCCCGGCAGCGGCGCCGCCTCGCCCCATCCGTCGGCCCCCGAGTCGAGGGTCAGATGCAGGAGGAGGCCGTGCCGCTCGGCCAGCGGCGCGCCCCCGAGAGACAGGGGCTCGGTCAGGGGGAGCGTGTACCGGTAGCGCTCAAGGGATGCGATCGTCACGAGACTGCGAGGATTAGGAGAGCAACCACCCGGCCGAGAAGAGGAGGGCCCACAGCACCAGCAGGCGCCCCGTTGCCCCCAGGAGGGGGTTGAGCGCCTCCGGGTCGTCGGTGGTGGCGAGGGTGCGTGTGTGGCGAACCACCAGCGGGAGCAACACGATCGGCGCCACCGCCCCCCAGGGCCCTCCGGCGCCCGCCGCAAGGCCTACCGGGAGGAGCAACGCCGCGCTCAGGCACGCGCCGTAGAGCCAGACGCCGACCCGCCGGCCCGTCCGAACGACGAGTGTGCGTTTGCCTACGGCCCGGTCGTTCGCGACGTCGCGGATGTTGTTCACCAGCAGGATGCCGACGGAGAACAGCCCCGGGCCCGCCCCCGCCGCGATCACCTCCGGCGGACACGCCAGCGCCTGCACGTAGTAGGTGCCCCCGACCGCCACAGGGCCGAAGAATACAAACACGGCCAGATCGGCGAGGCCGAGCGAGGCGAGCGAATACGATCCGGCGGTATACCAGATGGCCGTGGCGATGGACGCGACCCCGATGGCCAGTACGGGCCACCCGCCCCGAACGATGAGGTAGCCCCCGGCCAGCACCGCGGCCCCAAACATCCCAATGGTGGCCTGCCGCATCGTGTCGGGGGCCACGAGTCCGGCCTGCGTCACGCGGAGGGGCCCCACCCGATCGTCCGTATCGGCTCCCTGGAGGTAGTCGGTGTAGTCGTTGTGGTAATTGACGCCAACCTGGATGAATACCGCACTCAGGAGCGCGAGCGCCGCGGCGCCCGGATGCCAGGCGCCCTTCTCCACGGCCAACGCCGTGCCCACAAACACGGGGGCCACGGCCGCGCCCAGTGTTTTGGGGCGGGCGGCCCAGAGCCAGACACGCAATTGAGAGGTCGCGGTCGCCATGGGAACCGTGCAGAAACGTGAAGAGGACGTTGGTGTGTGCCACGCAACACGACGGCCCGGATCGTGCGTAGTGATTGTCGGAAATAAAATGTACGTTGCTGTACTTTTCTCGATTCCCTTCAGAATGTGATCAATCCATGCTTTCTCGTCGGCACTTCCTCAAACACACCGGCACCGCCCTCGCGGTAAGCCCCGTGGCGGCGTCCCTGCTCCGCTCGTGGCCGTCCCGCGCCGAGGGCTTCACGTCGCTCCGAAAGGGAACGGGCATCTTCACGCAGCGCGGCGGCACCATCGGCTGGCTCGCCACCGACGACGCGCTCGTGGTCGTCGATACCCAGTCCCCGCAGTCGGCCGCGGACTGTTGGTCGGGCCTGCAGGACCGCACGACGCACGCCCTGGACCTGGTGGTCAACACGCACCACCACGGCGATCACGTCGGCGGAAATGGCGTGTTTGCCCCGCATACCGACCGCTTCGTGGCCCAGGAACACGTCCCGGGTCTCATGCGGCAGACCGCGGAGGGGGACAAGGCCGACGACGCCCCCTATCCGACCGAGACCTTCGAGGATCGGTGGAGCACATCCGTGGGCGACGAATCCCTTACGCTCCGGCACTACGGCCCCGGCCACACGGGAGGCGACGCGGTCGTGTTTTTTGAAGAAGCCAATGTCGTGCACGTGGGCGACCTCGTGTTCAATCGCGCCTACCCCTTCATCGACGTGGACGGGGGCGCCGACTCCCAGAACTGGATCGACACACTGGAGACGCTCCACCAGACGCTTGCGGACGACACGATCCTCATTCACGGGCACGGCAACCCGGAGTACGGCGTGACCGGCGATCGTGCCGACCTGCTCGTGATGCGAGACTTCCTCTCCGCCCTCAACGAGTACGTCGCCCGGCAGCGGCAGGCCGGGGCGTCGCTCGACGAGATGCAACAAATTGACGTGCTCGACGGCTTCGAGGCCTTCGACTTCGACTGGGCCCTGTCCCTCGACAACTGCATCGAGGCGGTCTACCGCGAACAAACCGCCGGGTAGGGCCCCTACGAGTCCGTCTCAACGGCGGTGCGCACGGCGTCCTCCAGCTGCTCGTGCACCTCCCGGTTCGCCTCCCGCTCCGTCCGCACCTCGATCAGGGTGCTGCCCGATCGGTCGCAGGCCTCCCGGTAGGCCGCCCGGAAGGCCGCGGGCGTCGTCGGCTGCGCGTAGGGCAGGCCAAAGGTGGCCGCCGCGGACTCGAAGGACCGGCCCTGGGGCGTCGTGAAGTACGGGGCGAATTCGTCGTGCGACCGGATCGGCAGGAAGTGAAAAATGCCGCCGCCGTCGTTATTGACGACGACGACCACGACGGGCCGGTCGTCGAGGAGGGCGAGGCTGTTGAGATCGTGCCAGAGGGCGAGGTCTCCGATGAGCAGCGTCACGGGCCCTCCCCGCCCGGTGGCCACGCCCGCTGCGGTGGCCACGGTGCCGTCGATGCCGCTGGCCCCCCGATTGGCGTAGGCCGCGCCGCCCGATCCCGGTTCCGCCGCGTGCCGGTTGAGGTCCCGCACGGGCATGCTGCTGGCCGCCACGAGGGCATGCGCCTCCGGCCGTTCCTCCGTGAGGGCGGTGGCCACAAACGGCTCGGTGAGCGTGCTCGTGTCCCGGGCATGCGCCTGGACGGCCGTCGCCGCCCGGTCGTTGGCCTCGATCCAGCCCGTCCGCCAGGACGACGGCTCGGCCATGGCGCCGGTGAACGCCAAAAAGCGCTCGACAAAGGGCTCGATGCCCGACTCGACGTGGTGGGTCGCCCGATGGTCGGGATCGAGGCGGCCCGGATCGGGCCGCACGACCGCGTGCACGTCGGGCGCGCTGTCGCGGAGAAAGTGGCGGAGGCGTTTCGACACAAATCGCCCCCCAACGCGAAGCACGGCGTCGGGGCGGTACGCCTCCCGGAACGCCGACGAGTCGAGCATGAGGTCGGCGTACGGCACGAGGGCGGCCGGCCCCTGCGCGGTCAGCCGCAGTCGGGATGTCAGGTCGGGCACGAGGGGCCAGCCCAGCCGCACGGCCAGGCGCTGCACCGCCGCGGCCTCGGCGTCCGTATCGAGCCGACCGGCCACCACGAGTCCGCGCCGCCCATCATTCAGGTCCTGCGCCAGCGCATCGAGCGCGGCGTCGGGCGGCTGCGATGTCGTCGGGGGATACTGGGTGAAGGGGCGCTCCTGCTCTGCCCAGTCCTGCACGGCCGGCGGAACGGACGGGGCGTCGTCGGTCGCCACCGGCTCCAGGGGCTTCCGGAATCCGCAGTTGAGGTGGACGGGGCCGGCGGGCGCACGGGTGGCCCGGTGCACAGCCTGATCCGCCGTCGTCAGAACATAGGCCGGGTCGATGTCCTCGGTCGGCGGGGGCAGATCGACGTGCCACCGGACGTACTCGCCGAAGAGCTTCACCTGATCGATGGCCTGGTTTGCCCCGGTGTCGCGAAGCTCCGGGGGGCGATCAGCCGTCAGGAGGAGGAGCGGCACCCCGTCCATCGAGGCTTCGACCACGGCCGGCAGCCCGTTCGCCACCGCGGTGCCCGAGGTCGTGATCCAGGCCGCGGGGCGGCGCGAGGCCCGGCCCGCGCCCAGCGCCGCAAAGGCCCCGCCTCGCTCGTCTACGTGCAGCACCACCTCGGCCTCCGGATGGCGGGCCGCGGCGACAGTGAGGGGGGTGGAGCGCGATCCGGGCGCTACGAAGAAGGTGCGCACGTCATTCCGGACCAGCTCCTCGATGAGCAGGTGCGTCCAAAGATACGTGATGTTGGGGGCGTCGAGGGGAGACGTAGACGACACGAGGCGTACGGGCATCCGTCGGGAAGAACATGCGCTCAGCGGGGGGAGGCCCCATTCTCGACATCCCCCAAATCCAAAACCGCGGCAAAGTCGCCAATTTTCTGTTCAATCTCCTCCCATTCCCGATCCGGCACCGAGCCGTCCACGATGCCGGCCCCCGAAAAGAGGGCCAGCCGGGCGTTCTGCACGAGCCCCGATCGGATACCGACCGTGAACTCGGCGGCCCCCTCCCCCATCCACCCCACGGGCCCGGCGTACCATCCCCGATCGAAGGGCTCCTGGGTTCGAATGGCCGTGAGGGCCTCCTTTTTCGGCACGCCGCCCACGGCGGGGGTCGGGTGGAGCCCCTTCAGCAGATCAATCGTGCCCAGTCCGCTCCGGAGCGTACCCGTCACGGGGGCGTGGAGGTGGCGGCTGCGCGCCAAAGCCAGTTCCCCGGGCGCGTCCGGCGTCTCCACATCCGTGCAAAGGCGTTCCAGCTCGTTCCGGATGGCCTCCTGCACGAACGCATGTTCGCGTCGCTCCTTCGGGCTTTGGAAGAGCTCGTCCCGAAGAGCCGCGTCCGCCGTGGGGGTATCGCCGCGGGAGCGCGTGCCGGCGACCGCCTCGCTCCGCACCGTCGCCCCCGACCGCCGAAACAGCCGCTCCGGCGACGCTCCGACGAAGGCGGGCCCCGCCCCCGTCCGCACGGCAAAGTGAAAACAGTTTTTGGTGGCGGCCCGGAGCTGCTGGAGGACGCGGAGCGGGTCGAGGGCGGTGCCCAGGTCCAGCGCCACGCGCCGGGCCAGGACCACCTTGTGGAGGGCCTCCTTCGAAATGGCGTCCAGCGCCCAATTCACCATGCGGGTCCACTGGTCGCGGTTGGGCGAGTCGGCGCGGCCGAGCGGGCGCGGGAGATCCGGCACCGGCACCGCCTCCGGAAAGACAAGCGCCTCGATCGCCTCGAGGAGGGCCTCCAGCCGCTCGGCGTCCCGCGGCAGCACCAGGTTGCACACGAGCGCAGCGGCCCCGCCCTCCCGCACCCACTCGAACCGGGGCAGCACGAACTGATAGGTCCCGAAGGAGCCCCAGCTCTGGTCCGGCCACCCGGCACTGCGGGGCTGGGGGGCATCGAAGCGCAGCCCGCCGTACCATCGCGCCCCGGCATCGGCCCGCGCCGTGCGGTCCGCCAGGCGCCGCCCCAGGCGGTCGTAGTCCACGGGGACGTCGTCGTCCCACACCACATCGGCGGTGCCGACTCCCGCCACCGTCCGATCGTCGTCCCGGCCCGACCAGTACACCCCCGCCGTCTGCTGCTGGGCCTGCATCCAGGCCAGCGGGGACCGGTCCGGGCGGCCCGGCACAACCAGTCGGCGCACCCGGGGCGGCCCCTCGTGTGTGTCCACCGCAGCACGAACCTTCTCCGCAAGGGCCGCACGGAGCCCCCTGTCGGCTTCCCGGATCGGCGGTGTAGACGCGTCGGTTTCGATCATACAAACAGAATTGCTCAGGATAGCGACCAGGCGTAGGCCCCATGCCCCTTGTTACGGATCGGGGTCCGTTTTCGTGTCTTCCTCTGTGCGGGCCCCCCAGTTCTCCAGAATGTCTTCCGTGATGGCGTCCACCTGCGGCAGGGCCAGCCGGTGCTTGAGGGCGACCCGCACGATGAGCCCACGAAGGACCTGATCCGTCACGGGCAGCGGGTAGAGGCGGCGCCAGGCGGGGCGGAGCACCGGACGCAACGCCCACTGCAGCACGCCCCAGCGCAGCAGCACGAACCCAATCAGCCCCACCCCCACGGCCCAGAACTGATCCCGCGCCGCAAAGATGCTTAGGGTCAGCACGTAGTAGAGGGCCTGCACGATGCCGTAGTCGAGCACCGTGCCAAGCTTTGCCCCCACAACGCTCGTAAGGGCGGGACTCATCAGCGCCCAGACCAAAAAGACCCCCAGCGCCGCCAGGGCCGCCCACCCGGCGGGCAGCAGCCACAGAAAAACCGGCAGCGACCAGGCCGCCAGCGTTCGGGGCGAGCGCCCCCACACGTCGGCCCACCGCAGCAGCTGATCGAGCGACACGTACTGCAGCACGTCCCCCGCATAGTCTCGGATGTCGGCCTCCGGAACGTGGTACCACCGTCCCGCAGCGGTCACCATCCCGTACGGCGTGTCCACGTACGTCGGGCCGTCATCACTGGTCTGCGAAGCAGGGTCGTCGGTCATAACCCACTGCCGAAACAGGGTTGAGGAGGATCCACATGCAGCCTCTCGGTGGTAGATGCACACAACGTACATGACCCCCGTGGGACGGTTTCAATCGTGACTGAAAGTCCCCAGGGGTTCATTCTTCGGGCTGGAGCACCAGTCGGTCGTTCACCCGAACCTGAAACCGGGGCGCCGAGAGCCCGGCGGCCTGGAGGGCCGGGCGTAGCATGGTCTCCAGTGCCCGGGCTGTGTTCAGGCGGGGCTGGGTGGCCGTCTCGAAGCGACGCTCGGCCTGCCGGCGGAAGGCGGGTTCGACGGCCGACAGGGCCGCGGCACGCACCTGGTCGTTCGCGTCGGACGGGAGCACTCGCATCCAGCCCGCATTGCTCGTCCGCACCTCCAGGCGCGGAAGCTCCGGGGAGACGCTGTGGACCGACAGGCGGGGCAGCTCCAGTTCCACCACCTCGTCGCCGGACAGGCGAATCATCTCCGGCGTGAGGGCCTGCACGTCGAACCCGTACGACACGCGGCCCGGCACCCGAACCTCCGCCCGGGAGCGGCCCCGGAGGAGCGCCAACGTCCCCGGCTGGGTCATCTGGAGCATCCTGGTCATCCAGTCGGGGGTCAGGTACTGCGACGAGTCGAGGGCCACCGTCACCTGCAGGTCGAGCGTGCCCGTTACCAGGAACGAGGCCGGGGCCTCCTCCTCGACGGTCGTGATCACCGTGCGACGCACCGTGGCCTCCGACGGCCCCCGCCCCCACCACACAAGGGCCGCGGCCAGCAGGAGACCGAGGACGACGCCTCCGCCAACGGCCACACGCTCACGTCGGGTCACGGGGAGAGCAGTCGATGGTGAACAGCGCAACGAACGATGGGGACGGCCACGCGGCTACAGCCGGAGCAACACGAGCGCGGCCACCGCGAGTCCAATGCCGATTCGGTTGGCCCGCGACAGGTGCTCGTTCCAGAAAAAGACCCCGACCGCCGCCGCCAGCACCATGATGGCGATGTTATTGGCCGGAAACACCACGGTGCCGGGCAGCACCTCCACGGCCCGGAGGAGAAACTCCAGCGAGCCGTAATTGATGACACCCAGAAACAGCCCCCATCCGACTGTCTGCCGGTCGGGCCAGCGGCCATGCCGGATCGCCCGGTGGCCCACCACCACGGCCCCGATGAGGAACGCAATGCCAAACGCCCCCATCAGAAACAGCACCCGGCTGTTTGTGTCGCCGAACCCTTCCTCGAACGTCTTCATGGAGAGGTCCACCGCCCCGCCCGAGCAAAACGTAAGCGCCAGCACGCCAAAGGCGCGCCAGTCCACCACGGGCTCCGTCGACGGGCGGGGCTCCGACGCCGACTCGTTTCCCCCGGGGACCGCCGCCACGCCCTCCCGCATCGGCTCCGGCCGACGTTCTTTCTGGGCGATGAGAAAGAACGCCACGGCGGCAAGCCCCATTCCCGCCCCCTGCCATACCGACGGGACCTCGTTCCAGACCCCCCACGACGCCAGAAACGGAATCACCACCGACACGCGCATCACCCCCGTCGCGAGCGACATGCCGGCCTCATCCGTCGCGACGGCCAAAATAAAAAAGCCCGCAATGAGCAGCGCCCCCGTGCCCACGCTCAGGGCCACCAGGCCCGGCGACAGCTCCAGCCCGCCCTCCACCGAGCGCCCCCCCACACTCATCAGGAC